>JAIERK010000229.1 GCA_019746975.1 Candidatus Obscuribacterales bacterium
AAGGTGGTTCTGAAGAAAACGCTGAGCCTGCAGCGGAAGCAGCAAGCGAAGGTGGTTCTGAAGAAAACGCTGAGCCTTCAGCGGAATCTTCGTCTGACGAGGCCGCTACTGTCGAAATGGAAGTGTCTTCTGATGACACGGACAGTGCCAGCAGTAGCGATGAAAAATCGGATGAAGACAACGCCGATGCTGTAGCTGAATCAGATAACGAGGCAGCAGCTTCCAGTGACGATGTCGCCGCCGATGGTGACAAAGCCAAGGAAGACGGTGACACCGAAGCCGCATAGATCCCAGGACTGATCACGATGTAGAGGTGGCGTAGTGTACAGACGCCACCTCTACATTTTTTTGAGATGATTTCTAAATCCAGGCGACAACAAGGCAGACCGCGCCAAGTCCGAATAGCAACGCGCTAATCCCAATGGCCACTCGCTTTGGTGTATCACCAGCAAATCTTCCAGATAAGGAGAAGAATGCGGCGCCGAGTAGACTGAAAAAGATCCCGTGTCTGCACATTATTAACAGTAGTACCAACCTGGCCCAAGCTGGATGAATATCCAGAAGGCAAATGCGCCCGGTGCGATCTAACATCGTCAGAGGAAGCGTCTTTTCTGGTAGCCCTCGCTCGCAGATAACCACATAAGGGGAGCCATCGCTTTTATGAAAAAATCGACCTTGTTTGTTGCAGCCTTGAATAACGAGCGACTCTGGCACGCTGCTGTTAGTCTTTCTTGACAGATGGCAGATATTCACACAGCCGGGATAGAGGATTGGCTCGTCTTCCCAGAGCGCACCTCGCTTTAGTGTTTGTAGATACTTGTCTGGGCTCAGCCTTCCAGGAATGTCTACGGTCTGCATTAAGGGGTAATCCATGCGCTTTGTGTATGGGTTGCGATACGTAAAATCGCCGAGCTGCTTCAACGAATCGGGATATAGTTTGTTGCGCTTGTAATAACTATCCGCGCTGACTTGAAGGCTCGCCATGAGAGCCAATATCTCTCTGTCGGTGTGCGTCTCGCTGAAAAATTCGGTTCCAGCTCGATCGATTAGTCCGTCCGGTGTTCTTTTGAGCCAATACTCGTTTTCAGTCGGAAGCAACATCAACAGATCTGCGATCTCGATTGCATTGTATCCATAGCAGGAGAATGGCAGTTTGAGTTTGCGTTTATCATCTATGGTAACTTCGGCAATCCTTGGACTGACGAATTGAATTTTGATTCGATCGTCAGCTGCACTGAAGCGTGGTTGAGACGATGAAAGCAGTTCGTTATGCTCGGTCGAATAACACAGCTTCAATGCAAAAATCATGACGAAGAAAATACCCAGCACCCCTAAAAAAATCATGCTCACATACGGAGCCTTACCGGTATCGATTTTCTCGTAAAAGTTATGAGTCGATTTTGCGACCAGCTCTTGAAGCGTTAATCGCGTTACGTCGTAGTCAGCTTCGGCTGGAGTTTCCTCTTCCACAGTTTTGCGGCTTTCGCGAAGAGTCTTCACTTGTTGCGCTTTAGTAGCTCGGTCAGCGCTAAGAGCGTATTGATGCAGCTCCTTCACTTCTCTGGCTATGTCGGGTCTGCCTTGTGTTTCGCACATGGTCGCGATGTTCATGACCGTTCGGGACACGTCGGCATGCGTATGACCGAGTGCTCCTGTCTGTGCGTCTAGAAGTCTTAGTGACCAATCGATCGCTGTGTCGAAATCGCCTCTGTCCGTCGAAATCGTGACCAAACTTTTGAGTGATAAAATCGCATGGTGATGACGCTTTTCTAGATTGTCCAAGACATCTATGAAGAGCGCCTCGGCGCGATCGAGATTGCCGTCTTCTAGACTGCGGATCGCTTCACTGAAGAGGTGACTTCCACGTTCCTCGTTCATTCACAAATTGTTGGATGGTAAGTATTAGATAAACGAACTTTAGCATAACGCCTCTAGATATTGTTCGGAATTTTATCGAAGAGCAAGAAGCAATCCGGAGCCTGTTGAGAACTCACAATCAATTGCGGCAGTTTAAGCCATTGGGAGAACCAGTCCGCAGATGCACGCATGCAACTCTTTGAACGTCTGGCAATGCGTTGTGTGTTATTGCACAGTGGAGATTGGTAATTGAAGATTGCCGAGCGACTCACCTGACGGGTGTACATAAACTGGGATGGAGAGTGTAGCCGGAGTAGAGCAGTTGTTCGGAAGGAATAGCTTTCCGCTCGTCGACTCTCCGGGGAAAAGAGTCCTTTGCCCAAAGCGTCGCTCGGCGAGCTTTCGTCTGTCCTGATCTTTTCCGTAGAACGGAGCACCGTCGGGTTGATAAACATGACCGAAATCGTATGCAGTTGGAATGGCGCCATTGGTCAGAATTGATCCAGCCACACCAACCAAATCGGAGACGATTTCGGATTTTTTCGGTGGGGACATCACTTCGTCAAAGTCTTCTGCATTTTGTGGTCTTGATCGTGATAGAACCTCAGCGTTGTCTCCACCGAATACGAGAGTTCGCTTACCGCGATTCACCAGATGTAGTGTCAGGGTTTTCTTGTCTTCGTTGATCGTGACTCGACCCTCGAGCTCCTCCTTCGTAAGAGAGCCTGTCAGAATCGTGGTCGGCGCCAGTGGATCTTCTCTTATTTTTAGGACCGAGTTGTCTACCTGCGCGGCGTTAGGGGTCTTTACTTCGCTTCCGGCGCTCTTCCCCTGCTCTTCGGCAGCCCACCCGCAAGCGCATGTGATTGACCACAGCATGCACGCGATCGCGATACTCACTAATTGTTTTCTCAAAGTAAACTGGTTAACTGAACCGAAAATCATGATACCTGTCCCATCGCTATATCTTCGAGTATTTTTCCGTCTCTCACTTTGATGATTCGATTGGCTCGACCGGCAGTCTCCGGATCGTGGGTTACGAGAATAACAGTCATACCTTCATTCACCATTCTTCCGAAAAGATCCATGATCTCTTTGGCTGTCGCGCTGTCTAAGGCGCCAGTTGGTTCATCCGCCAGGAGGATACTGGGGCGGTTGACGATCGCCCGTGCGATTGCGACCCTCTGCTGCTGCCCACCTGACAATTCATTTGGGAGATGAGACATCCTATTCTGCAGCCCAACCTCTTCCAGCGCAAGCTCTGCTCGTACCTTTCTTTCTTTTCCTGGGACTCCTGCGTATACAAGGGGAAGCATGACATTTTTCAGAGCGCTCATGCTAGGCAGAAGGTTGAATTGTTGAAAGACGAAACCGACAGTCTTGTTCCTGATAGCTGCAAGCTCGTCATCGGTGCGGCTTTTGATGTCGATGCCGTCGAGTAGGTAAGTGCCCTTAGTCGGTCGATCCAGGCATCCGATGATATTCATCAGCGTTGATTTCCCCGATCCGGAGGTGCCGACGATTGCCGGATACTCCCCGGGTTTGATCTTCAGGGTCACGCCTTGCAGCGCGTAGACTGGCTCAGCACCTTCGTTGTAGACTCTCCAAACATTGTCCAGCTCAATCACGTTCATGATCATTACTCCGAACGCAGCGCTACGATGGGATCGAGTTTTGCCGCCTTTCTTGCCGGATAGATACCAAAGAACAATCCAATTCCTAGCGAGACACAGACGGCCATTACGATCGATGAAGGTGTTACCACTGTGGGCCACTCGCCCATGTTGGAAATAAAGTGTGAACCGAAAACACCCAGTAGAATTCCCAGAATTCCGCCGGTCATGGAGATCAGCACCGCTTCTATTATGAACTGTGCCAGTATCTGACCGTACTTTGCACCAAGCGCTTTGCGTACACCGATTTCGCGCGTGCGCTCCGTGACGGAGACGAGCATGATGTTCATAATACCGATGCCACCGACAAGCAGAGAGATGCCGGCCGTCGCGCCAAGGAGCAAGGAGAACACGCCTGTGATGGATTGCGCCGTCTGCATGATGTCGACCTGGGTTCTAACCATGAAGTCGTCGTCATCAGGATTTTGAATGTTATGTCTGCGACGTAATAGATTCGTTATTTGAAACTGTGCCTGCCAATCCTCTCCATCTACGGACTGCGCAAGAATGTTTCTCACTGTTTTACCGGTGACCTGATTCAATCCAAAGAGAGTGGCATAGCCTGTGGTTAATGGAATGAATATCTGGTCATCCATGTCCATGCCTTGAGTCATCCCTTTCTTTTCCATAACACCGACGATGTCGAATAGCTCACCTCTGATCAAAAGCTGCTTACCGACTGGGTTGCCGTCAATCAAGTCGTTGGCTACGGTATCGCCTACCACCGCGACGCGAGCGTTGTCTTTCATCTCGGTGTCCGTGAAAAAACGACCTCGATCTGCAAAAAAGTTTCTTATCGTTGGATAGTTAGGTTCGGTCGCCACGACCGAGGTCATTGTGTTTCGCTCACCATATTGAACTTGGAAGCTCTGGCTGTACTGAGCACTTACCTCTTTGACCGCGTTGCAGTTGTCTCTTATTGCGATGGCGTCGTCGTACGTCAATGTAGGAGCCGTGCCCTGTCCCATGGAGATGCCAAAGTTGCCGACCTGACCTGGTCTGATGTAAATCAGATTGACGCCGAGGGCTTGTACTTGCGCTTCAGCTTCTTGCTTGGCTCCTTGACCTATACCGAGCAGCGTAATAACCGCGGCGATCCCGATTAGAATTCCAAGAACAGTGAGCGCACTGCGCAGGCGATTGCTGAGAATCCCTTGCCATGCTACTGATAGAAGCTCGAACCCGTTCATTAGCGGAATCCACGTCCCATGCCTCTGCCACCGCCGCCGCCACCACCTATTAAGCCCCCGCCACGGTTGTCACCACGACGTCCTTCGAAGCCTTCCTTGTTCATCTGCTCTCGGGAGAGCCCTTCAAAAACTTGATCTTTCTCATCAAGTCCTTCGAGAACAATGATATCTCTTCCTAGAGTCTGACCTGTCTTTACGACTTTGAAGTCAGGCTCTCCATTCTCTCCGGGAATGTAGACTCCTGTCTTCCCTCGACGAGTTACGACGCACACCGTGGGAATGGTTATGGCATCATCTACGGTGCCTACAATAAATTTCGCACTTACATTCATTCCGGAGAGCAGTTCGTTCTTCTGATTGTCGACGAGGTCTGTATGCACTTCGAAGGTCGTGACATTCTGAGTCACAATTGCTGCCGGCGCGATCTGAGTCACTCGTCCTTTGAAAATTCGATCCGGATAAGCTGTTGCCGTGATTTCAACGGGCTGGCCGATCGTGATTTTAGGAATGTTGGATTCGGCTACCTGAGCCACTAATTCGAGCTTGCCTGACAAGGCGACTATGGAACTCGAGGTTGCTGATGTGGTGGCAGCCGATGTCGTTGGAGTAACGATGGCGCCGGCATCCGTATATTTTTGCGTGATTATTCCGCTGAATGGAGCGCGAATAATGGTGTCGTTGAGCAGGCTCTGGGAATACATGAGCTGCCCTTTCGACTGATCCGAATTGTGTCTTGCCACCCGGATCTCCTCCTGGCGGAACCCGGCGTGCATCAAGTTGTATTGTTCTTTGATGATCTGAAGCTCAGCCTGACTTTGCTCCATTCCCTGTTCTGCTTGTTCTCGCTCGCGCTTCGATGCTTCGAGCTGCGAGCGGGTGATGCTGGCGGCTGTTTCTGCATCGATCTTGGCTTGTTCTGAAACCGCGCCCTGGACGGCGAGCATACTCTGTCGATTGGCGAAGGATTCATCTCTTGCTAGTTGGGCTTTGAGCGCTTCCTGTTGCGCTTGAAGTCGACTGATCCCTTCTTTGGCCTGACGAACGGCCTTTTCAGCCTTGAGCTCCTGGTAGCGGGCTGCGGCGACTTCTTGTGGACGATTTCCGTGCATCATCTTGTCGGCATTGGCCATACTGGCGAGATAAGCGCCTTTTGCCGACTCCACCTGACCTCGCAGATTACTGTCGTCCATTATGGCGATCACTTGACCTTGTTTTACATAATCGCCTTGCTTGACGTAGAGCTCCTTGAGCAGCCCAGACTGTTTGGGACTGAGCTTTACTTCACGAACCGGTTTTATCAAGCCGGTAGCAATCACGGAAAGTTTGGCGGGACCGCGCTTAACGGTGATGATGTTCTTCTTGAGCTCCTTGACCTTGGTGGAGCTTTCCGATTGCTGATGGTAGAAGTACGCACCAGCCGCTGCAAGCAGAAGAACGATCGCTAGCATTGCGATACGAACATATCTTGTCGTTCGCGATTTCACTATGGAGGAGGTAATGAGCGTTTTCTGCTGCATTTGAAACTCAAAAGCATCCTGTTAAAATGGGCTTCTAAGCGAAAAAAACTGTGTAGGGAATACTGACGGGAAGTTCGGGCTGTTGTTCCTTCTTAGTTGGTGTTGGGCAGTTGCTGATTGAGTCCGATCGGCTGAGGGTACTCTGTCGTGAGGGAAGCAATAGATATTTGCCCAGTATCCCGGAGCAGCTGAGCCTGAGAGATGTTGAAATTAATAATCGCTTGCGCGTGATTAGTCAGTGCAGTGACGTAATCCCGTTGTGCCTGAATCAATTCGAGGTTGATACCCTGACCGTAGGTAACTCTCAAATTGGCAAGTCGGAGTTGCTCGGCTGAGGACACAAGCGCCTCTGCTGCTACTTCGACTTGTTCTTTTGCAGTTAGCATATTCAAATACGAAGCCCGTACTCCCTGTACTACTGTAAGATACTGGTCGTTAGACTGCAATAGCGCTTGCCTTGAAAGAGCACGAGCGGAAAGCGTATTGCCCAGATCTGGAATTCCCATACCAGACAAAGTCCAGCTCAGATCAAAGCCGGCACTTACGCTACGACCTCCAGAGCCGCTTACGCCGATGCCACCACTGCCGCCACCAGTCGGAATGATAACGGTCGAGCCACCGAGACCTCCACCTCCGCCGCTACTGCTGCTTTCGGTCTTCGTCACGGACGTGAAGAACTGGAAGGTCGGGTAGAGATTTGCCTGTGCGACTTGAACGTTTCTATTCGCCGCCAACCTTAGATCGTTGAATTGCTTGAGCTCCGGTCTGTTTTTGAATGTAATAGCGAGAAACTCGTTGATCCCGGTTTGCGGATTGACCAGACGCAGTTCTCTTACGGTAGCTTCTTCCGGGATGAAGTTGATAGCCATACTGGTGTTGATGATGCGTGCAAGCTCAAGCGCGGCTTGCCGAACCAGCACTTGCTGTTGGAGCAGCGCTTGCTTGTCCAGTGCAAGTTGAGTTCTTGATTGGTAGACGGCAAAGTTGGTGCCGACGCCCGCCTCTTTCAGTTGTTCGTTGAGCTTGAGCTGCGAGCGGGATAGTTCCACCGATCTGACCCGAATCTGCAGCAATGTTTGATTGAGCAATAGGTTGAAATATCCTCTGTAACCTGCCAGCAGTGCGTCATTGACTGAGGCATAGTAGGCGTATTTGAAAGCTCTGGCTGTGTAGTAATTGGACAGGGCGCCGTACAGCACTCGTCCACCTTGATAGACAGGGTAGCGGACGGTCGCCGAAGTCGTGAAGATCGTGCTGGTCGTGGCGCCTTGATTCTCAATCTGTTGCCCGCGATAACCCAGTGTGAAGTCCGGAGCAAATCTGCCGAGGGAGCCCAGGAAGTTATAGCGTCGGGCATCGAAGGCGGCCTGATTTATTCGAATAGGTAGGTTGTTCTCCAAAGCGATGTGAAGAACCTTCTTCAACGAAATAGCCTCGTTAAAAGTCGCTTCCAATCGTATAGGTGGAAGACGACCCCCTCCAATTGGAAGGAGCTCCGAGGAGGGAACCGGCATCAGCTGAACCGTTTCTGATTCTTTTCGCTGCTTGGGAGTAAGTGAGGGGTCCGACGTACTCGAAGAATACGGCGTGACTTCTGCAGGTTCTGGATAGAGTTGGTCGAGAGTAGATGTTGGCGAAGGTGTGGGCGCCGGGTCCGGCATGACGGGCAATACGGCGTCAGTCGTCTGGTCCGACGCGGGCGGGCTG
>JAIERK010000064.1 GCA_019746975.1 Candidatus Obscuribacterales bacterium
CCGACACAGAGCGAATGCGAACCGAATTCATATAAGAGGCTGCATTGACGCCGATCGCTTGCAGATCTGGATCCAAACCTCCCCTTTCAGATCAACCTCGATCGGGTCTGGGGTCAGGAGTTTTCGTTCAAGCCTCGATTGGGTGCCGGCAACAATACTATAGACTCGACTACGTCGCTTCCACGAGTGCTGGAGCAACCGCGACGATTTCCGCAGGCAATAACACTAATGGTAATACCACTCTAACAATCGGGGGATCCGCTACCGCTGGAAACACAATCTCGCTATCGGCATACAATCCGGTGCTCGCGAGTGGACCGTCGACTGCCTCGTACACTGTGCAGGGCGGCGATACCACAACCAGCATTGCAACTGGATTGAAGAATGCCATCAATGCTAATACCACGATGCAAGCATTGGGCATCTCATCCACATCGAGTGCTTCCGTCATCACAGTTAAGGCAACAAGCATGGGCTCGAAGACGCTGACGTATGATGAAAACGGAAACATGACGAGCGATGGAGTAAACACCTATTCATGGGATGCTGAAAATCGGCTGGTACAAATCACTTATCCGGGGAGTGGAAATAATAGCCAACTAGTTTATGACGGGCTTGGACAAAACGTAGTGCTTGCCGAGGTCTCCGCTGGAGCGACGACCAGCACAAAGCAATTCGTATGGAGTAAAGGCACAAGATGCGAGGAAAGAAATAGTTCCGGAGCTACGATGGCTCAGTATTTTGAGCATGGTCAGATGCTATCAGGGGTACGCTATTTTTTCACCAGTGATCATCTGCGGTCTACTCGGAGTATATCCGACGTGCTTGGGGTCGTAAAATCAGACTATTCTTTCGATTTATTTGGAAGAACAACAAAAACATTTGAGGCTGCAGCCAGCAATCTTAAGTTTGCTGGGTACTATGAACACGAACGATCCGGGCTTAACTTACTTCTCTTTCGAGTTTATAACCCGGGGTCCGGTCGATTTCTAAGTCGCGACCCACTGGGTGAAGGCGTAAGCCCGAATCCGTACTGCTATGTTCTGAACGATCCAACCGCAATGACAGACCCGAGCGGATTGTCACCGTTAGGAATTGGAGTCGGAATTGCGCTGCTCGTCATTGCTGGAATCACTCTTGTAGCGGCTAACGATGCGAACACCGCAAGGGATGCCTCAAGAGCCTCGGGACTGGCTGGACCGCACAATGGAGAGCAGGATGCGGTCAGGCATTGTATCTGGTCTTGCCTAATGTCTAAGCATCTTGGCTCTCCGTTAGCCCAAACCATTACAAATGCATATGAGTTTACCTTTCCCAATCCGATTGATGAGCGAGCAATGGATCAACACAACAATCGGCAAGGCAGGCAAGCTGCATGCTCGGGAGATTGTGTGCAAGAATGTATTAAGAGACTCCGTTCTGGCTCGCTTCAAACTCATCTATAAACGAGGATATAATGTGAAGAATCGAATAGACAAAATCAGACAATGGAAAGCGCGAACCCGAGACGCAGTTGGATTGTCTATTTTCGCCGTCGCTATTGTGTCTGCAGCTTTTTTCGCAAGTGCGAACGTAGGCGAGGTCAGGGTGACCAACTTTACGAATCAAATCCTGCCTAAATGCGACGTCACGGTGTGTGGTCGCCACCACTCGCTAAATGAACTCTCTCCGGGTGAATCACGACATTTCTTTTTCTTTATAACGGGCGATAGCGGTTACACCGTAAGATATCGTGACGGGGATTCGGGCGAAGAGAAGGTTTCTGAAGAGGCTGGCTACACCTGTTGCGGCTTAGGATCGTTTGGGAAACCCGACCTAATTAGGATCTACAATAACCGGATAGAGTTTTCAGATGGAGCGGTTAATAAAGTAGATGTTTTGTCGATTAGCAAGGCTCCTAGTTGAGATCCTTTGCTCAGTTGTAATGATTCAAAGCCGTGCAAGACTAGCACTCCGGTAGCGCGCTCGAATTCCCTGCCTGATGCCTGATAGCTGTAGAAGCTTATACAGTAAGCTTTTCGCAGTATCGCTCGGTTTTAACTGTCGACATTGACTTCACACCCTCGACAAAAGGACAATGACGCAAGTTGAGTGGAAAGATTTTTTGAGCTACAAGTGCCGAATCCAAAATGGCACAAGGTCTGTCCATTTTGATTTACGAAATCCTCTGTCGATTATCACACCGCCATGCGTCCTCATGTCACCATTACCGGTGGCGTGGCAGGTGAGATGTAGGCTGAAGTCCTTTGGAACATGAAAGTGACGCAGCTCAGGCTGCGCCCTGAAATCATTGCCTAGCAAGCATTTGCAGGGCTTAGTTGCTCGGTTGCGTCCCATTTTTGAAAGTCCGATGTATGATGTTTGAAAGACAAGGAACTAAAGAACTTCGCGATATCAATCGTTTTCGAGGTCGAATTTCTGTCTACACGAATTCCTACATACTGGGGTGCCATAAGGATGAGCCACACGAGCAGAATTACAGAAAGTCTAATAGGTGATATCAGGAAGCCAGATCGCGGTCAGAAATTTTTCCGCGATAGCGATTTAAAAGGTTTTGGATTGAGAGTAACCCCTCGCTGCATCTCGTACATCGTCGAATGCCGCGTAGATGGGAAGACTCGAAGAGTGACGATCGGCAATCACGATGAGCTTAGCGCTCAGCAAGCTCGGAAGGAAGCAAAACGATTTCTCGCAGAGATGGCTGAGAACAAGCTCCCAACGGCAGAATCGAATGCGATTACGCTCCGCGAGGCTGCCGACGACTTCTTTGAAGTTCGCAAAGTGAAACCGAACACCGTTAGAAGCTACAGAGGCCTATTGCAGAGATGTGTTTCGGATTGGCTGGACATGCCAGTCACGAAGATTACCTATGAAATGGTTCAGACCAGACACAAGGAATTGACAAAGTCAACGCGACAAGGAAGCGGAGGCGAATATCAGGCAAACGGCGCAATAAGATTAGTCGGGGGTCTGCTTAACTTTGCCATGGACAACTATGAAACTCAGGCGGGACTGCCAATCTTGCTCGCAAATCCTGTGAGGAAGCTAACAAAAAACAGAGGCTGGCACAAGGAGCGTCGCCGCCGCAATGTGATTCAAGACGGAAAACTGCGCAGCTGGTATCAGGTGGTCAGGTCACTGACTAAGCATAGGGTGCGGGACTTTCTTTTATTTGTTCTCCTGACCGGCCTGAGGAAGAACGAAGCGGCAACTCTTCAATGGAAGGATGTTGACTTGGAAGATCGCTCCATTCTGATAAGGCAGGAAATCGCGAAGAATGGCGAAGAGCATCGCCTGCCACTAAGTGAGTTTCTGGTCTTGCTTCTGAAGCAGAGAAAGCTCCACACCTTGAATTCGCCATACGTCTTTCCGGGGCAGAGTGGACAAAGCCACCTTATCGACTGCGGCGATGTTGTTGATCGAGTCATTCGGGAAAGCGGTTGCGATTTTGTTCTTCATGACCTCAGGCGTACCTTCATTAGCATGGCTGCACGGCTGGGCCTGCCCCGGAACATAGTGAAGAAACTTGTGAATCATATTGCCGGTCTGGATGCTACGGATGGCTACATTGTGCTTCAAGCGGACGATTTGAGACAACCAATGCAGCGGATAACTGACAGGTTCCTGGAACTGATGGGTTGCGACCTCAGCGACTGGCAGGAGGAAAAGAGCTGCACAAGCTGCGCACACATCTGCCCATGCGTCAAAGTTATGGACCCTCACTAGCAGATTCAGTTTTTATTTCCGCTTCCAACTTATATTGAAGACTCCTATAGCAGCTCACAGGCAGCGTCTTTGAGTTCATCTGTATTGCGAATAAATTTCAGAGATAACATGGAAAAAAGAGAATGGATTTATTTCATGGCTACGATTTTATTTTTCGGTCGGAATGTGTCCACTTACATGCCATTCGGGACGTATTGGTGGATGCTAAGTTTACAATCCGGTGAACCATTGTCCGATTTTCGCAGGCGTGCCCTATAACGGTTCTAGGGACAGGAACCAATCGACTCCGGAAATGAATCTAGTAGTACATCACCTTCAGATGAAAGATTCTCACAGCAAAAAGCCTTTTTTATTTAAAAAAATCGATCCGGTGGCACGGCGCCATTGGACGAACGGAAACGGGCGTTCAGATGCGAATATGTAGCGTCTGCAATGGTCACACCAGTGCACCATAATTGGTGCACTGGTGTGAAAGGCAACATAACTTTGACGAAAGCTTAAATATCGACGAGGATGTTGATAGTAATCTCGATGCCTTACTTGGCACAGCGAGCTCTGACACGGACGAGGAGATGGCACCCGAAGATGTGCATGACCGCTTGCGCTATATCGCGGAACAGAAACCCGACAAGGTGACATAGCACTATAAGTTGAAGTTCCCTCCACCTGACCTGACCCAATCCAGAATACCTCTTGCTTAGGCCTCCTACGCCATTCCTCTCCTCACCTATCTCACCACGGTGGCAAACGAACATTCTTGTGCTTGTCGCGACACCACCAAACTCTACAATCGCCGCAATTTGTCCCGCACAATCATACGGTACTTGCGTGTTATTGCCTGACCCCGGATAATTGATTTCTATCGGAACATGAGGACAGTGTTTTTGATAGTGCCTCGAAACGCCTGATGACAAGCGGCGTATCGAGCGTTGCAATCGACTATGCGATCTTGGTTGCGAAACTGGTGCGCGCGGACAAATTGAAATGCGATATAACAAGTGTAGGCAACGGGACAATTTGTTTGCTGAACCTTTGTCACCATATATGATATCACACAGAAAACAATCATAATTGATGAGGCATGGATAAGAAACTTGAGCAATTCAGGTGTTTCAAGATCTCCTGTGAGACTTCCCATCCGGTGAGGACAGATTCGAGAGCTGATTGCTCTACTGCAACATCCTGAAATGTTTGGAACGCACGAATAAAACCGTGGCACGCAATTGCGCGATCGGGAGTTTCGCACCGACAAATTGTCACGGCGCAGTCAAACAGAGTTTAGCGCCATAAGCTGAGCTGGCGCTAGCGGTTGCGTGCTGCCCACACCCTTCCAAGAGCCGTGGTATACTTAGGCTCGTCACTCGTAACAATGAAAATCAGGACAGGCATACCTCATGGAGCCAACTCACATTGTAAAGACGCCGGGAGTTTGCGGAGGCAAAGCTTGCATCAGAGGCCATCGCGTTCGAGTCATGGACATAGTTGTTTGGCATGAGATGCGAAACTACTCGGCTGAGGAAATCATTGCCATGTTTCCTGGAATTACCTTGGCCGATGTTTATGCCGCTCTCACATACTACTTTGACAATCGACAGGAAATTGAAGCTGACTTTGCTCAAAACGACGCGCTTGCGCAGGAGCTGATGAAAGAATATCCGTCAAAGCTGCCGGGCAAACGAAGTGCCTGAGCAGATTCGTTTTCTTCTTGATGAGCACATTCCCGCGGCGATTGCCGCCGGGCTCAAACAGAAGGGGATCAAAGTTTCGACAGCCCAAGAACTGGGACGTAGTGGATTATCCGATTCAGAACAAGTCGAATACACCCGGAAAGAAGGATTGGTCCTGGTAACATTTGATTCGGATTTTCTTGCTATGGCGCGGAGCCAAGTACAAAACTCTGGAATAGTTTGGTGTCCAGAGAGAAAGTATTCCATTGGACAACTGGTGAGAGCACTGGCTCTAATTCATGCCGTGATGGACAGAGAAGCGATGCAAAACCATGTCGAGTTTTTGTGAGCATCGCATGTCTCAAATTTCCTTGCGATTGACTAACTTGCGATCAACATCAATTGAGTAGCTCAAGATCTAGTTTCAGTTGACACCATGTGCGGTACCAGGACTGAGCATGACTTAGAAATCCGGTCTATCTAAAGTCGATCGTGTCAATAACGAGAAGCTGGACGAAGTGATCGGAAATTCTGTCCATGTAAACGCGGAGTTGCTCAGCACAACCATGTATCCGCCAAAGACGTCTCGCCGTGAAACATAATTGAGCTATGTGATTCACAGAGATGCTTTCAATTTTCTTAGCTGAAGATCTACGCTTTATTTCTGTTCTTGAATCCGTTCTTTGGATTCGTCGTACATGGCCTCGACCTCCTCATGGAGCGGCGTTTTGATGAATAAGTCCTGCAATTTTTCCCAGGGCGTCTGGTCCTCGAGAGAGCTGTGAGGTCGTTCGTGATTGTAGTAGTTCTGCCAATCGCGAAGTAGATTTGCCAAATCGAGACTTGAATCATTTAGGTCGAGCGTTGCCCAGAACTCTTCGAGATCAGTCTTTTGCGAGCGTTCAACCTTTCCGTTTAGATGCGGTGACGAAGGTTTTATGGGGCGGAACTTAATAGCGTAATCCATCAGCTTTTGCTGGAATGCGTGTCCGAAGAATTCGCCACCTCGGTCGCTCTGTATTCTCTGAATGGGAAATGGAATTTCATCGAGAACATACTCAAGAAAAGCAACCGAATTGGTAATTGTCTTGCGTGGATAGAGAGCCAAAATGCGGAACCTTGTGCAATCGTCGATAGCGCTGTATTGATACAGTCCAGGACGAATCTTGCAAACATCCATCTGAATTCTGTCGCCGGAATCGGGCGCTGATACCGCCGTTTTCCTTTCTTCTTGATTTTCCTTGCTGCGAAAATGTTTTGATTGTGTCTAACTAACACCTTGTGAATAGTGGCTAAAGACAACGAACATTCGTGATTCCGTTTCAGTTCACTCCTGATGCGCCGTACGCCCAGCCGCCGCTTGCGCAGGGCAAGAATCCAATCTTCCTCAATCTTTGAAACCTTCCGCGCAGGCGAGCGTGCTGGGCGACGGCTAAGGCTCTCAAGCCCTGATATGCCCTGTTCCTTAAAGCGCCGATACCACAATCGGAGAGTTGGGCGAGAAATGCCGCAGCGAAGACATACCAGTCCTGCATCTCCGGTCTCGTCGTACATCTGCACCCACTTGAGACGTTGCTGTACGTGGTGGCTTGATTGGTGGCTCATTCGGACATTTTACATTGAAAGAATGTGTATGAATCATGCATCTAACGCATCAGCAGGGCACTTGCGCTCTTCAATCCTGCGGATTATTAGGTCCGAAGGTTCAATGACGGTTCCCGCAGAAATATTTCTTGAGCTGCAAACAACTGGAGTTTTTTGTTGAAGGTCTCTGTCCGCGCTTTCTGGATAAAGTCCGTAGTCTCTTGTACCTTCTGAATGAAAATTATATTTGCAGGCTTCAATTGCTCCTTCGAAAAAACTTGCTCGAAGAGATGGTCTTCTTCAAGTGATTTTTTGGCCAGCCTTCCTATGGCGCTCCAAGGATAATACAAAGCATCCGTCGAACGCGCCGATCGTTTGATAATCTTTGTGGTCAACGATTCCTCTGTGATAGTTGCGCTAGCTGGCACGCTCTTCTCAAAAAACTACGCGTACGCTTGTATCGCCGGTCTCGGGAATCTGTTGGTGGTAGCTGCAACCTCCTGAGATTTGAGCAAACAAGATCGCGACGACGATGTGCGAAGTGTTGTGTTCGTCTCGGACATGTTGCTTGTTTCCGTCCCATTATTTTCGTATCGCAGCAGCCACCAAGCGTAAATGAGGAAGGTTGAGAATACTAAGAAACCGAATCATGGATCCGAATTGCTCTTTCGCATTCACCATTCATGTCCCCAAAGAGAGATCGGCTAAGGTCTTCTGTGCCCTCCAAGTTAAGAGGTTTTCCCGAGGGCATGTCAGAGGAAGGAAATAGAAATTATGCTTCATCACGTCGATTTTGAAATGCTGATGAATAGAGCTTTTCTGTCTAATGAGCCAAATGACTCTTGGGGTGATTTGACAACTATTAATTTCGGACCTTTCGCGATTTTTCTTCTAGTTGTGAGGAAGCAGTGGATCGAGATTTGCAGCCGGATTTTTGGAAAGGGTTTGAATTACGTCCTTAAGATATTCGGATGGATT
>JAIERK010000198.1 GCA_019746975.1 Candidatus Obscuribacterales bacterium
CCAAGACACACAGCCGGCACTCGCATGCCACGCGTCACCAGAAGAAGGAAGACGAGAAGGTAAAACAGACTGCTCCCAATGTTGAAGTTCCTAAAGTCGTCACTATCGGTGGCAGTCTGACGGTGCAAGAACTGGCCGATCGCATGCTCGCGCCGGCGACAGAAGTAATCAAGCGCTTGTTCATGAAAGGCGTGATGAGAACGGTCAACCAACTCGTTGAAGCTGAGCTCGCACGCGAACTCGCCACTGAGATGGAATACGAAGTTCTCACCGAAGAGGTGCAGAAGGCTGAAGATCAGATGGCGAAAGCCGAGCGTCTCGGTCTCTTACATGAAGACGAGAGCAATTTGATCACGAGACCCCCGGTCGTAACTATCATGGGTCACGTCGATCACGGCAAAACAAGTTTGCTCGATGCGATTCGTCAAACAAAGTTGAAGCTCACCGAAGGCGAGGCCGGCGGTATCACTCAACACATTGGCGCCTACCATGTCGAAGTCGAACATGAAGAGGGCGTTCGCCAGATCGTATTTCTCGATACACCTGGTCACGAAGCATTCACTGCGATGAGAGCTCGTGGCGCGCGAGTAACCGATGTCGCCATCCTTGTCGTCGCAGCGGATGACGGCGTCATGCCTCAGACAATAGAGGCTATAGATCACGCCAAAGCAGCCGGCGTTCCTATCATCGTGGCAGTCAACAAAATAGACAAAGCAGACGCAGATCCGGATAGAGTGCTCTCACAGCTCATGGAGCACGAGCTTCTACCTGACGTGTTCGGTGGAGACACCGTAACAGTCAACGTCTCGGCTAGAAAGCGCACCGGACTGGACGAACTTCTCGACATGATCATCCTTGTAGCTGACATGCAGGACTTGAAAGCCAATCCCGATCGAGCCGCACAAGGCGTGATCGTCGAAGCCGAGCTTTCTCGCGGAAAAGGCGCAGTCGCAACCGCTCTCGTCCAGAGCGGCACACTGAGAGAAGGTGATTACATCGTCGCCGGAAGGATCGGCGGCAGAGTAAGAGCACTCTTCGATGATCGCGGTCATCGCGTCAAGGCAGCCGGTCCATCCATGCCGGTAGAAGTGCTCGGACTGGATGAAGTGCCGCAAGCAGGCGATGTCTTCCAGGTAGTGGAAGATATTCAAGACATGAAGAGCATTCTGGAAGAGCGTCGCGATACCGAAGTAAGACGCGCCCACCATGTTACTCTCGAGTCGCTTCACGACTTGCTCGAACGGGGCGAGGTCAAGGAGCTCAACGTTATCATCAAAGCTGACGTCCAAGGTACGGCTGAAGCAATTGCCGACTCAGTACGCAAACTTTCTGACGAGTTCGTTCAGATAAGAGTGCTTCGTGCTGCATCAGGCGAAATCTCGGAGAACGACGTCAACCTGGCAACCTCATCAGAAGCAATTATCATCGGCTTCAATTCATCGCCCGACCCGAATGCACGCAATGTCGCGGAAGCCAACGGAGTCGACATCAGAACCTACAATGTGATTTATCAGATCACTGACGACCTGACTAAAGCAATGCAAGGTCTCCTCGAGCCTATCAAGCAAGAGGTCAAGATCGGTACCGCCGAAGTCAGAGTGATATTCAAGGTCGGTAAAGGACTTGCCATCGCAGGTTGCATGGTGCTCGACGGAAAGATTCAACGCAACTCCATCGCACGCATCGAGCGTAGCGGACAGATTGTTTATGAAGGAAAGATCGATACGCTCAAACGCTTCAAAGACGATGTCAAAGAAGTGGCGCAAGGATTCGAATGCGGTATGAGCTTCGAGAAATTCAGCGATCTGCAGGAAGGGGACAAAGTCAACGCATTCATTATTCAAGAAGTGAAGCGCGGTTAATTTCCTATCCATTCGCGAGGAGGCAATTATGCAAGGCCAGCGTGCGATCAGAGTTTCGCAAAATATAAAAAGAGAGCTTGCTTCGATGCTGATGCGCGATATCAAGGATGATCGCATCAAAGGGCTTGTATCCATCGTTGAGGTGGAATGCTCAGCGGACATCCGCTCATGCAAAGTATTCATCTCTGTTCTCGGTAGCGAGGAAGACGAAAAGAGCACAATGGAAGCGCTTAAAGAGAAAGCCGGAATGGTCCGCGGCGAAATCTGCCGAAGACTACATTTGCGCTTTGCACCGGAATTGCACTTCAGACTGGATAAATCTCTCGAGAGAGGCTCGAAAGTCACGGAGCTGCTCGGCAAAATCGAACGCGGCGAAGTCTAAAAGCTCGTGCTCGGATTCCTCAATGTCTATAAAGAAAAAGGCATAACCTCACATGATGTCGTCAATCGATTGAGGAAAATTTCCGGCATCAAACAAATCGGCCATGGTGGTACTCTCGATCCACTAGCCGAAGGGGTGATGGCGGTGGCGATTGGCAAGGCCTGCCGACTTCTGCAATATCTGACCGACGATAAATGTTATCTGGCCGAAGTCAAGCTTGGGTTGGCTACCGACACGGATGACACGGAAGGAAAAACCTTGAGCCTCTGCCGAGACCTGTCACACATCACCGAGGGCCAGGTCAAAGATGCACTAGCCACTTTTACCGGACAACAACATCAGATTCCGCCTATCTACAGTGCAATTAAAAAAGGCGGCGTGAAGATGTACGAGTTGGCTCGGAAGGGAGAGACACCGAGTGAAATCGAGGCGCGGCAAGTAACCATCTATTCGATTGAGTTTTTAGGTTACACTTCACCATTTGCTAGATTTCGTGTCGCTTGCTCAAAGGGCACATACATCCGCTCAATCGCTCGAGACCTCGGTACGATGTTGGGTTGTGGCGGCGCACTCTCGATGCTGTTGCGCGAACAGTCCGGTCCTTTCCGAGTCGAAGAGTCCAGCCGGCTCGAGCAGCTGCAAGGCGATAAAGGGGCTTTGCCGCAGGCATTGATGCCACCGGAAGCGGCACTCGCGTTCGACACGCTTAATTTACAGCCAGAGTCCGCGAAAAAACTGGCTCATGGACAGGCTCTTGATACGGTTACTCTGGGATTGCCACCGTTGGACAAGGAGCTGTACATTGTCTATTGCGATGAAAAGCCGGTAGCGCTTGCCAGAGTCAAAGACAACACTGTTCTCCAACCGGAAATCGTTTTAACTAATGCTGGCGACATATAAGCGTTCTCACGTACTCAATATAGTCCTCATAGTGGAGGCAGTATTACTTTTCGTCGCCACAATTTGGTGTCAGTTGGCGCATATAGATTTGATGCCTTTGCTCAAACTAGATTCGTGGCCTCGCGATCTTGGTTATGGTTGTTTGATCGGACTGTCGATGAGCACAGTCAGTCTTCTCATTAGTCTGACTGCCAAGGCGCTCTCCAGCCGATTTAGCTTCCTCAATTTTTTCACCGACTTCGTTTCAAAAACATTGTCGCCGATGTTCGCCGAAGTAAATCTTTCGGATATACTTCTCATCGCGCTGGTCTCAGGATTCTGCGAAGAGGTTCTGTTCAGAGGAGTTGTGCAACAACAATGGGGTCTAATCTGGGCAAGCGTTATCTTCGGTTTGTTTCATTACACGGGGAATCGTTACCTGTTCTACGTCTTCTGGGCAGGAGCGGCCGGCATCCTACTGGGCTTGTGCGTCGAGCATTTTCATTCGCTCTGGGTGCCTGTCATCGCTCACGTCTTCAATAACTTCATGAGCATCGTGTTGATTCGCTACCGCGTCGGTTATCGAAACGACTGAACTTGCGACGGTTACGCGCCCAAGCAGCCGCAACCGCAGACTTTCTGCTAGGTCAACCTGCTATACAACGAATAAGCGCTATCCTGAAAATGAACAAAAGGAAAGCGCTATGCGCCTTCCCTTCGCTAATGTAGTTAATGGTCGAGATTTAGCGACGTTTTTTCGCTTTCGACTTCTTGGCGGCCGGCTTAGCTTTCGCTTTGGCCTTCGGAGCTGCCTTTTTAGCCGGCTTCGATGATGCTTTAGCTTTGGGAGCTGCAGCTTTCTTCGGTTTTGTAGATCCTTCCACCGACTTGGGCAGTGCCGGAATTTTCGCTTTACCGTCGACAATTTGCTTCAACTCTTGTCCAGCGCGGAACACAGGGACGCGGGCGGCTGCAATTTTCAGCTTCTCGTTAGGATTCTGAGGATTTACACCCATCCGTGCCTGTCTGTGACGACGCTCGAATGTTCCAAAGCCCACAAGGGTGACACGCTCGCCTTTTGCCATTGCTGCGGTGAGATGGTGCAACATGGCGGCCACTGTATTGTGTACGTCGAGTTTTGTTTGTCCTGTGACTTTCGCGATCTCGTTAACTAGTTCTGCTTTGTTCATGCATTCATTCCTAAATCTGCAAGAGACAAGTAATAGCCTTTTTCTTCAAAAGGCTAAAATCGTGTGTGAGAATAGCATCGTGATAGTCAGAGTTCAAGGGGTTCTCCAAAGAAATTTTTTTGGCGAATAAAAACACGTGTGGAAAAACAGAGTATGCAGGGCGATGACACAATAGCGGCGATCTCGACTCCGCCTGGCACGGGAGCGATCGCCATAGTTCGAATTTCAGGTCCGGAGGCGTTGAATATTCTCCGGAAAATATTTTCCCTCTCGCCGGACCAATTTAAATCGCTCGATTGGGAATCAAGAAGCCATGAGGCTGTGCACGGATACATCTGGGACCCTGAAAGCGCCGAAGTTATAGATGAAGTGGTTGTGATCGCCAATAGAGGTCCGATCACTTATACAGGTGAGGACATAGTAGAACTAAACTGCCATGGCAATCCGCTTATTCAAAAGGAGCTGCTCGATCTGGCAATCAAGCTGGGTGCCCGTCTATCTCAGAGAGGTGAATTCACGAAGCGAGCCTTCCTATCAGGTCGCATGGATCTAACGCAGGCAGAAGCGGTTCTCGATTTGATCCAGGCACCCACCACAAGGCAGAGCCGCCTCTCTGTGTCTGCTCTAAAAGGTCATCTTGGAGAGAAGATCAAGAGCACACGCAAGAGGTTGCTTGATCTTCTTACCAGAGTGGTTGCCGGCATAGATTTTCCAGAAGAGGTGGGGGATCTTCCGTTCGACGACATAACCACTGTCGTAAATGAAGCAAAGGGCGAGCTCGAGAGGCTGATGAAGACGGCTCGAACAGGACGTTTCCTGCGAGCCGGTCTGAGACTCTCGATCGTCGGTCGGCCCAACGCCGGGAAATCGAGTCTGCTCAATCGCATCCTTGCTTACGAACGTGCAATCGTCACCGATATTCCCGGCACGACTAGAGATTCCATAGAAGAGCTCTTCGAAATCAAAGGTATTCCGATCTGCCTCATTGATACGGCCGGCGTGAGAATCACAGATGACAAGGTTGAAAAAATCGGCATTGAGCGAACGGGGCGTGCGATCGCAGAGAGCGATCTCGTGCTCTTGTTGTTTGATATCACCCAGGGTTGGGGGGACGAGGAGAAGGAGATCTTAAGCCTGATAGGCTCACAATCGTATATCCTGGTGTTAAACAAAGTCGACAGCCTCGATAATCCCAGTCTTGGAAAAAAGCTCAATCAGGTAGCGATGGATTGCGGACTTTCGGAGGAGTCGTTGATAGAATCATTGCGGTCGACGCAGTGGCACGCACCTGATACTTTCCTGTCTTCATATAGGCTTGATAGTTGTATCGACATATCGGCGATATCCGCTTTGACCGGCCATGGCATCGAACTTTTACAGGAGAAAATCGAATCCTTCGTGGTGAAAGGCAATGAATTACAAGAGCTAGGCGGCTCGTTGAATCAACGCCAGGCCGAGCTCTGCTTCAGGGCGGCATCATCGCTCGACGAGGTGCAAAATTCTATCAACGACAATATGCCGCACGACTGCATCGCGACAGACTTGAGAACAGCTATAGACAATCTCTCAGAGGCTTGTGGCGACGAAATCACAGAAGAGCTAATCGACGAAGTCTTCAACCAGTTTTGCATTGGCAAATAGCAGCCTAAATTGGGCATAATTCTTGTTTCAAACCACAGTTAGCTTCGGGACCTCTAATGACCGACAAAGCCGGGCAATTGAATATGCCGAGAGAGCTAAAGTGGCGGTACAGCGATTTTCTGCTGATCGGACGAGGCGGCGTGGGCGTTATTGTGAGCGCCATGGATACGCTGCTCAATAAGCGCATTGCAATCAAGCTGTTGCCCAGCAATTTCGACAACGCGCTGGATGAAGTCAGATTTCAGCAGGAGGCCAAAACCATTAGCAAATTGAACCACCCAAATGTGGTTCAGATTCTCGACTTCGGTGTTAGCGAAAACAGACCATACCTGGTGATGGAATATATCGTGGGAAGCGATCTCGAGCAATTGCTAGCCAAACAGGGCGCGCTGAGACCGGCTCAAGCGCTTCAAATTGCAATCCATGTGTCATTGGCGCTCAAATACGCGCACACCCAGAATATTATTCATCGCGACTTGAAGCCCCAAAACATCATGTTGGACGAAAACAACAATGTAAAGGTGCTCGATTTCAGTCTAGCAAGAATCTTGAATACAGCTGAAACCGACTGGCGTAAGACCAGACCGGGAGATCCGAAAAGCCTTTTCTACATGAGTCCCGAGCAGCTACGAGGCGAAGCTGTAGATGAGCGCTCGGACATTTATGGCCTCGGTCTTTTGATTGTGAAAATGCTGACCGGCACAGTACCATTCGCAAGCGATGACGTCGTGGAGCTTCTCAGACAGCGCCAGGAAGCAACACCGCCTGCGCTACCAAGGTCTGATGGGCAAGCCGTCGCCAGAGCTCTGGAAAAAATCGCGAAGAAAGCACTAGAGTTCAAGCCGGAAAGTCGATTCTCCAATATGGCGGAGGTTTGCCGAAGGCTAGAGGACCTCTCCAATAGCACCGATTCTACAAGCCGCATTAATGATGTGAAAAACTCCATGGAGTTTTCTCAGCCGAATATCAAGACGAAGAGAGGCGAACAATCTGAAGCGCGTGGAGAAGTGCCAGGCTTTTTGCTCGCCCTGGTTGTCTTAATCATTATCGGCGGAACAGTCTTTGCATTTGCTAAGTTGTTTTGGTTGGACGGGGATAGCGACTCTTCAAAGAGGCTTTCTAGAACGCAACGCCTCAAACCGGCAGGCGAACGTATTCCTGACGGATTCAAAGTCGAGTTTGAACAAAACCAACAATTCTTCAAGGCAAACAAAGACGTGGAAGACGAGGATTTGAAACGTCTTCGGGGAAGCGGAATAACTTATCTGAGCTTTCAAGGAAATAAGTTGATCACTGACCAGGGTATGCTTGAAATTGCGGGTCTGCCACTGGAAGGGCTCGTGCTGCGAGAAGCCCGCGTAGGGGATGGCGGAATTGAGAAGATCAACAGCTTTGCTAACCTTCGCTGGCTCGATCTACAAGGGACCAACATCACAAATGAAGGACTTTTACAGTTGCGCCCTTCGAAGAATCTGACCAGTCTCGAGTTGAGATACCTCAGAGTCAATGATTATTGTCTCGAGTACATCGCAAAATCATTTCCGCACCTCTTGCACCTGGGTCTCAGCGATACGAAGGTTACGGCGTCTGGTCTATCCGCATTGAGGTCACTGAAGTATTTGCGCAGCGTGTACGTAGGCGCACTCAACTTGACTGATGATGATATCGACAAAATAGTCGATCTCAACGTCGACACAATCGATCTGTCCAGCAATCCGATAACGGACCGGGGACTGGCAAAACTGAAAAGAGCGAAGTCGCTCAGATGGGTCGGTCTCGAGTTTTGCCAACAACTCAGTCCCTCCGCTATAAAAGATCTGGAGAGCTCTTTTCGAAACATCGAGGTTAGACACCCATCGCCTCCTGATGCTCAGGACGGTTAGGAATAATCGATGAACGACGCAACACGATTAGAGGACACCCTGCCTAAAGAAGTCACCTCAAGATACAGCGAAATCAAAGCTGTCGGTCAGGGCGGCATGGGACGAATCTTAAGCGCCTTCGATACGGTTTTATGCAAAAAAGTCGCTTTAAAACTATTGCCTGTTAGCGTTCAAAGCGCAACCGCCGTGG
>JAIERK010000254.1 GCA_019746975.1 Candidatus Obscuribacterales bacterium
GCCCCTGACCGACGAAGGCTTTCCCCGAAGTGACCAGCGACGCGATCATCTCCATTACTTGAGCCGGATTGACTTCTAGCTGCTGCCTTAGAATGCACTGCGTCAGGCTGGTATTGTGAAAGCCCTGATTAACATAGCGTGAGGGGTCGGCAGACTTGCGCGACATCGATTCGGCGATCTTGCGCAGGTGGCGGCGATCATAGACCTTCGTGC
Source organism: Candidatus Obscuribacterales bacterium (assembly GCA_019746975.1). GTDB lineage: Bacteria > Cyanobacteriota > Vampirovibrionia > Obscuribacterales > Obscuribacteraceae > JADYXR01. Next base: position 214 of record JAIERK010000254.1, read on the forward strand.
CGTTTACCCAGCCGTCGCTGCGCAAAACTTTTTCAATCGCACGAGCAATCAATTGAACCTGGATATCCGCGTCTTGAGGCAATGTAATTAACAATCCTCGACTACGAGACTCTAGCCGTGCTCTCTAGCCTCTTCAGACGTTCAAGCGTGAGATCCAGCTGGCCTGGAATGGCCGAGTCCTTCGGACACAAGGACGCAACCCTATCCACAGCTTCGCCCGTCTCTATATTATTGAAATCGTCAGCTGTCTCAGCCGGACGCACAGAATCCGTCCCGGCACGATCGATGGCGTCGCCCGACGAATCTTTTCCTGCGCTGGCAACTATATTGCTCGAATCATGAGTAAGGTCCACCAGTGTCAAATCCGGATACGGATAACTGGCTGGATCAGCCTGTACAGTACTAATGTCTGCTGACGGACGATAGGCCTCGGCAATGGTCTGGGAGAGGCTTTCGTACGGAGACTTTGTCTCCGAAGGTGAATCTGAGCCTTTCTGCTGCATCTGCGAGCTCTCGGTATCGCTGGTCGTCATAGTAGAAGGCGGGTTGAGGTCGGCATAGCTTATGCCCCCGGCGCCTCCGCCAGCGTTATAGTAACCGTTATCCGAGCCATCAGTAGACATGGTTGACCAAATGTGACAGTACCGGGTCATTGAAGAAAGTTAACTTTCATTATCTATGTGCCCAATAAATTTAGTTTATCGACTCTTCAATCAAAGTTTTTAAATCTTCTCATCCTCAGGCTTTTCGGGCTTTTGATACTGCGCCGATCCCCTTGAGTGATAAAGCAGGAAAAGTCCAAGCACTCCGGCAACGATCGGAACAGGCCACCAGTTGAGAAGCATCTCCTCGTTGCCGAACTTGGACAGAAGAATTGCCGACGAATTGTTACCGATATGGACGATCATGCAGGGCCAAATCGAGCCGGTCCAAATTGCCAAGCCGGTGAGCAACATGCCCAAAACTGCAGTTGGCAGTACTCGAAAGACGCTCATATGGAAAAGTCCGAACAGCACGCCGACAAGAACACAGAGAAGGATTGGCTTGTACCTCGGGCGCAGGAGACCTAAGATGGCGCCGCGAAAGAGCAACTCTTCACAGATTCCCGGAGCGATTGCAATACCGATTAGACAGAGCCAGAGCGGTTTGCCGTTGTCGACTATGAGCCTGGTAAACATGGTTGTAAATGCCTCTGGAGCCGGGGCGATGCCTGTCTGAAACTTATAGACGAGCATAGAAACAACAATGCACAGAGGCGTTATTAATAGAGCGCCAAGCAGGGAGAGCAGCCGCGGACGCTCCAGGCTCATAGTTTTGACGAGCGACATTTTCAGATGGCGAAGGAGTACGATAGCAGGCAGAAGAATGACGACTACCTGTGTGATAAGACTACCTACGACGATGTCCCAACTCTGCAATGTCTGACCGAGGTAAAACATAAGCAGAAAAACGGTGAGCGCAAGTAGACCGACTTCCGGACCGAAGTCGCCGGAAAGACGCCTGCGCAGCCTGGAATCAGCCACTCCGAAAAGCAACCTTTCGCTGTCCAGTATATGCGATGCCAGGTAAGTGACATAGACGGCGAAACCGATCGATACCAAAAGCGATACCGCTAACCAGATAAAGTCGTACTGTCCGCTCAAAACCTCTTTCAACGAAAGAGCGATGTTGACGACTGGAATAAGAGCTATTCCTGATGAAAGTTTCAACCCAGGCAAAGAGCACACAGACGAAGCGCCCATCGCTACGAACAAGAAGGGGACGAAATAGCCTTGTCCTTGTTGAAACGTTTTGCACCAGGACGCAAGCAAGATCGATAATGAAGACAGAATCACAACCAAAGGCAGCGCGACAAAACCGCACATGACCACCGCCTGGATTGGAAATCTCATGACGATAAAATCGTCGGATGCGCTACTCGTCCCGATTTGCATAAAAATGAAGATGCTGAGCAGTCCGATCAAAAGTGCCGCCGCCCCCATAACACACACGACTAGGAACTTGCCGTACATGATGCTGCGGCGGTCGGTCGGTGACATCAAAAGTAGTGGCAGCGTATTCCGCTCTCTTTCTCCGGTAATCACATCAAGAGCCGGATAGATAATGGATACGGTCAACATGGTGAATAGAAGAAATGGCAATATGTTGCGGACAGGCTCGCTAGCAAGAGATTGATCGCCGAGTTCTTTCAAATCCGAGAAGTTGACCACATACCTTTGTGGTGCCTTGACGCCTAGCGATTCCAGTCGCTTCTGCACATAAGCGCTGCGCATGTGATTGAGCACTCCGCGCACCTCTGTCAGCGCCATCAGATTCTGGTCCTTGCGAGCGTCGTAAAATATCGTCACCTTCGGCGTGCTATCAAGATTGCCGTCGATCAGTCGAAAGAAGTCTTTTGGAAACGAGACAACGATGTCCGCCAACTTCGCCGAGACAATCTTCTCAGGCTCCGCCTCATCAGCCGTTTTTGTGATGGTGATAGTTTTAGTCTCGCCGAAGAACTTCACAGCCGACTTGTAGTCTCCAACCAATCCAACCGAATAGCGCTTGCTCCTCATGTCGGACTGCAAGTGGTGCGCCAAACTGGAAGGCAGAACAAGCAGCGCCGGATAGATTATTACGGGCATCAAGATCATCACGATGAGCGTGCGATAGTCACGCAATACCTCGAGCAAGTCCTTGCGAAAGACGACACAGATTTCGTCCCAATCAAGTGACGTCACTGCCGGTCTCCTTCACGACGCTCAAGAAGATGTCTTCGAGGTAGTGCATTCCACTCTCACGGCGCAGCTCTTCTAGCGTTCCTGCAGCAAGCAATTTACCGTTGTGGATGATGCCCATTCGATCGCAGAGTTTTTCAGCCTCACTCATGATGTGAGACGAGAAGACCACACACTTGCCGATTTCCTTGCACTGGAGGACGAATCGGTGCAAGACCTGACTCGTGAGAACATCCAGGCCTGTTGTCGGTTCATCCATGATAATTACCGGCGGGTCGTGCACAATGGCTCTTGCTATGGAGACCTTTTGCCGCATTCCTGTAGAAAGTTTTTCGCATCGGCTGTCGACAAATTGCTCCATCTGCAGCATGACGGTGATCTCATCAATGCGGTCTTTGAGCTTCTCTTTCGGGTATTTGCTCAGCCTCCCGAAGTACGTAAGAATCTCTCTTGGTGTCAATCGCTCATACAATCCCGTATCGGCAGAGACGAATCCCAACTGTTTTCTAACTTGCCTGGGCTGTGCTATCACGTCGAAATCATTTACTTTTGCGGTTCCCGCTGTTGGCTTCAAAATTGTAGTGATCATTCTCAACGTCGTGGTTTTGCCGGCGCCGTTCGGTCCAAGAAGTCCAAATATTTCACCTTTCGAGCATGAGAAGGAGATCGAGTCGACGGCATTGAATTCACCTCGCTTGGGGTCGAAGAAACGCTTGGTCAAATTGATCGCGTCTAAACTCATTGGGTTAACCTTCACCTGTTGATGGATTCGTCGCTAGTTTGTCTTCGGGTACTCGATCGGCCGGCTCACGCCCCCAGAAAACCACCTGGCTGAGGTAGACAAGGACGGCCGTAACGGCGATCGTCTCCATGCTGGCGCATATCATCTCGAATGACCCAAGTGAGTCCGTCACTATAGCTTTGGCAGCAAGCACCATATTCAGTATCGGAACCAAGGCGGTGAGCTCATTTAGCTGCCACCCCGGTAGAAGTGCCACCATCGGTAAAATGGTGATACCAACAAGGATGAGCGAGGATGCGTTTTGAGCCTCCTTGAAGCTTTTAGCATTAGCAGCCATCAACGAGTAAATTGCCGCGACGAGAAGAGTCGAAAGTAGAAAAACAACAAGCAAAAGAATGACATTACCCAGGCTGTACTGCTTTAGAGCCAGAGCTAGAGTACGTCTAAGCCAGTCCAGCTTCCAGGTGAAATAGACTGCAACAAGACCCATACTGAAAAAATTGACCATGCCCGACAAAAGAGTGAGCATTACGACGGCGGAAAACTTTCCGATAACGACTGATGAGCGCTCTACCGGCAACATGTAAGTGGTGTTCTTCGTACGCTTCTCGAACTCCTCGGTGAACGATGCCAGAGCAGGATAAACAGCGCCGACAGTGATGATAAGCATTGTGTATCCATAGAAGGCGACCAGCACCATTGTCGTGGAGAAGGCGGTCAGCTCCATGTCTTGCAGCTTCGCTTTCCTACCTCCTATCGTTCCGACACTAGTCGTCACGATATCGAAGACCCTGATCACCTTCGTCTCACAACCGGCCTCTTCCAGCGCTTTCCGCATCGCCTTGCCACGCGCTTCAAAAGTCTTGGTCGCCATCGCCACTTTCGTTTCCAAAAACCGATCGGAGGCCTGATTGAGAATTATTTTGATACTTTCTGGTGCCTTGCTACCGTCAACGACGCATTCCAGCTTTCCCTGCTGCAAATCGCCGATCGGATTATCAGACTCCACGACCTTCAAACGTTTTGCCTCTTTCACGGCCGCGACAAATTCCGGAATTTTGTCGAGACCGTCCTTCTCGAAAGCGACATGAATAGGGCGAGTCTCTGCCAGTCCTTCACGCCACAAGCTGTACTCCGAGAGACTAACCAGGCTGACCGGATACAAAATCAGCGGCACGAACACCGTATATATCAAAACGTGGGAATCACGGAAGCAGTGCCTTAGCTCTTTACCTGCAACGATACAGATATCGTTCAAACGATCTATGATTCCAGAAAACACTTAGTATCGAAAGCTCTCTTTGCAGCGACAATGTCTATTCAGCCCAAAAGCAGTTTTATTGAAACATATATTTAGTCATATGAAATTCATGGTTTTACTATTGACCAGACTCTTAACTCTATCGGTAATTATTTCTATGCTCGCGCAATCGGGTCCGGGACTTGCAGATGAAAGCGAGACTAGCGCCATCAGGGATGTTCGACCACTTCCCGGTGCGCTCGACAAAAAACCTGTTTTCAACAGCAATAGCCCAGAGGTGGTTCTTGGCGAGGGCATTCTGTTATCAACGTACCCGATCAAGGACGGAAGCGGGGCGCATCTGAACTATAGCTTTCAGGATCAATTCGATCTGTTTTTCCACCACATCGCCGACGGTAAGAAAAGCGGTCACATGGAAGATCTGTGGCTTGGCCTCATTGTCGGCAACACTGAAAAGAAGACCGTCCATCTGGAAGTACTGAGTGGTGCCAGCTATCTGAGCCAACCGGACGCACCATTCGTTGCACTTCCCACCTTGTCGGACAATCCTGAAGGCAAGATTTATGCCGGTCCCGGCGATCGAGTCACAGGCGATCTCCTGCGAGATAAAAAGCCTCCAGTCGATTGGAAAAACCGATTGACGATTCCTCCAGGGAAGAGTCGGCTGCTAAATGCCTTCCCTATTCCAGTTGCCTCGCTCACTCCGCCACTCAACGGTAGGAGCTGTCTAGCACGACTCAAATCGTCTGGTCCTGTCAGGCTTGCTCTGGTAGCGCTTTTTGCCGTTGACGAAAACGGCAAGTTTCGAAGTCCGTCGGAAGATGAGTTCGTAAGGCTGCTCACCGAGGGGAAGCTCGTGGACAATCGCGATATCGCACCAACGGCGCCGGACGCCGCCGGACCGATCAAATATGGGCGCGTCTCCGGGGTGCAGATAGGTTCTACCTGGAACAGCACCATCACCGATCCAGGAAGCAGTGTATTAACAATGCCGGAGCCCGAAAAGCCCTATTCTTTTCCGTTATCTTCAGTTCGCAAGGGTACCTTCGGAACAGGTCAGATAGAAAGTGCACCGCTGGCGGTGCGATATCCAGACACGGCCTACGAGGCGCACGGTAACTACGGTTTGAAGTACAAAATTGTCGTGCCGATTAAGAATACAGGCGCGAAAGAACGCGGTGTTAGAATTTCGGTCGAATGCCCGATCAAGTCGGATGAAAAAAAGGAGACCGTAAATTTCTTCGGTCAGACCAAGCCGCAAGTATTCTTTCGCGGTACGCTCAAAATTTCGGAGCTCTCGAATGGACGGACGTTGACCTCATCGATGCGCTACCTCCACCTTGTCGGACATCGAGGCGAAGCTTTGCCGTCATTGCTCGAAGCCAAAATTCTGCCGGGAGCACAGCGCACATTTCAAATCGAATTTTTGTATCCACCCGACGCCACACCCCCACAACTCTTGACAATTTCATCGACTCCTGACGTAGAATGTTCAACTAGTGGGACCACTAAAGAGCAAAATGACAGAGACAACGAAGCGAGCGCTGGTAATTTTTGATCTGGATGAGACGCTTATTCACTCGAGACAAGACCGTCTGGAAAGAGAGCCTGATTTCGTCATTGACAGATTAGCCGTCTACTTTCGTCCATTCGCGCAAGATTTAATCGATGCCGTCTGGCGCAAATTCGAGGTTGGCATCTGGTCAGCCGGTTCACCGTTGTATGTCGACACCATAGTGCAAACGATCTTCCCTGCAGCAGTGAAGCCGCTCTTTGTCTGGAATCGCGATCACTGCACCAAGCGTTTTGAGCTCTCATTCTTTCAGGCGCTATTTCTCAAAGATCTAAACAAGATGAATGATTTTGGCTATACGCTGGCAAACACAATTATCATCGAAGATGATCCGGTCAAGGTCCGAGACTTCGCAGACAACGCCATTATTGTCAAACAATACTATGGAGACAACGAAGACGACGAACTGTCCAATCTTGCAAAGTTCATCGATGGGTTGAACGGTCATACAGACGATTTCAGAGACATCGGGCGAGACTGGCGAACCAAGCTCTAGACAAGCTCTATAAACAACGGGGCACGCAGACCCGGAAAGCGTCTCCTCATTTCGCTGTCGCACCAGGCTTCCCCGGTCCGAAGGACAAAGCTCTGCGATTGATTATGAGATGATTCGGTGTTCACTAAATGGCTTTTAAAAGCAGTCTAACAACTTTATGATGCCTTACAAAGCATATATTAGACAATTACAAAAAACTCTGATATGCTTTACAAGATAGTTTATCTGACTTAAAAGGCTTTTGAGCGTATATGAGCCGTCGTAACAAGTTACTTGAATCGCCTCCGTATCCCGTCGAGCGAACTTTGAAAAGTCTCGGTTCCAATCTTCGAGTAGCGAGGATACGCAGAAACATGACGGTATCTGATGTAGCCGAACGAATTGGTACTGGTCCACGCGCTGTAATGGACGCAGAAAGGGGGAAGGTTTCGACGGGAATGGTTGTCTACGCCGCATTGCTGTGGCTCTACGACCAACTGGATCAATTGAATGACGTGGCTGATCCTTCCAAGGACGAGGAAGGATTATCCATGGAATCCGCGAGAGCGCGTCAGCGGGTGCGAAAAGGCCGAGGACTAGACAATGATTTCTAAAGAATCAAAGTCAGAATGTTTCGTCTATATAACACTTCCAAGAGAAACAATCAGCGTCACCGCTGGGCGCCTCACATTGACGAAGGATCGCCGTGGAAATAGCATAGGTCAATTCGTCTACGGGAAGTCTTATCTTTCTAGAACCAATGCGGTGGAAATTGATCCGATCGATCTAAAGCTCGGAACGAGTACTTATCAGAATGCGCGCCTAGAGGGAGTCTTCAGTTCGCTTCGTGATGCCGGACCAGATTATTGGGGACGTCGCCTGATAGAACGCCACTCTGGAAAAGCTGTACTTCGAGAGATTGATTACCTACTTGAGTCTCCTGATGACCGCGCAGGCGCTCTGGGATTCGGATTGAACAAAACGCCGCCAGCACCTTTGCGCAAGTTCAACAAAACTCTCGACTTGGCGCGACTTCAGGACATAGCAATGAGGCTAGTTCGAGAGCAACTTGCAGAACATGACCACGAGACAATCCAAGCTCAAGAACTGCTCCTTTTAGGAACTTCTATTGGGGGAGCGCGGCCTAAAACTGTTGTCGAGGACGATATTGGTCTTTGGATTGCTAAATTCGGACGAC
>JAIERK010000087.1 GCA_019746975.1 Candidatus Obscuribacterales bacterium
GCATTCTCGGAATGTAGTCCTCAGTTATCAACTATTCAGGTTAAGGCGGCCCAAAGGGGACCGCCTCTTTTGGTGCGTGCGACGGCTCCTCTTGAGAAGGTCTGAATTTGGGACAACCGGGCGGTTGAGGGTATATGAGGTTTCGGAGTGGTAACCGATATCGGTTAACCTTGTGTAGAAAAATCGAATGCATTCGTCAATAGGATCGAGCCTACTACCTGCAAAATGCCCCTCAAGCGGGGTCAGCGACCTGCCCCCGGGTTGTCCGTCCGTGAAGCTTGTCATTTAAGTGAAGTAGCGGCATGATTGAAACGATATGAAGTCCGAAGAGCCGGCACCTTTTCCTCAACCGTCAGAGATCGATGAACTCGCTCTTGTAAAAGAGTTTGCCGCTGTCGAACATGTCATTCCATATTCGCATTATGTAGATCAGACGCCGGTTGGTGCAGTTCTATCAATGCTTGGCGACCTGCCCTCCAGTATTGGCTATTCGACGATGATTTTTGTCGGACTTTTTCTCATCATTGTGCTCATGATGTATCCGAAAATGTTCATCGTTTTTTTGTTTATGCTGCTTGCGATCTTCGGGATGACCTGGATCGCCGTGGCGATGCTCGCAAGAAATATCGCTGTAAAGGCTGACTATACCGGCATTTCGTTGCCCCCACTGTTCATTCTTTCGATGAATGGAGAGTTGGACAGGCACTGGTCCGAACTGAAAGAGATCGCGTTCACCAAGTTCGATTTGCCGAGTTATGAACCTGTATTTATTGTGTTTCGGTTTCATCGCGACGCCTCTGCGACATTTTCAATTGATGGATTTACCAGCGCCGATCTCGAACGGCTCCTTCTAGTAATTTCAACATATTGTCCTACCGTGAAAACCAAGCCTGCTTTGACAGAGCTGTCATCCAACATTATCTCGAAAGGAAGGAATACCGCCAATCTGAGCTTCACTCAACTCTGGGAGACCGAACTCGGTATGCGTTTTGGCTCAACGGCGTTCATCCCGCATGAGTCGGGCGACAAGCTTCGTGAGGGGGAGTTGCGAATCATTGGACAGGTCGCGTTTGGTGGACTGTCAGCCGTGTATCTTGCCGAACGTCATGGTAAGCAAACTGTGATATTGAAAGAAGCGGTCTTGCCGGAATCAGCTGATGATGAGGTTAGAGCGAAATGTCTTGCTTTATTTGAACGAGAGGCGGAGATGTTGGCGCGTGTCGATCACCCGCGAATCGCTTCGGTCTATGATGCTTTTGTCGAGGACCAGCGTCATTACCTGGTACTCGAGTACATTGAAGGACGGAATCTACGCACTTACATCGGTGAGTTCGGACCGCAGCCGTCGAGGACTGTAGCCATCTGGGCCGAAGGGATTGCTGAGGTTCTCGTTTACCTGCACGGTTTAGTCCCAGCGGTGATTCACCGAGACCTGACTCCGGACAACTTGATCGTCGGACGGGATGGTGAAATAACCGTCGTCGATTTTGGTGCTGCCAATGAATTTATTGGCACCGCCACCGGTACCGTAGTCGGAAAGAATGCGTATATTCCGCTGGAACAATTTCGAGGCAAAGCAACGCCTCAGAGTGATATCTATGCATTCGGCGCTACTGTTTTTTTCTTGTTGACTGGACGAGATCCTGAGCCGTTTTCCGAAAGCAGCTTGCGTGATATCGGGATAGAAACCGCTGTCGACGTCGATACACTCATCAGAGATTGCACCAGGATGGAGCTAGCCGGACGAATTCCAAATGCAGAATCGCTCCTTCGGCGGGTACAACAGATCAGGAAGAATCTTCACTAAATTTCAATCGCAATGGAAAGCACCAATCCGAAGAAGCTCGAATACATCACGACAGAAGGCAGGCGCATCACGACCAATATGAGCGATCACTCCGAGCATCGTGAACAGATGCAGATGATTTGCTTCCTGGTCATAGTATTTGGATTTCTTTTTGCGGCATTGCAGTTCATCGGATTTGCAAGCGCGATCGGTCACGAGATTCGCGGAGCCATGCAGTTTGGCGGACCTCTGATGATTTATAGCTCTGTTGTTTTGCTGTTTGGAATGGTTGTCTCCTGGAAAAAGATGTCGGAGCAAACCGAGATAAAGATTGTCGAACTCGCCTACGATGGCATTGTGCTTGGTAACAAGAAATATGACAGCACTACGCGCAAGAAAATTACCTGGTCCGAAGTAGAGGCTTTCGAGATTGTGGACGAAGTTCGGTCAGGACAAGTGGAGCCTTATCTGTACATTGCTACCCGCAATGTTGAGACTTACAAGCTCAGATGGTGCAACGCTTTTGCCTGGGTGGAGCCAGAGCTGTTGTTGAGCGAACTCAAAACCAACGCTCCCAATGCGATGGTCAATATCGCGCAGGGCGATATAAGAGTGGGGGAGCAGAGTACTCGCTACACCAATCTTTGGCTTCAATACTTTTCTTCTCCGGATACACGAACCCGGCGAGGGGTTCTTACGACCGGCACAGAGCTTAACGATGGACGTTATCGTGTTTTGAAACGCTTGGGCGGCGGTGGGCAGGGTACGATTTATCTCGCTTCCGCGAAATCCACTGATCTTTCTCACCTGCTTGTCGCTCATGATGACGATGATGTTCTTGTTGTCGTCAAAGAGTACGTGCTACCGGTACATCGGGGTTCGGCTCTCGCCGAAAAGCAGTACGACCTGCTGAATCACGAAGCGCAGATTCTCGGACATGTGAAACATCCTTCTATAGTCAGGTTGCTCGATTGTTTCGTCGAGGATAATCGCGGATACATCGTGCTCGAATACTTCAATGGAGAAACCTTGAAAGCGCTGGTCGCTGCTAACGGACCCCTGAATGAGAATGCCGTTTTGGAAGTAATCATTTCGATTTGCGATATTCTCTCTTACTTGCACAGCTTCAGACCAGCTATTATTCATCGCGACCTGACCCCGGACAATCTAATGTGCAATTCGGCAGGCGAAATTATGCTCATCGATTTTACTGTTGCGCATCAGCTACAGTCGACCAGAACCTCTACAGTGGTCGGAAAACAAGCGTATATCCCAGTGGAGCAGTTCCGCGGTTATCCGCAGCCGCAAAGTGACATCTATGCGCTGGGCTGCACAATGTTTTTCCTCCTCACTGGCAGTGATCCCGCACCGATGCAAGAATCCGACCCGCGAGTCGAGAGACCAGAAATTTCCATGAAGTTGAGTGCGATTGTGAAACGCGCAACCGCATTCGATGTTTCGGATCGCTATGGTTCAGCCGATGAGCTCAAAGCGGACCTAGAACGCGCGTCAGAATAGCGCGAGTTCAGGAATATGGTGATCATCAAATTACCTGATACATCGTCTGCAATGCTCGCGATGCCGATCCGCATTGTCGAATGAAATCGCGTGCGACCTCTTTTATGCAATCCATGTTTTTGAAATTAGGTACGAAGCCCCCTCGACATGCTCGCGAGTTGGCCATGAGGTGACGGACGAATCGAAGTCCCTGATCTGTGACTTCGCCATTGTCTGGTCCCCCACTACCCATGACGATCATGCGCACAATCAGCGCTTCTGCCATGGCCACGATGTTGGGATCTGTGCTTGTCTGTTGCAAATCCTGGTTGAGGGATTGGGGATCGAAATTCATTTTGATGGGCTCGTGTCTGGGAATACCGAAGATGGAAGATAAAGAAATGATTGCGGCTAATAGTAATGTAGGAGCCCGGAAGCGGCTTGGCAACTAAAGATTCGCTAAGCCAAGCACCGTAATTAGCGGCATTGAAATATATCGAAAGTTTATTGCCACGTTCTTTGACAGTCGACGCGCCCAGCCGAACCATTGCGAGGTCGCAATTTTGGTATTTTTCAAGCGCTCTGGCAGTCTATGGAGAAGCGCTATAGGCCTTAGTTTGGTCTCATTTGATTACTGATGAGATAAACTTCATTGTGTGAATCCTATAGAGTTGAGAATCTCACACTATGTTTGTCTGCTGTTAGACTAATGCATCAGGCAGCGCACCCGTTCTGAAAGTCAGGACGCCGGAGGAGCAATGAAAACTTTGGCCCACGGATCAACGCAAAAGGAGTCCTATTTAGTTGCTATGAAATGTCTTATGAAAGAGAGTCTTGAAAACGACGGCTTATCTTTGAAGACCGATCGCAAAATCCCAGAGGTGCGCGCCGACGAGGTCAGAATTCGGGTCTTATCGACAGCTGTATGCGGCACAGACAAGAGCATCTATCAGAGCTCGAAGTCTGAAGGTATCCGGCTTGAGATGCAGAGATACCTGAATAATGGAGCCTACCAGCCGATTGTGGTCGGACATGAGTTTTGTGGTGTTGTTGATGAGTTGGGTGAAGCTGTTCAGGGCAACATTTTTCATGACGTGCCCGATAATCTTCGCATTCAAAAAGGCGATTACGTAACGGCCGAGATGCATCTATCTTGCGGCCATTGCACCTTGTGTCGTACAGGCAATGAGCATATTTGCACCCGCGTGAAGGTTAAGGGCGTGCATCTGGATGGTTGTTTCGCTGAGTATGTATGCGTGCCGTACAACAATGTCATTCTGCTAGGAAAAGACGGCGATCAATCTCGAATCCCATCAAGAATCGGGGCGATGCTCGATGCGTTTGGCAATGCCGTGCATACGGTCTACGAGGCCGACGTTCGAGGCAAATCGGTGGCTATTCTCGGAGCGGGTCCGCTTGGTTTGATGGCTACATTCCTTTGTAGAGAGTTTGGTGCTGCTCGAATTTACTTGACGGAAGCGGCTGATGTAGAGCGAAGATTCGCATTGGGAGAGGAGTTCGGTGCTGACCAATGTTTTGATGTGCTCAAAGGATCGCAGGCGCTTTACGATGTTATCGAAAAGCGAGAAAACATGGCCAACGGTGTTGATGTCGTTCTTGAAATGTCTGGTTCTCCATCCGCCTACAGAGACGCGTTTAAAATTGTCAGGAATGGAGGCACTGTTCTGCTCTTAGGTATCACGAGAAAACCACTGACCGACTTTGATATCGCCAATGGTGTTATCTGGAAGGGGGTCACGGTCAAAGGGATCTTCGGGCGAAAAATGTTTGACACATGGGAGACCATGTTGCGACTGTTGCAAGCACCGCATCTCGATTTGCAGTCTAAGCTCGATAAAATTTTGTGCAAGAAAGTCTATTCGTTGAATGAGTATGAGCCCGCATTTGAGGAGCTTAACTCCGGCAACGAAATGAAGTTGGTGTTTCAGCCTTAGTGGCAGGCAGTTCTAATTACTTACCGAGGAGATTTTTATGGGCGGTGCTTCATCAAACACTCAAACAGGTAGTAAGACCTTGAATCCCTCGGACCTGTACGGCGTATTGGGCAGAGAGCTCGAGCAGGCCAAAGAATCCAAGACTTATAAATATGAAGTGCCGATTGAAAGCGATCAGGCTGGAGTCGTTATGGCTGATGGACGGCTCTGCGTGATGCTCGCCTCTAATAACTATCTCGGACTCGCCAATCATCCCCGAATTAAAGCGGCTGCTTCAGCCGGGCTGGATCGATACGGATATGGAATGGCTTCAGTGCGATTTATCTGCGGCACGCAGAAAATCCACCTGGAGTTGGAAGAGAAAATTGCCGGATTCCTTGGATTAGAGGCGGCTGTTTTGCATTCTTCCTGCTTTGCTGCCAATGAAGCATTTTTCACAGGTTTACTTTCTGCCGATCTCGGTCAGAGTGACTATCGCGACATCATATACAGCGATCAGCTCAATCATGCCAGTATCATAGACGGTATCAGGCTGGTGCGTCAGGCCACCAAGACAACCGACCTGGTAGCTTACAAGCACAACGACTTGGATGGCATGCGAACAGCGCTCAAAGACAACCAAAGCAAAGGGTACCGGGTAAGCGTAGCGGCGACAGACGGCGTCTTCAGCATGGAAGGCGAATTCTGCGACGTGAAGAAGTTCCTCGCTATAACCAAGGAGTTCGGCGCACTTTCTTTCGTCGATGACTCTCACTCGACCGGCGTCCTGGGAGCTACCGGGCGCGGCACACCAGAGCACTGCGGTGTCCATGGGCAAGTGGATGTTGTGACCGGAACTCTCGGAAAGGCTCTTGGCGGTGCTGCCGGAGGCTTTATAGCCGGAAAGAAGGAACTGATTGATTTCTTGCGTCAGAAATCCAGACCTTATACTTTCTCCAATACTCTTCCTGCTTCAATTGTTTGTGCCTCTATCGAGGCTCTTAAAATGCTTGACGAAGACAGCGAGCTTGTCGAACGACTTCACGACAACACCCTGTACTTCAGAACAGAAATTCAGAAGCTCGGCTTCACCATTCTTGAGGGTGTGCACCCAATTGTTCCAGTGATGGTGGGCGAAGCCTCAGTGGCGATGGACATGAGCGGAGAATTACTCAAGGAAGGAGTCTACGTCCGCGGTCTGTGGTATCCGGTTGTTCCTAAGGGTGAGGCCCGGTTGCGTTGCCAGATTTCAGCCGCTTTGACGAGAAAGGATATCGATCATGCGCTTGCCGCTTTCGACAAGGTCGGAAAAAGGCTTGGAGTGATTTCGTAACGCCTTCTAGTGGTACATAGATACTGTCCCTAATTGAGTCCTAGACCCATGAAAAAGTGGTTGTTTCTCCCGTCGATTGTTGCTCTGATTGTTGGAGCCCAAATGGCGGCCTCGGCAGCTCCTGTAACCTTCACTCAGGCCGTGCAAGACTATACCTCAGGTAAGTTTTCTCTTGCTCTTACCAAGTTTTCTACCATCGCACAACAATACCCGAGTAATGCGCTCACTCACTACTATATGGCGCTCTGTCATCAAGCGCTCAATCATATCTCTCAGGCGAAGCTAGAGTACCAATTCGTCGTGATGAGTGGCGACGCGAAGCTCAAGGCTCACGCCAATAGAGCTCTTACCGCGCTCAATTACAGCGGTGCGTCAAATGTTGCCACTGCGTCTCCCGCTTCGAGTGGTGCGGGTGGACCTTCTTCGACTGGGGCGACCAAGGTCAAGAAGGTGATCGAATTTTACGCAGACTGGTGAGCGCCATGCAGAACCTTTGCGCCCGTGTTTGACGCAACAAAGTACAAGATGCGGAACATCACCTTCCAGCAAGTCGATATTGACAATAACAACTACGCGGACCTGGTCAGAAAATATTCCGTATCTGGAATTCCCCGATTAGTATTTCTTGATGCTGGCGACAACGTTCTCTATAACGGAGGCGCTGTGAAAGACGAGAATGCTTTTTTAGACAAGATCAATTCGTACAAATAGAAGTATTGGCAAGGCTTGCCTGGTCTATGTAATTCGGCCCATGTTGCCGAATGTGATTGTTTTGCAAGTGTTTTTGTGTTTGTGCCGTGCGTCGTCCGTTGAAAAATGGCTTGGTGTGTGACGTTCCTGCGACGGATTGGGTCTTCGTCTGATTTGAGTGGAAACCGATATCGGTTTCCACTTTTCCCTCAAGTTGCATGAAGACGCCGATGTCAGGCTCTTCTTGCTTGTCGCCTTAGCTAATTGAACTTTTTTGGCTGCGCCAACGTTATTAATATTACGGAGGTGCTGCTTATGAAACGATCAGAAGCCAGACAAGTAAAACGCGCCCGCGTTCGGCGAATCAAAAAAATCATTGCGAGATACAACAGAGTTATATGTAGCGAAAAGGATGCGATTCGCTACCTTGTGAAATTTCATCGGACTCATGGAAATCTGTTTCAGTGTGAGTGCGGGAATTCGGAGTTGCCGGAAGATCACTGCACCAGAAAACTTAAGTGTAGTGTGTGCAAAAGAGATTGGTGGATTACCGCCGGAACCCTGTTTGATCGAGTCAAAAAACTGCGACCGTACGTTATTGCAATTATTCTCAAGATGAATGGGATGGATGTTATTCCAGCCGAGTTAGCGCTGGTCACTGGAGTCGCTGACTCTACCGCTTCAGAGATCCTAAAGAGAATAGCAATGGTGGTGTTGAAAGAGATGATCGGTCAGTTTCAGGAGTTCAGCACGCTATCGCTTTTAGGTCTCTATAAGAGACGTTCTACGGCGACCCCGAGGTTTTCGCATCCTCGTGCAGAAGAAGAACCTTTTCAGTTACAGGGACCCACTGAACCAGTAGAAGAATCCCGAGCCGAGGGCGCGCTGGTGTTAAATCTCTCGCCACAGGATGCGCTTGTATACAATGAAATTTCGACAGAATCCATTTCATTC
>JAIERK010000003.1 GCA_019746975.1 Candidatus Obscuribacterales bacterium
AAGTCAGCAGTTAGCGGCTTCGGCGCATACGCCTCTACTAACGGAATCGCCTCCAGCCAAGTCGACTGCCTTATTGTCCGGCTGGCCGTTGCCAGCTTCTCCAGCAACGCCTCCGCGTTCTCTGGGTTCTCTTCCAGTTCCGTTATCGTATTCTGCGCTACGTCATGAAGTTCGCGCGCCTTCTTGAACTTGACGAGCTTGTCTTCGAGAAATGGTATCGTAGCTGGTGAGCCATAAGCGCCCGACGCCAGCTCTGCTATGTAGCGCCGCCCGCCAACATCATCAAGTAGGTTCTTCTCTTTTAACTGCTCCGACACTGTCACGATATCGGCTTCTTGTCCGTCTTCCCGGAGCTCTTCAATCGCTCGATAAATCCGCTTGTGCTTGATACTCCAGAAAAATTCTGGAGTAATCATTCCTGACGACGACTCCAAGGCGCGCGCAGGATGAGCCAGGACAATGCCCAGAAGCTCCTGCTCAGCTTGTGTATCGTACAGTTGCATTACTTAGATATCTCACGCCAGATGAAGTACAACAAAACGCAAATACAGAGATCGCCAAAAGTCACGACAGCTTTTCGATCAGCGTCTTCGCGACTTCAACCTCTCGCTGGATAACGGGCTGAAGCCTGGTGAGAACCAGTCCGCCTACGGTGTTGACAAGTCGCGTATGCTCTTCACACAAGCTCTTGATCAGATCAGCCTCTTCTCTCGTGATCGTTACCTGGAAAAATGGGAGTTCCTTCTTCTTACTCAAAACATCATCCTCACGTCTTGTGGCTCAACGGTCCACATGATTCCTACTTCTTCGTACTGAGTCGTTTGGTTAACGCGCCTATAGATTGTGTTCTCAATCTTCAACGCGTCGGGAAGCCAGCCTTCAAAATCTGGCAAATCTACGGTGCCGACTTTTAATTGATTCTTAGTACAGATCTCAACTTTCACGCGCCCTGCCTTTTCTGTGCACTAAGATAACCTCCGTCCGCTCTATGCGCGGCTCTCCGTCTTCAAGCTCTTCAAAATAGACAACGTGGATATTCAGTCCTCTTATCTGCTTGTCGTTGCGGAAAGCTACTCCCTGCATTCCGTCGAGCACCGCCTTGGTCAAGTTGTCGAGGTCACCGTGAATCTTGTTAGCCAGGTAGTATGTTAGATGCGCGATCAAGTCGCCTTCGAGTGGTGCATCGTATTCGTACTGTAGTGCTGTTGCCTCCGCAATCCGAGCCTCATAATCTCGCGTCCGCTGTGCCTTCAGCATCAGCACCCTTCCCTTTGTCTTTATCGGGACGTTGCGCTCCCACGGCACAGGGCGAAGATTGAACACGAAATAAAGCGGGACTCGAAGAGGTCCAACAGAGGTTGTAGGGATCTTCTTCCGCGCGCTCATACCAGCGTTTTCTTGACCCCCTGCTCCATTTGTTTATACGTGAGCAGTGTCAAGACGGTCATGTCACTCGCCCTCTCGACAGCAAGCTGAGCACTTGGCATTCCTATATATATGAGGAAGCCAACATAAATCGCCATCAGGGTATGCCGATCGTCGCCGTCAGTCCGCAAGAGATCAGCCGCCGCTTCCTTCATACCACTCTCGCCGTAAACTACCTGGTAATCCAGCATGAAGCCTGATGTCAGCTCGGTCGCTTGCGATCTCGTCCGACCGAAGTAGTACACAAGATGATTTGTGCAGATTGCATCTACTATTGATAGTCGTCGGTACTCATTATGGTCAAGCTTCCGCTCGTCAATCCAGCGCCTGAAGTCAGTCGCGCGTGGTCCTCCGACACCCTGTAGTTGATAGGTAAGCTCTCTGTGAGCTTTCGCTATTCCGAGTATGACGTTTACTATTGCTTCCACTTTTTAGCCTCTCACACCATTCATGCTGGGATGGTTACATCCCAAGCGCCCAGCGCCCTTACCTCTTCGTATTCTAGTCCTGGGGGCAACTCAACAGCGCCACCACTGGCGGTGTAGTTCAGTTTGACGTCATCAAAATCGAGGACTCTGATAACATCTTCGCTGATAGAATTGAGCGGTAATTCTTCCTTCGGCAGGGAATTTAGCCACTCTGATAAAGCCACTCCGTCAATGACTTTTAGCTTCCCGCCAGTCTGTTTCCCGCTCAGGCGGACAGTACTGAGCGTCAAATACTTCTTATCGAAGTCACCATCTTTGGTGCGCGGTAAGTTTTTATCAAGTATGTCGAGAACGGAATCACCATACGTCTCTTTGATTTGCGCAATCTCTGCTTCAATCAACCTTTGTCTAGCGCCCAGTACCCGCTTGGTATCATCGAGCTCAACTTCTAGCGCCCTGAGTCTACCGGCAACCCATCCTAAGCTTGTACTATCGCCGGTCCAACGATTAATTACTTCGAGCCGCTCAAACTTGGTGATCCTCTCCTCCGCTTCCGCGAGCTTCCGAGTCTCTTCGTCCTCTTTCGCCTTTGCCTTCTCGTCAGCCTGAGCTCGCGCCTCTGAAATCAGCTCCTTGTTGCGGTACTTCCCGAAAAGTTCATGTTTCAAGTGTTGCTCGCAAGAGCGCATTCTCTTCGAGCCGACGAAATAGATCGCATCTTCCGAGCACTCTTCCACATCGCAAGGCTCCGCCTTATCGAAGAGATGATCGAAGCCCTCCACCTCCTCGCCGTCGGCGGGGGCCTCAATCACCTCTGTTTCCACCACATGCGGACCGTCAAAAGCTACTTCGGTCGGCTTCTCGCCGAAAACTTTCTCGTAGGCGGCATCAGCCTGTTCCAACTTCTCTGCCTTCGCCTCGTCCTCCGTCAGCCACGTCTTCACCTTGTCGAAGAGTTCTGACAGAACCTCAAGACTCATCTTATCCCGCAGATTGGCAACCGCTCCATGAGCAACCTCAAGCCGCCGTAGAGTGTGCCCGTTGTCCTCTGCAAACTTTCGGATAGCCTGGTAAAGCATGGTCGGTACGCACTGCTCAACCTTCAGCCCGAGCTCCTCCAGCTTCTCCGCCGGCCAGCATTCAGGCTCGATGATCGGTGGAATGCCTTCCGGAAAGGCTTTCAGCTCGTCCTCTATTTGACGAAGTCTAATTTCAGTCACCTCACCGAAGATCTTGTTGCCGTCGAACGACGTGATCGTGATACCGACTTCTTCTACCAGCGCGAAGAATTGCTTCGGCGTCCAGTTGCATTTTTCTATAGCCTTCTCGGCTAACTGCGCCAGTTTCAACTGTAGTGGGTCTACGTTAGCCATGCTTCCTCAACTTTGATTGATAGGACTCGATCAGCCGTTTTGCAAGCGCTCTTGCATCTTCACCAGACAAGCGGGTTCCAAGACAAACCCGACTATACTGCGCCACCATTTTTGACACCATCGAGTACACCGTAGCCTCGTTAATGCCCTTCTGAATAACTTCGATTAAGGGTGTGTGTACCGAGATCCGCTGAGCCTCTTCTTGCACGACTGAAGGGCAGATCTCCGACGTCCTCATGTACGTCTCTAGGATCAACTGACTCGCCATGTCCTCGCGCTGTAACGGCGTCCGGTGGATCGAGTTACTGTAATCCAGACACCACAAGACATAGCGGACCAGCGACAGCACAGCGGCAACTTCTTTGTGCTCGTACTTCGTGAAACCTCTATCTACACAAGCATCGTGAAGCTTGTCTAAATACGTCATGGGTCTCTCGCCCTTCCTCTTTATCGAAATCATCCTCTTATCCTCCGGTAGCAGCGGGGTCATTGTTTGCGAAGTGTTCCTTCGCTTTGTTGTATTGATCGAACGTGATGTGGAGCGGCTTCTTCTCGTCGAAGCCCTCCTGACCTTTGAAACTTTCTTTGCACCAGCCGATGATCTGAGCACTCGACCATTTACGCGCCGCGCCGGCGGCCCGCATCTCTTTGATCTGTCCATCACCGATGTATTGCAGCTCAATCTGTTGCTGGACCTGTTTGGCGATTTCTGTATCACCGACTTCGATTGCAGCCTCAAGCACATCTTCTTTAGTCGGCTCTTCATGCCCATTCGCCTCGGCGATCACCTGCGCAACATTCGCCACCGGATAGTTGTTCTCCGCCTGGTCATTAATCTCCGCGATCTCGACATCATCCATAATCGGCGCGCCGTTGAATAAACCCTTGCAGAAAAACTTAGCACCATCCCTGATGGCTTGCCACAACAGCATGTTCTGTGGGTGACCGATCCACTTTTGATAGTTCACATTGCCGGAAACCATCTTGCCATCTTCCCAAACAGGCTTCGAGAATTTGCCTTCCTTTTCCGCCCACTCCCGCGTTCTGATGATCGGCTCGCCTTTATTACAGGCAACCATCTTCCCGTCGATGAGCTCGTAAAATTGGACTACCGCGACCTTGTCGCTCGTTTCGATGACGCGGTAGTCATAGCGCGGATCTCGCGCTATCTCATTCCTCAGAGCTGATACGTACTGACCCACTTTCCCACTTCGCGGGTCAATAAAAAGCTCTTGAGTGGCACGGATCGGAGACATGCCCATCTCCATTCCAGCCAATATAAGGATCGTATTCAGCGCTTCTTTGTGCTTCGGATGGGTCTTAGTAGTCGCAGCGATAATCATCTGAGAGACGTTCTGAGCTTGCTCTATCGATGCTATCTGCATTTGCTGCGCCCGATACTGATTATTGATCGGAGCCAGCTCCAACTGTTCTACCTTCGCTATAGCTCCGCCTGTCATGCCCTTTTCCTCATCTTCTGAATCGTCTTCATTACTTCAAAACTTGGCGCAAACTTGTGACATATCGAGGACTGCCTCTTAGTGCACTCGTGCACAGAGTCTGCGTTAGCGAAATACTCGCAGCTGTGGTTATAGATCCGCTCATCAATGTCCACATCAAACGGGATCCCCTTTATCTTGATGTTCGCGACTTCCCTCGCACACTCCGGGCAGCGCTTAACCTGGTTCTCCGTTATCCGAATCATTTAAGCCTCCGCTTCGCGTCTCGCTTGATCTCCGACAACTCCCTCGTCGGTACCCCTGGAAATAAGCGCCGCCCCTGCTCCTGCAGTCTTCGCGGGTAAAGCGTTCCTGATGCCGGATCGATAGTTCTATCCATCAGCGTCAGGAGTCGCTTCACGTCGCGAAATACCTCTACCGACTCGCCGATCTTTATCCCGTGACGGCGCCGGTATCGATATATCTTTCTCCTCACCCTTCCAAGCTTCGTCACGACACCGTTACTGGTTCGCCGAGCAATGTCTCTTGCTTCCCGACAGCTTCAACGTCCGACTTCGTCACGTTGCCGCACAGAATATGCGGGATCTCTTCCGTCTCCTGGTAGTGCGAGAGCACCGTCTTGAGCCCCTCATACGGGAAATTGACCGTTAACCGACTGCCGTCGCCTAGCTGCACATGCGACTGTTTACCGTCGTTCGTCGCGTAGAAACCCACGATCTGTACCGTGTTGATCACTCGCGATTGCTTACCGTTGTCCTTCAGTTCTATAAACATTCGTCCCCCTTTGTTGATTGCCATAAGTACTCAGGCTTCCCATAGCTACCGATGCGTTTCTCACCAGTCTTTTCCAGGAAACCCCTCTTAGTTAAGGTCGTTATCGATCTCCGAATCGACGTCAATGGCGTTGATTCGCTAATCTGTCCAGCCGCAAGCAATGCGCTGTAGCACTCGCTCGGGCCGGCGGATCTGCCAGCTTTTCGAAAGTAGCTCCGCACTAACTGATCTTGCCAACCGGCAGCCGCTCGCGCTTCCGAGAGCTCCGGCTCGTCCAGTTGCGTTGTATTGAAATAGTCTTGTATTGATAATTGCACGCGCCACCGTATGCGCCACCACACGACAGTTAACGCGGAACCCCTAGCGCGACACATTTAAACTGATAGCGGGAAACCATCCAGTGGTCGCGCTAGGGTCCGGCCTGTCGTGCTTGCGACAGCCTTAATATTTAGTTTCTGCAAGCACTATCGGCGGTGCCTTCTAATTTGGTTCGCCGACATGTTTTAGAGAATAACGTCAAACTGTCGGAATTTCAATAGCCCAAAAGGGGGATCAGGCTTAATCCCCGTTTAGATTGAGTATATAGACTTCAGTAGCCTTTGCCCCAAAGATCCGTTATGCCATACCTTGCAGCATCTTCGTTGTACTCGACTACCTTGAATTTCCATGGCTGACCTGGACCCAGATCACCAACGTTGCTTACGGCCTGTCCACAGCGCGCACCAGCCTTATCGCTAAATCCGACTTCGATCTGAGCATAGCTAATCGGCTTGTCCGAGATATTGACCGCATAGCCGGTAACCTCGAAGCGATTATCGTCCTTGGCGCCTCGCACGCCGTAGACCCTGAAGACTCCATATTGTTCGTAGAATTTCCCGAAGCGCTTTACGCGGGACTTTTCAACCTTTGCTGACTCCGCCGTAAACTTAACCTTGAGCTCTTCGACCTTCTTATCCTCAGCGGCCTTTTTCTTTGCCTCGTCTTCCTGTGACTTTTGCGTGGCTGCTAACTCCGCCTGATGTTCTTTCGCGCGCTCAGCCTTCACTGAGTCTGGAGTCAGGCGAGTTGTGTTAGACATATTGAAGACCTGGAGACCGAACAAAGTCAGGCAGGCGGCAATTACATGCTTCCTAAATGGACCTGAGACAACGAAGATCCCAATCAGTAACGCGATTCCCAAAAGTCCATCAACAGCAAATGCCCATTGGCTAATATCATAAGAAAGAGACCCGATCAAGGTCATGGCCAAGGGAATCCCGACGATGACGCCATACCAAAGCTTCAGCGTTTTGGCACTCGCCTGCTTTGCGGGTTTATCGTCCTTAGCCACGGGTCAGCTTGCCCTTCGAGCCTCTTCTTCGACCTGGGATTCGTAGTCTCTAACCAATTCGATTAGCTCTTCCAGTGTGAGACCGGTCCATTCTATTAGCTTGGCAACCATCTCGAGTTTGCTTAATGGCGAGCTTCTGTGTTGAGACCAATGTCTGAGTGTCCCATTGGAAATACCGGTAACTCTCTCAACGTCGGTAACGTTGTCAGTCCCGGTCTGGCGGAACAGTAAGAGCAACAATGGATGATCGATATCGTGCTCCAGCGGTCGACCTGCTTTCTTCGCCATGACCAACCCACCTCGTTTCTTGGACATATATGTAAATGGAGCTCCCGAGGTAAGATTCGAACTTACGACCAAGTGATTAACAGTCACCTGCGCTACCGCTGCGCTACTCGGGACCGAGCATCGATATGCCGTCGGACGGCAACGCGATGAGTACATAATACAACAATGTTCCGTTAGAGCTACTGGATTAGCCGGTGAAACTTCGCGGTCTGTAATCATCCATTGATAAATCTGTTTAATGTCGGCGGATGATGCAGCAGTCTTGGCACTTCGAGAACAGAGCCCCTCAGAAAACCCAATTGCTCCCGGGACATTACTTAACAAACCCGCAAATCCGTCCTTCCAAAATTCGCGCAGACGAGCCGACGATGCTGGTCTAAGGTCAAGAGCGGTGTAATCTCGGTAATCAATAAACGGTAAGGACCACCAGATTTTTATACAAAAAGTACTTGGTCCGCGCGGGTCAACATGATTACGGGAATGATGCTAATGAGTTGAAGCCTCACCGGATTTCCATCGTCATGGATATCCGGGTTGAGTATAAAGGCGCACCACATATAACACCGCATACCTATACCTGAAATTGGTTAAATCCAGACCTGTTAGTTAGCATAACGTGACAACCCTCATCCCGGTGCGAAATATAAGCCTCGGTTTAACCTCCGACGCTGTATACTAGGGGCGCAACGTGCATCTACTGGTATCCAAGAGATCACGCCTTACGGGGCTCCACGCAAAGGGGACTAGACTTGTTCGGAACACATAAGTTAAGTCAGGGTGCGGCAAGCGATGCCGTCAACATGGTCGAGCAGTATTTCCGCAGAAGAGGGCTGGACCCGCTGGACCATGCGCTGCGCGATGCGAAAGGTTATGGTTGGTGGCTGACGGAAGGCAGCGCCAAAGTTTATGTTTTTGTGCAAGTTAGCCAGCACGGAGCGGTACTTCGTATCACAAGCCCACTTGTGTTTGTTCCGGACTCGAATAGAGAGATCTTTTACCGGAAGCTCCTCGATCTCAACAGCTCATTGAGCAGTTGTGCACTGTCTACACACGATGATATTGTCCTGGTCGTTGCACAGCGACCGACATTCGGTTTGGTCCAGGAAGAGCTGGACGACCTGGTTTGGCACGTCGCTTATGTCGCGGATCTCGCATTGACTCATCAAAAATCTTACTTTCATAGTGATCGGACCTCGCCGATAATCTTACCCGTGACAACCTCATTGC
>JAIERK010000199.1 GCA_019746975.1 Candidatus Obscuribacterales bacterium
GGTCGAGTGTCAGTTCGCCGCCTTTTCTTCCGCAGTACTGGCAGGTATGTTTGTCCCTGGTCAGTATGTTTGTACGATTAGGAGCCAGAGGTCTGTAGGGCACGTATGCCTGTGATCTCAGGCGTATGACGAGCGGCTGCGGGAAATTCTCCCTTAGCATCTTGCCATTATGCTCGACGATCTCGGCTTTCTCTCTCACAATCAAAGAAACAGCTCGACGCCATGTGCACACGTGCGATGGCGTCGAAGAGGTGGTCAGAACAAGAACAGCAGACATGGCATCAGCCCGTCCTTTCAGCCGCCCGATGCGGTACGCGCAGTACGACAACCACACCCGTCGCGGATGCGGTGATAAAGCAAATTGAGAGCCAAAACGGGGGCTTGGAAAAAAATCCTGGTTGGAGAAGAAATGGGACCTGTGTCACACACTAACTAGATCAAGTGATCTTCTTCTCTCTTTACTTCTCCGAGAATGTCTTTCTTTAATAGAAATAAGCTTGTGCGAGCTTTGCGGTGTTAACCACGCTTGGCAGCCAACAACTAAAACTACTTGCTGATCGTAGCCCATTGGTCTGTTCGGATTGAGCCCGGAGCGCACATGCCGCGAAGCCTCACCTCAAATTCACACAACTTTCGCAAATCTATGTCATTTTGAGTCTCGAAAACGAACGGCGGGCTCGAGAACGCGAACACTCGAGCCTACAAGTAGGCTACTGCACGAAGTCATCGAGAAGACTCCGATGAACGCGTCGGCAGCTGCATTGGAAAAGGATGACGACATGAATAATCAACTAATTCTGCGAGCATGCCTCAAGGACTACCCAAAATATCTGACGATTAAAAAGTTGCCTCCAGCCCTTCGAGAAACTCACGTTGCCTTCGCCGGCTCCCTGGTGAGATTCTGCAACGAAAACGGTGTGGTATCTGTTGAAGAAGACTCACTCCAAACGCTCATAGCTCTCTTTCTCAAGACACTTCATAAAGAGGCTGGGGCAGCGGATTCCATCGCCTTTTGCGATTCCTCTCTGAGGATTTTTCAGCAATTCGTCTCCTCGCAACTAGCCCTTACCAGTGTTCGAAGAAGTGCCAATCGCGCCCTTAGCGACTCAGACATCTCCCGCTTAGTACAAGCCATCTCGATCATGGGTGACGCACGCGATCGGTGCGTGATTGAACTGGTTCTGTATCATCGATTGAAACCGCTTGAGGTCAGCGCTCTCAATCTCGACGACCTGGCAATCATGCAGAACAGTCCAGTCGAGTTGACTATCCGATCTCGCGCCCGATCGACCAAAGTCCGACTGACCCAGTCCACATCCAACGCCCTTGTACTCTGGCTTCGCATCAGACGCTCTTACGATCCGAGTTTCAACAGTGAAGCATTGTTTTTGAACAAGCATGGCGCCAGACTAAGCACTATGGCGGTGGACAACATAGTACGAAAGATCGGTATCAAGGCTCGGTTAAACATATGCAGTCGCGTCCTGCACAATTCACAATTCCCTCTCCAACAACAGACAGTTATTGCGACTCCCTATTCACACGCTCAGATTCAGTTTGGGCATCAGCTCGGTGCCCCCTGGACATGCACTGAGTCGCGGACTAATCCAGTCTTCACGCACCCTGAATGAGTCGACGCGCGGTTCGTGACCGGGCGTCGACTTGTTCATTTCAGCTTGAAACATCGATATTCAACAGGAAACTCTGTTTCTGTTTCTGTATCAGGCGTGAAGCACATTTGAGTCGCGGTAAGAGTTTCTATGGAAAACAGCAATCGAACACTTTGTATCGCAAGGGTCTCCCGGAGTTGTTACGCTTCCGCCATGGGGTGTTACGGAATACCTGCTCTTTCTGGTCGGACTGAGCGGCTTGACCGCGATTTACCTGGCGGCAATCGGCCAAATCATCTTTCGCGGTCCACATGATGCTGATACCGGCCCTACTGGTGTTAAGTTTCTTCCCTAAGAAGAACTTGACCCGCCACAGCGCAACAGCAGAACTGCCCGAAAACCAGATTTCCGGGCAGTTCATTTTGCTCAAACAGCAAACAACTACACGCAAGACTGCGATATGATCCGCAGCACTTGACCCCACTTCGCGACGGAAAAATGATCAAGACCAACTTCCTGACGGACTTCGACCTCCATTTATACGCCAAGGGATCCCACTATCGCTTATACGAGAAGATGGGCGCCCACCTCGTGGAGCAGGACGGCGTAAAGGGCGTTCACTTCGCAGTCTGGGCACCAAGCGCAGAGCGGGTCTCCGTGGTTGGAGACTTCAATAACTGGCAAGCAGGCGCGAGCCCACTGGAGCAGATCGCCTTAACCGGAGTCTGGACTGCCTTTGTCGCAGACGTGAAAGAAGGTTTCAGTTACAAGTATCACGTCACTCCGAAGAATGGCATGCCACCTTCGGAGCGATCCGACCCGTTCGGTTTTTTTGCAGAGGTTCGACCCAAGACCGCTTCTATCGTCTGGGATTTAAACAAATACCAGTGGAAAGACAAGAAGTGGATGGAGACGCGTGGACAGAAGAACAGGCTTGATGCGCCGATTTCCATCTATGAAGTTCATTTGGGGTCATGGATGCGGGTTCCTGAAGAAGGAAATCGCTGGCTGACATACAGAGAACTCGCCGACAAACTCACAGTATACGTAAAAGACATGGGATTCACTCATGTCGAATTCTTGCCTATCGCCGAGCATCCTCTCGACCTGTCGTGGGGGTATCAGACGATTGGTTACTTTGCTCCGACAAGCAGATTCGGCGAACCCGAAGATCTGATGTACCTGATCGACACTCTGCATCAGAATGACATTGGTGTTTTGATTGACTGGGTACCTGCCCACTTTCCGAAAGATGGGCATGGCTTGGGCGAATTCGACGGCACACATCTCTACGAGCATGCCGATCCTCGCCAGGGAGAGCACAAAGAATGGGGCACGTATGTGTTCAACTTTGGTCGATATGAAGTCGAAGATTTCCTCACGAGCAATGCTTTCTTTTGGCTCGACAAATACCATATCGACGGCGTCAGAGTCGACGCAGTCGCTTCAATGCTCTATTTGGACTACGGCAGAAAAGATGGCGAATGGCTTGCTAACCCATATGGCGGCAGAGAGTGCATCGAAGCCATCGATTTCTTGAAGCGACTAAACGAACGAATCTATTCCAACTATCCAGACGTCATGACGATGGCCGAGGAATCGACCGCCTGGCCACTGGTGTCACGTCCGACATACCTGGGCGGTCTGGGCTTCCAGCAAAAGTGGGACATGGGCTGGATGCACGACATGCTTGAATACATGGCGATGGAACCTATTTACAGAAAGTATCACCACAACAAACTAACATTCCGCGGACTTTATGCATTCTCGGAGAACTTCGTCCTGCCTCTGTCTCACGACGAAGTAGTGTACGGAAAGCGATCGCTGTTGAATAAAATGCCCGGCGATGAGTGGCAGCGTTTTGCCAACCTGAGACTCTTGTTCGGCAACATGTACACGATTCCCGCGAAAAAACTGTTGTTCATGGGTGGCGAATTCGGACAATGGAATGAATGGAATCACGCTGCCAGCCTGGACTGGCACCTCACGGACAACCCTATGAATAGAGGCGTGCAGAACTGGCTTCGCGACTTGAATCACTACTACAAGAATGAACCGGCTCTGTACGAGCAAGACTGCCTCGGCGCCGGCTTCGAGTGGGTTGATTGCAGCGATTACGAATCAAGCATTATCAACTTCCTCAGATTCGCTAAAGACAGAAAAGACATGGTTCTCGTGGTCTGCAATTTCACTCCAGTCGTTCGCCACAATTACTTGGTCGGAGTTCCGGTCGGTGGCGCTTGGAATGAGGTCTTGAACAGCGACGCTTCCAGTTATGGTGGAAGCGGAGTCGGGAATTATGGTGTGGTTCACTCCTTCCACGGATCAATGCACGGCAAGCATAATATCCTGTCTCTGACCTTGCCACCATTAGCAGTGCTTGTTTTAAAACCACAAGATTGGCATGCTTGAGATCATCGACCACGCTTCAAGCACTCGTTTCAGATCAAACCTAATGTTATGCACCGACAGCGACATTACCCAATCCAGCAGGTTTCAAACATGCAAAAGTGTGTTTGTTTAAAACACGACAAGTGTCTTCGGCTTCACGAAAACAATAAATTTCTAAAATCGAGATAGCGCTTGTTGACATCGACGCACCTCAAAATCAGTCCCTGGTTCGAACGCTGTGGAACTGATAGCGCTCTAACAACCTATAGGCGCGGCGTCCTGAACATTCATTCGATATCGGCAAGGCTTCACCCAATATCGCAATTGAGCGAGGTCAAGACAGGTTAATCTCCACTAACTGATGGACAGTATCGAACGAATCACTGAACGAAACCGCCGCCTCAAGGAAGCTATTGGCATCTCTGCGCTTGTAATTCACACTAGCAAGAGACTATTTTATGGCGCATCCATGTCACTTAAACAAAGGAGAATCACTAGAAACGCGAGACTGAACCGGAAAGGACTGTTTGCAGTGCTGGTAACACATCGAGGGTGATTCTCCCGATAGGCAGGATGCTGTTTCAAACTCGACGTAGTTAGAGAATCCAGCACCTTGCATCAAACAGTTCGCGCATCTGGTCTTGACGGTCGCCACCGCATTCGGTGTCGCCGATGTTCGTGCTCCTCCAATGGCGCAAAGGGGAGCACATTGCAACGCGCCAGGCTATAGACCAACGCATACCATGGCTACAGGTCAGACCGTCGCAACCCTCTACATCGCGACCAAGGGTTTCGGGACCACAGAAACCCTCCTCGCTAACCGGAAAAACCCACCATCCAGCGCTGAAGAATGAGCCCAACTTCCCGGCAATCCTCCGCGACGTGCTGAAACGACTTGACCAGATGAAAGTCGACAACGCTGAGGAGCCGCAGGTGCTCAACAACTATCACCGCCCCAGTCGCTGGGCCGCTTCTTCGTGAGGGTCTCAGACCTCATACGGAGCTTACTTCAACAACCACAACCATACAGGAGTCCTCAGTGACCAAACTGTTCCGACTGCTCGCTCTCGTCGCCGTCTCCGGACTGGCGTCCACCGCCCCTACCTACGCCCAGAACCCACTGCAGGAGAGCGCCATCAAACGCGAGGCCACCGTCCAGAAGACGGCGACCAGCGTCGCTGAAGAATACAGCGGGAAGAATGTCGCCCCACAGCCCGACACAGCCTCGGAAGACGCGATCCGGGCCAAGCAGCATCGCGCTCTGGAGACGGGCTTCCAGACTGCGATCGACGCTTACGCCGCCGACGCCAACCCGCTGATCGCCAGCGAGGCGACCACTATGGGCGTGCGCGATTTCCTGACCACCCTCAACGGGCAGCTTCGAGCCAAGAAGTCGCCATTCTCGATCGTCAAGGCGAACAGCCGTTTCAAGGGCAAGGAAGCGCTCGGATTCGATGTCATCGACATCAACACCGGAGCCGTAGCGGACCACATCGACATGATCATCGGGTCCGATGTCCTGCAGTCCTGCGCGGACGCCATCCGGAAGACGGCTACCAAGGATGCCACCTTCGGCGATACCAAGGAGAAAGACGAACTCGCCAAGAAGCTTCGTGCGCTTCTCAAGGACCAGGGCTCGGCCGCACTCTACAACGTGCTTGCTCGCGTACAGGGTGTGACCTGCGCAGCGGACAAACGCGGCTACGAAATCAAGCCCATGGTCTTCGTGGGACCCAACGCGTCTAAGGACTGGTCCGAGCGGATGTCTGGCTTCTGCATCGTGCCATGGGGCGGCGCTGACAGCAACCAGTATTCCGACGTAATCTGGCTGCGCTGATTGAGTTGACGAACCGGAAAGAGTAAGGTCAGCGGGTAACCGGTTCGTCACGCGAATTCGAAGAAGGGGCCGAGAGGATGCGCCCACGCGGTCCCTTCTTCAAATTCGTGAGTAAAACACAATGCGCGTCGACTGCAACTGCGAATGACCAAAGTGCATTCGAGCAAACTCGTTTTCTGCAAACGTTCACTTGCGAACGTTTCGAACGGCTTACGCCAAGAGCACTGGCGGCACATGCGCCAAAACACGTTGAGCAAAATGGCTCCTGATAGCCAGGTACCACATCCAGCACTAAATCTCTATCGTTTTCTCGATTTTCTACTACATCTCCTCGCAGCCTTCCGAATCCGAAATCCGAGGTATAGGTTTTCAAACTTAGAGTTTTGTATACTATTCAGCTGCATGACCAAGCTTTTACTAGCCGAAGACGACGAACTGACAATCTCCGCTGTTGTCGATGTTTTAACCCGGGAACGGATTGAAATCGACATTGCCACAACTGGGGTAGATGCGCGAGAGAAGCTGCTCTTTTTTGGCTACGACGTCATAATTCTTGATTGGGGATTACCAGGCATTAGTGGCCCAGAACTGTGCAAAGAACTCCGCGCAGCCGGAGTCAAGACTCCGGTCCTGATGCTCACCGGCAAGAGTTCAATCAACGACAAAGAACAAGGCTTTAGCAGCGGTGTCGACGACTACCTGACCAAGCCGTTTCATTCCAAAGAGCTTATCTTACGAGTCCAAGCATTACTGAGACGTCCGCAAAATTACGTCGGCGAAGTACTGAGCTGTAGAAAGATTGTACTCGACACAAAGACGAAGCGCGTCACCAAGGATGGTGCCGAGCTGCGCTTGCGTCCGAAAGAGTACGATCTATTGGAATTTCTATTGCGACACAAAGGCACAATTTTCTCCGCAGAAGCAATCTTCGAAAGAGTATGGTCGAGTGAGTCAGAATCAGCCAACGACGCAATCTTCACCTGCATGAAGCGACTCCGGCAGCAAATCGATGACGAAGACAATCCATCAATTATAAAAACCGTGCGCGGTTCTGGATACGTAATTGACGCAGAGGACTGACTTTCGACTAGCTGACAAAAAATGTCAGCCAATTGCCAGACAACGCGCTTATTATCCGAACAAGCTGGACATTTTCCGAGATCAGGTTCAGCACGCGCAACACACAGTTAAACTAACAGGGAGCGTCGTAAGACGTATGAATAGTGCTGGAATAAGTAAGATCATTCAAGTTGATGTTGGTGACTACAATCACTGGCTCATTAAAAAGGGGCTATCGCCCAACACCTGCAGGGGCAATCTTGGCAGGGTACAACGATTCAAAGATTTTTTGTCAAAGAGAAATCTAGAGGGAGAGGAGCACAACGCCGACATCACCGATAGTGTCATTTTGAACGAAGTCATGTCATCAATTGTCAATGATTTCGTCTCAGAACTACAAGCGGACTATTCACCCAGTCCCGCCACCATCAATGCCTACGTAACCGCTATCTCGCAACTTTGTCAGTTTTGTAGCATAGAAGCACCGGACGTTTTGCGCTTAGACTACGAACCTGAGCAGGCAAAGCCACTAACGCGAGAGGAGTTTCACTGCTATCTGTCCAGGGTATCGCAGGAATCGGTGCGAGACCAGGCAATTGCCTGGGTACTGGCGACCACTGGAGTAAAGCTCGGTCAGTTAAGGACTCTCAACGTCGAGGATGTTCAACCATCATACTCGACACTTAGCATCATGATTCGCAGAAAACGCAGAACCGCTCGCATAGTTGCACTCGGTGCAATCGCGACGAAACACCTTGGTCTTTGGCTTGACCAAAGACCGCAATCCGATCCAGACGAGCAAGCATTATTCGTCGGTCGCTTCGGAAGATTGTCCGACTCCGCGATTGATCAAATCGTACGGAGGATTGGGCTGCGAGCCGGACTGGTTGTTTCGTGCGAGATTCTGCGACGCACTTCAATGCTTCTGAGCGCCGAAAACATACTGACGTGACAATAGAGATTCAATCTTTCGCTATGCCTGAATGCCAGGCAGTAGCCCAATTTCAAAGCATGATAAATCGTCTGATCGAACAACGTAGAGCAAGTTAGTTCTGCTCGGACTCACAACGACCGGATCACATGGAGAGGTTGGCTTCTCCATGTGATCCGGTCGGCGTCTCAGAACGGCACCGCTGACGATGTCACATCACACACGCCTCCATCTTGGGATTGTGGACGCGTTCGGAAAACCCACGAATTGCTATCTGCAACACGAGCTAGTTTCGCTGCCTCTGTTACTCCTCCAAGGGAATCCACACGGGTCACTCGTCAGTGAGTATTCCTCCGGCATCAAAATACCTTATATTTGAATTCAAACAAAACCATCTCTACTACTCTTTGTCGTTTTTCGCGAACAAACATACCTATCGGCACAATCCCGGTCGGCAAGAACGATTGGCGAGACAAATAATTTGATCTCGGTCGGTCGTTT
>JAIERK010000034.1 GCA_019746975.1 Candidatus Obscuribacterales bacterium
GCAAGGATGCCCTCAGATAGATGAGCAGGTCTTGCTTCGGGACGGAACTGTCGAATGCCCACAAGCGCTCGACTTCCATGTCCAACAGCTCAGACGCAGCTCTGTCCAGCAAATGCAGAGGGTGGTTGGCTGCAATTTTCAGATTCGAACCTAGTTGTTGCCTTGCCATCGCGATCTTCTCCCAGCAGAGCATCGTGTACTTTGGCTTGAACCGCAATATTCTAAGATACAACGGTCGTTTTGGCATATAAGCCAATCGTTAATATTTTATCGGAATTGCCAAGAGCGTCTCGGATCGATGCCAGGTTCAGCCTCTACAATTTAGCGATGTGCTGATATAACTAGGTCATGCCGTCTCGAAAGTGGCCGATCTTGTCAGACCAACCGGGACTCATATCACCCTTATTCAGGCGAATATAATCTGGCGCTAATCGATGGACTCTCTGCTTCAATACGACACCAATGCAGGCAAAAGGCGCCATAGACAAGCCTTCATGCAACTCTTTTTCATGAGGCGCTGGTATCACTTGTGGTGATCGCCACTCTCCGCACCGGCTGAAGGAGATTGCGAAAAACGACAGGGCGTGAAACGCGCAGCCACTGCGACCGTTGACGTCTCTGCGACCTGAATGCTCAGTTGACTTGAGTTCGTGATCAAGGATTCGCATTACGCCGAATTTAGATTGGCTGTCTTAACTTGGCTGCTCGGCGGTCAGTCGATTGCCTTTTCGGTGTGGTGTGGTCAGTGAATTAACGACGTTGAGCGGCGTCTCGCCGCGCTCGAAGCGGCGTACATTTTCGGCGATTGCAGCAGTGATACCAAGGTATGACGCGTCGGTATTGCCGCCGATGTGAGGTGTGGCAAGAACGTTCTGTTTAAAGATTGGATGGGTTGGGTCGGTAGGCTCTTCGACGAATACATCAAGCCCGGCACCAGCAATGTGACCTGACTGTAGGGCTTCGTTGAGCGCGTCTAAGTCCACCAGTCCACCTCGCGCAACATTGATCAAGTACGCGCCAGGTTTTACCAACTTAATTGATTGCCTGTTGATTATGTTCTTGTTTTCGTTGGTCTCAGGCAGAGCGAGGACGACATAGTCGCTATCGGCGAGCGCTTCCTGCAAGTTATCCATACCATACATAGTGGCTTGAATGTCTGATGGAGTTGGTAGTTGTGGGCGACGGCGCACGGCTTTTATTTGAACTCCGAATGGAATCAGTCTGCGAGCAAGCTCGATGCCGATGTCGCCAAATCCGATCACGCAGACTGTTTTACCCAGAAGTGAGCGACCAGATGGTTTAAAGAATATGCTGTTTTCCAGATTATTCCTGGCTTCCAGGTATCGCCTGCATAGTGCCAGCATGAACATCACAGCCAGCTCGGCGACCGATTCTGCATTCCCGCTCCCGGCTCCCGGGACACGTGCGACCCAGACACCGCATCTAGTGGCAACCTCGATGTCAACATTGTCCAGACCTACTCCAAGCTGATTAACCAGACCGAAAGATCCTCGTTCTAAAACGCGTTCGTTGATCTGAGCTACCGACGGGATAACCACATCGACACCGTCCAGGCTATCCTCTGTCGCTGAAGGATGACAGCATAGAATTTCGTGTTCCGGTAAAAGCGTTCGCAACCTTTCCACCACCGGCGGATAGGAGTCGTTGCATAGCAGAATCTTAAGCACTCGAATCATCCCAATCAAGCGTAGTTAGGTTTTCGACAATTATATAGCCCTGTTCGAATCATCTAGTTGCTATTCAGCACTTGTCGTCCTGTGATTAACGGACATATCGGTTGGAATGGGATGAGAGTTTTCTAAAATCTGCCGATCTCGGACATTGCCGAAGCAATTGCTCTCTTCGCGCGATAAAATCATAGCTCGGCTTGAAACGGGGAGTATACATGAAGAGACGAACGTTTTTGAAAGGCGCACTCGCGATTACAGCTATGAGTGGCAAGTCGCTGGTTAATCCCATGCCGGCGCAATCAGAATCGACAACCCTTGGTCCGCTGCTCGACGTGTGGGCTGGTGATCACGGTGGCATTGCTCGATTTGACCTCGTCAAAGTCTCTGATTTCAAGCCCGCTTTGCTCAAAGGAATGGATTTGAAACGTGTCGAGATCAAAGCAATTTCTGAGCAAAAAGATAAGCCGACCTTTGAAAACACTATCGTGATGCTGGAAGACGCCGGTCGTCCACTCAATCGCGCCAATCGCTTCTTCGACATTTATGCGTCGACGATGAACGATAAGGAAATGCAAAAGATCGAGAGCGAAATGAAACCTCTACTCGCTCAATTCGATGACGAGATTATTCAAAACGATGCTCTCTTCAAACGTATAAAAGCGGTCCATGAAGGTCGTACTGAAGCCGGACTAACTGCCGAACAAAAACGGCTGGTAGAGGTCTACTACAATCAGTTCGCTCGTATGGGAGCGGGTCTTGATGAAAAGAAGAAAGCTCGACTTCGAGAGATCACTAAGCGGCTGTCCACTTTGTTCACCGACTTTCGCCACCATCAGCTCGCTGATGAAGAAGAAAAATTTCTAGTCATCGAGGATGCTGCGAAGCTGGATGGATTGTCAGAAAGCCTGCGCGCGGGAGCGGCTCAAGAGGCGGAGACCAGAGGGAAAAAAGGCAAATGGCTTATTGCAAATACACGCTCTGCCATGGAACCGTTTATTACATTCGTCAACGATCGAGAGCTCCGGGAGAAGGGGTGGCGCATGTTTACGAGTCGTGGCGACAATAATGATTCTAATGATAATAAATCCACAATCAGTGAAATTCTAAAGCTGCGATCAGAAAGAGCACAGCTTCTCGGCTTTCCAACCCATGCGCACTGGGTTTTGGACGACAATATGGCTAAAACACCTGATGCTGCGACGAAACTCATGATGCGTGTTTGGAAAGCCGCAGCTGCCCGTGCGCGCGAAGAGATAGCAGACATGCAGGCGATCGCGGATGCTGAGAAGAGTGGCATCAAAATTGAACCATGGGATTATCGCTTCTATGCGGAGAAGGTTCGAAAAGCGAAATATGATATCGATCAGAATGAAGTGAAGCAATACCTTCAGCTGGACAAGATTCGCGACGGAATGTTTTGGGCGGCAAAGCAAGTGTTTGGCATCGACATGGTAAAAATCGATGGCTTGCCGGTAGCGCATCCAGACGTCACCGTCTATGAAGTTCTGCGCGGTGACAAACAAATCGGACTCTGGTACTTCGATCCTTACGCTAGAGTTGGAAAGAATTCCGGCGCCTGGATGAGCGAATACAGAACTCAGGAAAAGTTCAAAAACAAAGTCTTACCGATCGTTTCCAACAACTCCAACTTTGTCAAAGGAAAGCCCGGCGAACCTTTGTTAATTTCCTGGGACGACGCCAACACGATGTTCCACGAGTTTGGGCATGCGTTGCATGGACTGCTCTCCAACGTAACTTATCCCACGCTGGCGGGCACGAATACAAAGCGCGACTTTGTCGAATTTCCCAGTCAGGTCAATGAGCACTGGTTGCCGACGACGGAAGTATTGAGCAAGTTCGCACTGCACTACAAGACGGGTGAGCCAATACCGGAGGCTCTCGTCGCGAAGATTCGCAAGTCGAAGACTTTTAATCAGGGGTTCGCGACTGTTGAGTATCTTGCCTCTGCTATCTACGACATGAAAATCCACCTGGCTGCAACGACCGACAAGACGATAGAACCTGATCAGTTCGAAACCGTGACCATGGCGGAGATCGAGTGTCCGAAAGAGATTGTGATGCGACATCGCCCCACGCATTTCGGTCATATTTTTTCTGACGACGCCTACTCGGCCGGCTACTACGCCTATATCTGGGCTGACACGATGTCCGCCGACGCGGCAGAGGCGTTTTCCGAGACAGGAAGCCTCTATGACCGGGCTACCTGCGACCGTTTCCGTGACACCATATTTAGTGTTGGAAATTCGGTGCCGCCGGATGCAGCATTCCACAACTTTAGAGGTCGGGAAGTAGATACCAACGCGATTATGCGTGATAGAGGTTTTCCAGTCGCGAGCGGTTGAACTACTGTCCAGCCGCGTTGATTTTTGCGATTGCATCCTTTGCAGCTGAGTGAATCCAGTTGTCTCGACGCACCATGCAGCAGCCCGACCCTTGTTCGGCTGGGTGTTCCACGGTCGCGGCAGTGCGAAGTGCGGGCAATGCGGATTTTGCGGACGGTCCGATAGTTCCGAGTGCATGGGCCGCTTCGGCTCTGACGCTGGCACTTTCATCTTGGAGTGAACGGATAAGGTTAGCGGTCAATTGTTGGGCTCTGGGTCCGGCCTTCTGAACCGCTACTGCCGCATCCAGTCGATCACCAGATCTTGGGCTAGTGAGCCAGTGTTTGATTGTCGCGAGCGCTTCTTTGTTGTTCGGATCCGAAATCAGTTTTGTCGAAGCGGTCGTGCAAATCTCGCCCACTGACTGAATTTTATTCAAATTGCCGTTGGTTTTGTGCGGTGAACGGTTACGAAAGCCTTCGTTTTGTTCTGACGCTTGGGCCTCGGGAATTACCAGGGCTCCCATTATGAGTGCCACGACGATTACTTCGGCGAGAGTAATACTTTTAAGATATGAAGCTTGCGGCATTTTTGTCAGGCGGAAACAGGTAGAGCAATTGCTATTCATTTTAAATGAAAATATTATCGGCGCTCACGATAAGTTTTGATGAAAAACATATGTGGTAATAAGGCCTCAGGTTCTGACTCACGTTTATGGCACAGAATACGATCTCTCACATACGTCGATTGGGCTTTCTCACGGTGACCACTGTCGTCGTAATGCTATTGGGCTCGATTTCGGCAGTTGGCGTTGGCAGCAGTTGTGCTGCGGACACGGTTGACGCTGCTTCAGGTGATCCTCCCGGTGACCAGAAAGCAGCGGCGGCTCTGAAGTCATTGCAGAAATATCTGAAGCGAGGCGACTATCAAAGTGCGTTTCCCCTCGTCAGAGTCATGGCTGAAAAGGGTTATCTTCAGTACCAGACCTATCTCGCCCAAATGTATGCTGATGGCCGTGGCACGAGAAAGAACCTCAAAGAGGCAGCGGATTGGTATCAGGTAGCTGCGAAGCGAGGCAGCCGCGAAGCGCAATCGCAACTCGGGCGTATGTACTTTCAAGGAATCGGTGTGCCGCAAAGTTTTGAAAACGCGCGAAGATTGCTGGAGCAGAGCTCCGATGTTGGTGAGTCCGCTCTTCTCCTCGGTAAAATGTATGCCGATGGGCTTGGCACGGAAAAGAACTACGAAAAGGCGATTGAGTACTTCAAACGAGCCGATAGCGCTGGTGTCGATGCAAAAATTGTTATTGGAATTCTATACAGCCTTGGTGGGTTTGGCGTAGAAAAGAATTTTACCCAGGCCAAGAAGTGGCTGGAGGATGCCGCAATTAAGAACCATTCGATGGCACAGTGTGCACTCGGTTTTGTCTACTATGAAGGTGGACATGGTATCAAAAAAGATCTCGATAAGGCTAAACAGTACATAGTAAAATCAAAACCATCCTTGGAAAAGAAGGCTGCAAGCGGTATTCCAACCGCGCAAACCTGGTTGGGCCGGATTTATTATCTCGGACTCTTTCAGGCAAAAGACTATGTGAAGGCTCGCAAGATGTTCGAGGCATCTGGTGATGGCGATAGTCTCTACGCGCTTGGCGTGATGCAGAAGAAGGGACAAGGCGGTTTTCGCAAGGACTACAAGAAGGCCATGGACCTCTTCAAGCGAGCCGACCAGGCTGGAGCGTTTCCTGCGAAGGTATCGATTGGAGAGCTTTATTATGCTGGGCTCGGCGTTGCGAAGAATGTCTGTGAAGCGAAAAAATGGTTCGAACAGGCTGCTCGTAACGAGGATCCGGTTGCTCGATACTACCTCGGAATTATGCATGCAAATGGAGAGTGTGTGAAGAAGGACATTCGGCGGGCCAAGATGTACTTCGAACAGGCGAAGCTGGGACTCGAGTTTGCTCAGGCGACTAACGAGGATTGCGCTGAATATCTCCGAGTACTTAATACCGACTATCAGGCTCTGTCTGTTGAACCGGCGGACGTGGCACCAAGCTATGTTTTCAGGAGTGGAGGCGACCAGCAGGGTAGTAGTACCGTACCTGCCACCGCTAGGAATCCAGGGGCCGGGGGCAGCACTCCAACCGCTGTTGCCGGCGGCTCAAATAATGGCGGTGGAACTCCAAGTGCCACCAGCTCGCCTAATGTTGCCAGCACAACCAATGTCGCGAGCGTTGTTGGCGCTACCACCGGCTCTGCTCCTCGCGTAAACGTGCCGACGAATGTTGAATCAAAAACTGGTAGTCCTCTCGACTTTAAGGCTGTATGTGGTGCTCTGCAGAATCTCGTAATTGAGTACTATCCGCGCGCGAAAATTACTCAGGACTCCAAGAGCGCGCACTTTGAGTTCAAAGTAAAAAGCTTGAAGCTTCCCAACTCGAATAAAGTACTTCTGATTCCGGATTCAGAAGGATTTGTCTGCGACATTACGATCGTGCCAGGTCGATACGCCGGTACGGAGTATTTGCCGATGCAGGCTAATGAGACTTACTACGTGTCTTTATTGATGGCACCGTATTCGACACCAGCGGACAGCCACATGCTCACTAGAATTCTTTTTCCGCCTAGTACGTCAGTGGACTTTATAAATCGCTTCAAGCAGATCGTCAACCGGTATCAATAGCTCGGTAACAATCGACCTTGTTGCCTCTATCCGTTCCGGAACCGAGAGCATTTGAAAAACTTGTATGCTGGTGTGCGCAAGTGAGTGCGTAACCCGCGATTAATCTAATCAGCAAACTGCAAATTTCGCGGCACGCAAAGAAGAGTTATTGTGGCAGTTGGACGTCTTCCGCTGATGTTTTCATTGTTAGACCATGCTTGTGGATTTCGTCTTCGTACTCTTTGACGACGCCTTTGTACTTATAGAACCACGTCCACCAGCGTCTAAGTCCATGCTTGTACATGACCTGCGTTACACCCTCGGTTTTTTTAGCACGCATAGGGCTAAGCAATGCCTGCTTCACATGAAGTGGACGGCATCATGAGATTATTGACCTTCGCAAATGAAAAGGCCGAAACGTACACGTTCCGGCCTTTGAATTATTTTGTTTGCCGAAGTTACTTAACCGTTTTCAGCAACTTGGATTCGTATACACCACCAGGTGTGATTGTTGGTTCCGTCACTGGGACGGCCTTTCCATATCGAAGTTCAACCTGTTTTTTTACGACCGGATCGCTGAGATCATAGTCTCCGACCATTTTGATCTGTCCGACTTTTACGCGGGCAGCTTCATAATAGGCCTTCCAGACCAACTCGGAGCAATACATCTTGTCGTTGCCCCAACCGAAGAGGTGGTCGTAGTCCTTGCCTTCGTTGCTCTTCAGATATTTATGCAGTTTGTCTGTAACGTCTTTTGTGAGAACAATGTCGTCGTGCTTCAATCTTCTGACGAGGTAGGTCTCGCTGCCATCGGTCTTATGGAAGTCTTTTAGCGGGGTCTTCTTGATCGGTTGAACCGCTTCGTAGACGTACCAGTTATCGTCTTCCTTAAACAAAATCCCACAATGGGTCAAAGGCGATTTTGAAACAGCTTGAATCGCTTTGCCTTCTTCGAAGTTAGAGTTGGAGACGAAGACGATATCGCCATTCTTCAGATTGGCTTCTGGTGGAAGATCCTTACTCAGTTCGGATTTCGCATCCGGCTTTTCTCTTTTATGGTGGTGGCGATGATCGCCTTTTTCCTTCGCTTCAGGCGGCTTTGTAGCTTCCTTGGCTTGAGCGTCTGCCGGTTTTGTTGCCGGCTTCGAATTGTCTGATGGCTTTGCCGTCTCTACTACAGGAGGAGCAGCCTTGCTGTCATTTACCGGTGTGTCCGGTTTTTGAGTCGGTGGTTGTTTCTCCGCGGCTGGAGCTGCTTTTGATTGATTCGGAGCTGTCGCTGGTTTGTCTTTGGTTGTGGCTCCGTCTGTTCCTTTCAACATCGGGCTACGTCCGAAGAAAGCCAGGAGGTTGAGGTCGGTGTTTGTGTTGTCTTCGCGAACGGTATTTCCAGTGTCGCAGCGGTCTAAAGTGTTTTGTACCATTAGATCTCTTCTCTTTAATATTGCCGGCCAGAGTTACGCAGGATTCTATCGGCTTTTGCTAACTCTTACGGTATTGTCAGTACCGCGCAGAACAATACGCAGATTATAAGGTCCCAGATCCCATTTCGGACATTTTCACACCGTCTGCCGTGGTGATAACACGATTACAAATCATGTATTTCGCGCAGATATTGGTGCAATAGCGCGGTACGCGAAGTACAAATATCCCAAGTAGATCAATACTACGATGATGTCGAGCAAGAGCGGAAGATCGAGTCCGAATAGCGCCGTAGCAGCGCGGATGGCGAGTGAAGGCGTGAGTGCTAGTGCCGCTACCCGAACAAGGCCGGC
>JAIERK010000028.1 GCA_019746975.1 Candidatus Obscuribacterales bacterium
AAAATGACTTGGTCGCCTCTTCAAGGATCTCAGGACGCACGCCTCTGAGAGTTTCACCCAGTGAGCTTGACGCCAGAAGCGGCAGGTCGCCTTTTTTCGAAACATAGGCCTTCATTATCTCGAGGCGAAGTTTTTGCACGTCGGTGTTAGGAGTTAAAGCAATCAGTTTTTCCGCATCGTTTGCAAGTGCGTTGGTATAGGCGAGGCAACCGAGTCTCGCGTAGTTGATGCCTAACTGGATCAACAGATCTATATATGTTTTTGAAAACTCCTCGTTAGCGTGAGGCTTTTGCCAGACACTGAGGGATCTTGCCGTTTCGAGTATCTCAATTGACGACCGTATGTTTCCTTTGCGCAACCGTTCGGCGGCAATGGCCTCGATTAGTTTTATGGTCGCAAAGCTTTTGACAAAGCCAAAGAGCGCCTCACGCTTGATGATCTGATCGAAGTTTTTATCTAACGTGGCGCAAGATACAACTATTTTTACAGCCTCGCTTCGTTTCCCCGTCAGATAGTTGGCTAGCGCCAGGAGAAACACTGCCTGATCTCGGCGTTCGCCTGTCGTCACCATGCTGGCCAGTTTGAAATGATTGCATGCCATAGGCAAATTGCTGTCCATCGCGAACGCGCGACCGATACGCATCTGCAGTTCAGCCATCTCCTCAGGATTGTCGCTGAGGAAGTCCCCTCGATGTGTCTGAACTTTGAGGTAGGAAGTTATGGCGGCACTGTATTCTCCCTTTTGAAATAGTAAGTCGCCTTTTTGCATTGTGACAGACGTCCATCTGACGGGAAAAGACTTCCTCAGTGAGAGTTCGATGAATGCTTCGAGATTGCCTTCTACCGATTTTCTGACGTTAGCCGCTCTGGCTTTAAAGCGGATCGATCGGAACGTCCGTGACTGTCCCTTTAATGCGCGAGCCTGGTCTATAGTAGTGTTGAGTCCGTGGGCAATGTCGTCGCGACTTTGTTTCAAATCCACTCCATCCAAGTAAGCTGAAAGTCTCGTTTTGACGGCTGGATCATTGTCGTCTTCAGGCTCGATGTCGGGCAAGCGGCTCAGTTCTTCTGCGGTGGCATGCAGTGGCGGTATCGAGTGTGGTGACTCCCAGAGCATTCGTACGAGAATGCGAGCGACATTCTTGAGCTCTGCTGAGTCGTGGTTCAAAAGAACGCGAAAGAGCTCCGATGTTTCCGGAGATTGAAGATCTCGGCGCTTGAAGATAATGCAGTCGTCGCCGCCTTGAAACCTGGTGTAGAGATCGGATTGAACTCGAAGGGCTGTTAGTGAGGAGTAGATCAACCAGGTTGAGAAATTGTCGACGGCAGGATCAAAGTGAAAGGCCGTACGCATCGGGTGTTGATAGTTGGGATGACCAAGTTCGTGACTGGGCAGACCAACGAGAGCGGGCACGAACAGGGCGTCGTAATCAACTAACTTGAGCCCATCTTCGGCAACTAGAATGTTGCCATGTTGAAGATCACCGTGAGCAATGTCGGCGTACTCCAATTCCATAACTAAATTGAAGAACTGCTTCTGAAGAGCCCCTATCTTGTCAGCGCTTTTGAAATTCTGATTGATGTATTGATCGAGTGTCGGTCCATCGATCCAGGGCATCTTTATGATGGGATACCAGTTGCCATGCAACTTTATGCCTTTCTCTATGTAGTGAAAGTCGACAGTGCAATTGAGATTGTCGAACCGGACGAATTTGCTTATTTGCTCGTAGCGCTCCTGCTGATCTGGATGAAAGCGCAGGAAGCATCTGACGGCATATGGCTTACGGCCGCATTGAAGTTTATACACGCTGGCGAATGAGCCCGATTGAGACTTCGGCAGTCCAAGCTGGTTAAGCTCGACACTGGACGATTTCAATTCGCTGTCGTGAAAGCAGGAAGCCGGGTTTTGAATAGCTTCGTTATAGTCTTGCGGTGTGGGCCAGCTCATGCCGCGTTCGGATTTACCCGGAGTTGTTATAAACCGATGAAGTCTGGTCCGCTTCCCTGTTCGGTGGGCTTGACTCTGAGGTTTACCTCGGGACAAACTATCTCGCAGGTTCTGCAATGTATGCAGTTCTCCAGCGACATGCCGTGCTTTCTGACGTCTTCGATAATGTCGACGCGATGAACTTCGGCTGTGCAGTCCGAGACACAGGGCGTATCTTTGCCGAGTGTATCGTACTTGGAAATGCACTTCACGCAGGTGCCGGCATCGAATTCGTCGATGTGTTTGTTGCCTTCGTGGTACTTGGTAGAAGCATAGAAGACTGCATCTGGTCTTGAGTAGATTGTATTCTTCTCAAACGCAGGCTCGTCGTATTTTGGAGTGACAAATGACGGTACGATGAACTGGTAGTCATGCTCGTACTTGATTGGCCCGATGTCGAACTTCCCCTCAATCAGACCGAGCGACCGTACGCCGTCTTTGGTCGCACCCAATGGGTGTTTGAAGAGAATCTTCAATCCGCCTATCCAGCCATTCGTTTTATCGACGCTGGCTGCCACATCCGGGAGGTATTCTTCAAGCAGTTTTGGATTTTCGATGAAGGCGTGACGGAAGTAGCGGTTGCGATAGAGATCTTTGATAACGAAGGAATCTTCGAGTCGCTTCTGGTATGGCGCGAGGGCTGCTTCTGTGCTGTCGTTCTTGATCAAGGCATCGAAGAGTACCTCGGCGGCCGTGTATCCACACTCCATGGCGCGATCGATACCGGCGAGATTTTTCACGTCGAGGACGCCTAATGCATCGCCTAAGAGCACTGCACCTGGGACGGCAAACTTCTTAGGCAAGCTGTAATAGCCGCCTTCTGGGAGTAAGGCGGCGCCGTACTTGACCAACTTCCCGTCCTTGATCATCTCCTGGATCCAGGGATGTTTTTTATACTCTTGCAGTTTGTTCTGCGGATTCATATTGGGATCTTTACTGTTCAAGCTGATCACCATTCCGATCGTCAGCCTGTTGTTTTTCATCCCATAGACAAAGCCACCACCGAAGGTGCCGTCCAGAAGCGGCCAACCGAGGGTATGCCAGACTTTGCCTTCATAATTTTCTTTGCATTCCCAGACTTCTTTGATGCCGACCGACCAGATTTGTGGACAATCGCGGAGCTTGAAATGATCGATTACGTCGCGCGAGATGAACCCTTTGTCGCCGAACGAGGTGAACTTTGCATAGACGTAGTCTTCTTCAGATGTGGCGTTTTCAGTGACGGCAACACCCGCGACTCTGCCATTCTCGAAGGCGACTTTGTGGGCCGAAAACCCAGTAAAAAGATCGATTGTGACGTTCGGGACTTCCTTTGCTTTTTCCTGGACTTGATGCGCCATCCAGTTGGTCACATGCGAAAGGGTGAGGACAAGATAACCGGTCTTGTCGAACGACTTGGGATAGAGTTTAG
Source organism: Candidatus Obscuribacterales bacterium (assembly GCA_019746975.1). GTDB lineage: Bacteria > Cyanobacteriota > Vampirovibrionia > Obscuribacterales > Obscuribacteraceae > JADYXR01. Next base: position 3,399 of record JAIERK010000028.1, read on the forward strand.
GCGGAATGTCCCATTTCTTGTGGGAGCCCAGAACGGCGAAATTGCTATCGTTGCAGACTGCTTCCACTGGAAAACCGAGCTCTTCGTAGTTCGGCCAGATTTTCTTCAGTACATGAGGATTGGACACGGCACCACTCATGATGTGTGCGCCGAACTCTTTTCCTTTCTCGAGGATCGCCATCGAGAAATCACGTCCGCTGTCTTTTGCCAATTGCAGGAAATGGTAAGCGAGCGTGAGATTGGAAGGGCTTCCTCCCACCAACAACAAATCGTACTCAATGCGTTCCGACAACTGCTTTAACCCCCTCGGTCGACTGTACTTGTTTGAACTGTTTTATCATCTCTGGGATGATTTGATAGACATCACCGACTATGCCGTGATGAGCAAATTTGAAAATTGCAGCATCGGGATCCTTGTTGATCGCGATAATCAGTCCGGACTTGGACATTCCGACTCGATGTTGAATCGCGCCGGAAATTCCGCAAGCGATGTAAAGCTTCGGACGAACAGTTTTACCGGTCTGACCAACCTGATGCTGGTACGGAATCCAGCCAAGGTCTACCACTTTTCTCGATGCTCCGACCGCGGAGTTCTCGAAACAGGCGGCCAGCTCTTTGAGCAACGCGAATCCTTCTTGTGTTCCCATGCCGAAGCCACCAGCTACGATGACATCCGCTTCAGCCAGTTTTACACCTTTTGCAACTTCTCTGACGATTTCGTCTACGAGAAGGCGGTGGTCTTCTTTCTTCAGATTGACTGGTACTTTCTTTATCTCGCCTTTTCGTTTCGGATCCCGATTAAGTGGAATCATGACACCGGGCCTGGTTGTTGCCATCTGCGGATTCTTCCACGGTCCGAGAATACGCGCTTTGAGACTTTCGCCGAAGCTGGGGCGGATTGCGTACAGGCAGTTGGGGTAGAGACCGATCTTAGAAGGGTCGACCTTGCTTGTATGTTCGTATGGGCCTATGTCGAGCTCGGTGGTGTCTGCTGTGAGACCGGTATCGAAGTGGGCTGCTATACGAGGCGCCAGGTCACGTCCTGTCGTGGTAGAGCCGAGCAGCGCTGTGTGCGGTTGCGATGGAAGTGACTCCAGAAAGTCACATACTACGCGACGGTACGGCAGAGTTCTGTAGTACTTCAGCTCTTCGTGTTCGGCAACATAAACTTCGTCTGCACCGTATTCAATCAGGCGTTGCGGGATGTCGCCGAGCTCGTGACCGAGCACGAGACAGAGGAGTTTGCGACTCATCTTGTCGGCAAGCATGCGACCTGCACCGAGAAGTTCGAGCGTCACCGGTTGCAGATCGCCGAGGATATGCTCGGCAATTACCAGCACGTCGCCGATTGGGCAAATATCAGACATATCTTTCAATTCGGCTTTTGCGTCTTTTTTTGGTTCCGTATCTTCTGCCATATACTTTTCGTACTGCTGATCCAAGTTGCTGTGCCACTACGGGCGCTACCGCGATGCGACTATTGCGGTTTTCCATTCACCGAAAGAAACTCTTTTACGCTTGAGCCGACAATCACCTCTTTGACCAGCTCATCTACTGCTTTACCCTCGTGCATGTTGCAGCTGCCCCCGAGTTCGCCGACCTTCTCGGTTTTTGCGACGATAGTGGGAGAGCCCTTCAAGCCACATCGCTCAGGGTCGGCTCCGACATCGTCCAGATTGATGGTTGTAATGTACTTGGCGAGCTCTTCTTGCTTGCGCTGAAGTTGTTGCACTCTCCAGGCGCCGTGGAAGGACTTGTACTCTAGAGGATGATAAGAGTTGGCGATTGTGACGAGCACCGGTGGATCGGCTATCACTGTCTGGTGCCCACCTTCGATAATGCGACGGGCATGAACTTTGTTGTTCTTGATCGAAAAGTCTTCGCAGTATGTGACTTGTGGGAGATTTAGTCTTTCCGCTAGCTGAGGACCGACCTGTGCGGTATCTCCGTCGGTGGTTTGAAGTCCACAGAAAATAATGTCAAATTCGCCTACATAATTGATGGTTTTGTAGAGCGCATACGCGGTAGCCAATGTATCGGAAGCAGCCAGCCTCCGGTCTGAAAGGAGAAAGCCCCGGTCCACGCCGTGCTCCAACGCTTCGAGCAAAATCTCGACAGCCGGCGGTGGTCCCATCGATATGGCGGTGACGCTGCCACCGTACAGCTTTTTGGTGTGCAAGGCTGCTTGCAAAGCGAACTTGTCAAACGGATTCAACATGCGCTTTGCGCGAGCGCGGTCGATGGTGCCGTCCGGATTCAAGCCCGCTTTCGAGCCCTGGTCGGGAACCTGCTTAACCATTACAAAAATTCTGTAGCCAGACGCCATGAGATCTATAACCCATTCCTTTTTTACAAATTCTACAAGCATTGTCAGATCTTCATGTCTATTGTTACGTACCGTTGTGGCGGCTTTCGCAACAATTCCTAATCAAGCCCTGGTCTCGTTAGTCAATCAGGTGCTCAGTCGGCGCTGTTGTCATGGATGTTAGGCTAGTCGCTAATGGTTTCTTTCTAATTGGAGGTAAATGGGACTCTATCTGAGAAGCGTTTCAAGTGTTTCGGTCCCATTGAAAATTGTCATGCCGTCAGTCGCTCAACCCCATAAATGCCTTGCGCTCGTACTTGCCTCTACCCTATCATTATCAACCTTTCAGCCGGCCCAGGCGTCGACTAATCCTGACGAAGCTCTCCAGAAAATAGGCGATGACTATATCGCTTATCTTTTCAAGACTGAGCCTCCACGTGCAACCTCCGCAGGAGTGCATACTTACGACAATGAGCTGGGCGATTACTCGGCGCAATCAGTTGCCGAAGACATCAAATCGAAGAAGGAATTTCTTGACAGGCTTAAGTCTGTCGATTTTCAGGCGCTTTCGGTAAATTCTAAGATCGATTGGAATCTGCTTGTTGGCGATATCAACTCGAGTCTCTTAGATAAAGAAGTTCGGCAGTTCTGGAAAATGGATCCCGATCTCTACAGCTCCGTCGCCACCAGAGGCGTCTTCAGTCTGATCCAGCGAGATTTTGCTCCATTAGAGTCACGGCTGAAATGCGTTATCGAAAGAGAAAAAAGAATTCCCTCGGTACTTCAAGATGGCAAGAAGAATCTGGATCCTGCTGTAGTGCCGCCAATTTACAACGACATCGCCCTGGAGCAACTACCTGGCATGATCGAGTTCTTCGAGAAGACCCTGCCTGGCACGTTTGATAAGGTCAAGGACGAGGAGCTTCTTCGCGAATTTGGAGACAACAATGCCAAAGTCGTAGCTGCTCTCAAGGACTATCAGGCATTCGTCAAAACGGCTCTGAAAGATAAATCGAAGGGTACATTCGTGCTCGGCGAGGACCATTTTGTTAGAAAGCTAAAATGCGATGAGCTTATCGAAGAGCCGCTCGACGACATTTTGACGAAAGGTGAGAAGGAGCTCAAGAGACTTCAGGGTGAATTTCGTCGCGTCGCCAAAGAGTTGGACCCGAAGGCGGACGCAGTGACCGCTTTTGAGTCTATATCCAGCGATCATCCAACTGCGGATAAGCTGCTTGATGCTACGCGGGGAGTGCTTGAAGACATCAGAAAGTATTGTGTTGAAAAACCGATTTGCACGATACCTAGCGAAGAGCGCGCTCGAATAGATGAGACGCCGTCATTTAATCGCGCTCTGAGCTTCGCTTCCATGGATACACCTGGTCCATTTGAAAGGAAGGCACGCGAAGCATTCTATTACGTCACGCTACCTGAAAAAAATTGGGATGCCAAACGAAGCGAGGAGCATCTCCGCAGCTACTCTTATGGAGACCTGATCAATACTAGCGTTCACGAAGCATACCCCGGTCACTATGTGCAGTTCCTCTGGGTCAATCATGCACCAACTACGGTGCGGAAATTGTTTGGTTGCATGTCTAACGACGAGGGCTGGGCCCACTATTGCGAACAGATGATGCTCGATGAAGGATATCGAGACGGCGATTCGAAGCTGCGCCTCGTACAGATTCATGACGCACTCTTGCGCAACTGCCGCTATATCGTAGGTATCAAGATGCATACTCGCGGCATGACCGTCGACGAAGGTATTAAATTCTTCATGGATGAAGGCTTTCAGGAGAAATCAAACGCCGAACGGGAAACCAAGCGAGGCACGGCAGATCCAACCTATCTGGTTTACACTTACGGGAAGTTGCAAATTCTTGCACTTCGTAAAGAAGTCGAAGCGGAGGACGGGAAGAACTACAGTATCAGAGCATTTCACGATGCCTTTCTGAAAGAAGGGTATCCACCCGTGTCGCTCGTCCGTGCCAAGATGTTGCAACTTCCGATCAAAAAATACTTCTGAAATAGATAACTCACGTTAAAATATCCTCTTCCTCTAGAGAGCGGTTCGTTCCGGCTCAGAGTTACTCCTTTGATGAGGGTTGAGCAGATGACATCTCCGACAGGCGCAGGTACCAAAGTTTTGGAAAAAAGAGTACAGAAAAAAGACGGCTTACTTGCGGGCAAGCGCGGCATTGTCTTCGGCGTCGCCAACGATCATAGTCTGGCTTGGCATTGTTCTAAGATGTTGTACGACGAAGGTGCGCAGCTAGCCTTCACCTATCAAGGTGAGAATCTCGAGCGACGAATCAAACCTCTCGCTGAAAGCGTGAGCTCGCCTTTTGTCGAGATGTGTGATCTCGGTGATGACGCACAGATCGATAAGGCTTTCACCAAGTTGGGTCAGACCTGGGATAGCCTCGACTTCGTCGTTCATGCGGTTGCCTTTGCCAACAGAGAAGATCTTGAAGGCCGATTCGTAGACACATCGAGAGATGGATTTAAGCTCGCTTTGGATGTCAGCGCCTTCACCCTCACGGCTGTAACCAGGAGGGCTTTGCCGATGATGAAAAACGGCGGAAGCATCGTAACTTTGACCTATTATGGCGCGGAGAAGGTCGTACCGAACTACAATGTAATGGGTGTGGCGAAAGCAGCGCTCGAGGCGAGCGTTCAGTATCTAGCGGCAGACCTGGGTCAAGACGGCGTGAGAGTAAATGCTGTATCTGCCGGACCGGTTAAAACGCTAGCCGCAAAAGGCATCTCCGGATTTAGCGAAATGCTCAAAGTTGTCGAACAAAAGGCGCCGCTCAGAAGAAATGTGCAGGCTGATGAAGTAGCGAAGACGACACTGTATTTGGTGAGCGATCTGGCTTCCGGCGTGACCGGTGAAGTTGTTCACGTGGATTGCGGATACAGCATTCTCG
>JAIERK010000239.1 GCA_019746975.1 Candidatus Obscuribacterales bacterium
ACTGGTTCTCCCTGGAGTTCGAAGGAAGGGTTCCGCTTGTCTAACCTAATGACACAAAATTATTGACAGATCCGTAGATATCGAGAATCACGTAGAGATAATATGAACTCCATTTGACTGGACCTCTAAGTTTGGTAGTATCCCACGACCAAACCTGATTTGGTGCTATGGCCAGCAATTCCGGTTTCGTGTATTGGGGATGCCGCAACTGGTTTCTGCGTTCCCGAACCTCATCGGCCTCGCGCAGAACCCTATACATGCTGCTTACCGAGCAGATATATCTACCTTCATCAAGCAGCCTTGCGTATACTTGAGTGGGTGGCTTGTCCATGAACCGCTCCTCGTGAAACAGAGCCAGGACAGAAGCGCGTTCTGTGTCCGACAGCGCTCTCTTCGGTTTTGTACGGTCTTTCTTCCGCTTCGGCGCAGCTGGTCTAATTGCTCGGTAATAAGAAGAGCGTGGTATACCAACAGCAGCGCACAGCTCTCTTGCATTGCCGAGTTTCTCTGCAGCTTCAGAGATATCATTTGCTATTCGCTTTCGTCGATCTCTTCCTCCAAGATCTCCGCCACTTTTTTTTGCAGTTCAATTATCTTATTCGCCCTATAGAGCTGCCTCTCCAAGCGCTCCTTCTCGCGTCTTAACTTCTTGAGCTCATCCGTGTGCGGATTTTTCTTCCTACCCCGTCGACGTTCTTCTCGCTGTTTCGCTGTCGCTTCCTCTCGCCACTTGGCGATGTGCGAAGAGTACAGACCTTCGCGTCGCAATATTGCAGCAATTCCTCCCGATGGTGCAGAGCCTATCTCTTTTAAAATCCTGGCTTTATATGCAGCTGAGAACGTTCGCCTAACTGCTCGTTCTCTAACCTCGGTCTCAGCACGATCCTCTTTATCTTCCACCGCTCTAAACTCAACATTCTTCGTCAAACCCATACACTAATTACCCGCTTCCAATCTGTCTCACTCTATGTTGACACAGAGGGTGGCGTACAAAAACTATGGGACGAGGAATTGTAAAGGCGGTTTAAAATTCTGGGCATGACAAAAATGAATGTCATAACTTGGACTTAATGGCACCAAAATCGGTGCTAATGCAGATGAACTCCACATGCTCTTCGTGGGTTGCGACAGGAGTCCGAACGACAATCGTCAAAGCTAGAAAAAAAACCGATTTAGTGGGGTTCCATAATTTTGACGCATGGGCAGATGTGTGCGCAGCTTATGCAGCTCTTTTCCTCCTGCCAGTCGCTGAGGTCGCAACCCATCAGTAGGAGGAACCTGTCAGTTATCCGCTGCATCGGTTCTCTCAAATCGTCCGCCTGAAGCACTATGTAGCCATCTGTAGCATCCAGACCGGCGATATGGTTGACAAGTTTTTTCACTATGTTCCGGGGTAAGCCCAGCCGTGCAGCCATGCTAATGAACGTACGTCTCAGGTCGTGGAGAACGAAATCGCATCCGCTTTCTCGAATGACTCGATCAACCACATCACCGCAGTCAATGAGATGGCTTTGTCCACTTTGACCCGGAAAGACGTATGCCGAATTCAAGGTATGGAGCTTTCGCTGCTTCAGAAGCACGACCAGAAACTCGCTTAGTGGCAGGCGATGTTCTTCGCCATTCTTCGCGATTTCCTGCCTGATAAGAATGGAGCGATCTTCGAGGTCAACATCCTTCCATTGAAGAGTTGCCGCTTCGTTCTTCCTCAGGCCGGTCAGGAGAATAAACAAAAGAAAGTCCCGCACCCTATGCTTAGTGAGGTCCTTGACAGCCAGATACCAGCTGCGCAGTTTGCAGTCTTGAATGACGTTGCGGCGGCGACGCTCCTTATGCCAGCCTCTGTTTTTTGTTAGCTTCCTCACAGGATTGGCGAGCAAGATCGGCAGTCCGGCCTGAGTTTCATAATTGTCCATGGCAAAGTTAAGCAGACCGCCGACTAATCTTATTGCGCTGTTTGCCTGGTACTCACCTCCGGTTCCTTGTCTCGTTGTCTTTGTCAATTCCTTGTGCCTGGTCTGCACCATCTCATAGGTGATCTTCGTTACCGGCATATCCAGCCAATCCGAAACACATCTCTGCAAGAGACCTCTGTAGCTTCTGGCGGTGTTTGGTTTCACTTTGCGAACTTCAAAGAAGTCGTCGGCAACCTCGCGAAGCGTAATCGCATTCGACTCTGCAGTTGGGTGCTTGTTCTCAGCCATCTCCGCTAGAAACCGTTTTGCTTCCTTCCGAGCTTGCTGAGCACTAATGTCATCGTGATTGCCGATCGTCACTCTTCGAGTCTTCCCATCTACGCGGCATTCAACGATGTAAGAGATGCAGCGAGGTGTTACCCTCAATCCAAATCCCTTTAGATCGCTATCGCGGAAAAATTTCTGACCGCGATCCGGCTTCCTAATATCACCTATTAGACTTTCTGTAATTCTGCTTGTGTGGCTCATCCTTAAAGCACCCCAGTATGTAGGAATTCATGTAGACAGAAATTTCGACCTCAATTAACGATTGATATCGCGAAGTCCTTCAGTTCCTTGTCTTTCAATCATCATACATCGGGCTTCCAAAAATGGGACACAACATACTAAGCAATCCCTGCAAATGCGGATTAGGCAATGATTTCAAGACGCAACTTGAGGTAAATTACTTTCGTGTACCGATGGATTCGAGCCTATATTTCACCCGCCGCGCCACCGGCTACGGTGACACCAGGAACGCGAGGATGTGGCGATCCCACCTCGAAGGCCGCCGATGCGATGTCCACAGTAAGAAACGGGCTATATCGCGAAACGACTACCGTCTAGGCTTTACACCTGTCTTACTTCAAGCGAAGGAGAATCTGGATCGCGCTGCCGGGGGAACCTGTCGCAGGCGAGGTCAAGTTAATGGACCCGCATTCGATCGCGAGAACAGACAAAGATAACGAAAGTCACAGGAATAAGTACGGTGCGTGGTGCTCAGTTGAAAACAGCGTTATCAGGTGCGTCCTACTCATGTCTATTAGAAAGATCGCGACGGTTCTCAGCGCTACTCCGCGTAACGGAATTATTGGCTCCTTTGAGGTCTTTTGGAATTTGACCATTCACTTTTAGCTGCAGGATGATAAAGTCTGGACGTTCGAGAGAAATACCGACAAGCAATCCAGAGTTTGAATAAACCGCACCATGGGTCATGAAATAGTTTTTCAATTCGATCTCAAGTTCTTGCTCATTTGAAAAATCCGCTTCACCTTCCCACACCATCAGGCTTTTTCTAAGCCTAAGGAATGTGGAAATATTCTCGCTGGTGTTGCCCGGATTGTAGAGGGTCCCCGTTAAGTCGTTCGGGATTACCGATACTATCTCAGTATTCCATTTACCCTCCGGCAAAGTTCGCCATTGATACCTTCTAGTGTGATCGTCTATGGCTTTAATTCTGACTTCGGCAGATCGTGTTCTGGCAGTTATGATGTCTCCGTGTTGGAGAATTGGATTGAAACCGGCAGGCAAAGGGGGCGGTGAATAAGGATGAATCGTGTTACCTACGGCTTCTTGAAAATAGACCAACCACAGTCGAACTTGCGGGTTCACAACAATCAAAGTAAGTCCAAGTAAAATCAAAGTACAGACAACAGTTTTAACTCTCATTTTTCGTTTCCACAATCTGCTCAATTCAAGTATATATCTCTACAGTTGCTTATCACTTGGTCATCACACAGTTTCAGGACTGTCCCGATCATGCCGTCCGCTTTATCGTCCCCGTCCGGGTCCATATCCAGGATTATAGTGTGGATCATAGGGCTTTAATTGTACGTACTCACCAGGATTGTCATTCGGTGCAGGGAAGCCAGGCATTCGACCACCGAAATAGTCAATTTCCCCTTGGGTAAGACCAGGTGGATGTAACCTGTCGTGGACTTCCTGTAGGCAGCAAGAAAGTGCGGTGTCGCAGTTTTTCCGACACCTCTGGCGAGAAGCGTTGTTCTTCTTGATCCGTGCGCAGTTGTGAAGGCAAACGTCATGCTTGTAGTAGCACAGGTCGCGCGGATCCACAGGCCATCTGAAGCCTGGATCCCCGCGCTTATAGGGGAACTCACTTAGTTCGCCTCCTTTTGGCCACCCGCCATTTACCCAGCCCTGACCGCCCCAGTTACCGTGTTGGATCGGTTGTAATCCCAGCGGGTCTCTATTTGCGATAGGATCGTTGTCAACGAAAACATACAGGTTTGCGCTATTCAAACCGGAATCTTCTAAAAGCGGGTCTCTACTTAACCACCTTGCCTGACTGGCCGAATATGCTCTGAAGAGCGTTAAAGAAAGTCCGCTAGGCACGTGAGTGTAGTATCCAGCATATTGAAAATCTGCTGATTGAGTCCCTTGAAGCTTTGTCGTTTGGCCGTAAGGATCAAATCTGTATTGCGCATTAATAGCACCGCTGTTATCGAGCATCTCACGAATCGAGCCAATATGGTCATTCGTGTAGAAGTAGCTAGTGCTCCCATTTCGCTGTCCTGTCATGAAAATCTGCTTTGTGAGGACTCCACCGGAATCTCGCTCCTCACATCTTTCGCTAAGGCACCACACGAACTGCTTAGTGCTGGTGGTCGAACCTCCTAGGACCTCCACAATCTTCACGTTTCTTCCAAGCGGATCAAACGTCATCTGGCTGTTATTCCCACTCCCCGGATAATTGATTTGTACCAGCCGATTTTCAGCATCCCATGAATATGTGTTGACTCCATCGCTCGTCATGTTTCCGTTTTCATCATACGTCAGCGTCTTCGAGCCCATACTTGATGCCTTAACGGTGATGACGGCAGCACTCGATGTGGATGAGATGCCCAATGCTTGCATCGTGGTATTGGCATTGATGGCATTCTTCAATCCAGTTGCAATGCTGGTTGTGGTATCGCCGCCCTGCACAGTGTACGTGGCAATCGACGGTCCACTTGCGAGCACCGGATTGTATGCTGATAGCGATACGGTGTTCCCGGCGGTGGCGGTGCCTCCGATTGTCAGAGTGGTACTACCATTAGTGTTATTGCCTGCTGAAATCGTCGCGGTTGCTCCAGCACTCGTGGAAGCGACATAGTCGGTCCCTTGCACACGGAAGCGGTATAAGCTAGTCTTCGACGAGCCGCCGGCTGCGGTCATCCCGACGTCTACAGTGTTGCTACCGGCACCCAATCGGGGCTTGCCCGACAACTCGTGACCCCAGACCCGATCGAAGTTGATCTGCAACGGGGAGGTGATACCAATCTGGCTTAAGTCAGTATCTGAATTTATTGCTGTTGAGATACCATTGGCGATACTAATCAAAGTATCACTCGACTGAACGGTGTACTGCTTCGATTTCTGACCTCCGGGCAATCTAGAATCTGTTATCGTTACTGTCAGCGTGTCTCCGGTTGTTTTAGTACCGGCGACGGCGATTGATGTGTTGCCCTCAGCAACAGGAGCCAATGTCAGAACTTCGGTGGACCCTCCGCTCGTAGAGGTTGAATAGGTCGTAGTCGCTTGCGGAGTTGCTGAGACTATTGTTACTGCTGGACTTGCCGAGCCGCTTGCCACTTTTGTCGTCGTTATTTTTAATCTTGTATCGCCCCCGGGTCCAAGCGCTCTTAGCTCATTCAGGTTGTTGTGAACCGCCTGCATGACGCCCAAATCGCTTGCTAGTTTGAGCTTCTCCGTAGCGGCGCCGCTCACTGACGCAGTGTAGGTCGTCTGATCTACCGACGATGAAACCAGCATCAAAACAGTTGCATTCGCAGTGGCTGACACTCCTATGCTCTGCATCGCTGTGTCCGAATTGACGGCTGCCGCCAGTGCTGTTGCTATGCTTGTTAATGAGTCTCCTGCAAGTGTTGTGTATGAGATAGATTTTTGCCCGCCGGTTAGGCCGCTGTCGAAAACATTGAGCGTTAATATGTCTCCTGTCGTCTTCGATCCGGAAAGAGTTGTTGATTGAAATTTCGCAACTCTCGGAACAAGTGACATCGAGGCTGTTGCAGTCGCATTCGACGATTCACGATAGACAGTATTGTTTGAAGTAAGCGATTGAATGCTCAATCTTGCTCCAGTTGAGACAGCCGATATCCCGGCATTCTGAAGATTTGAATTAGCATTGATGGCATTCTTCAGTCCGGTTGCTATGGACGTGAGAGTATCGGCCGCTTGCACGGTATAGGATATGGCTTGCGAACCGCCTGAAACGGCGGAGTCAAAAATCGTTAACGTGAACTGATCGCTTGCCGTCGCCGTCCCGCTGAGCGCGACCAGCTGAAGCGGATTCATCATCGTGGTCAAAAGCATCGTCTCCGTCGCTCCCACGTTGGTGGCGTAAGCGTAGCTCGTCAAATTGGACGACATTGATGTGACGCGAACAACTGCGCCATTCGCAACTGCTGATACTCCTATTGATTGGAGATTGGAGTTAGCATTAATCGCATTGGCAATAGCTGTCGCTATTGTCGGCAACGTGTCTGATGATCCCACTGTATAGGAAATCGTCTGATTACCGCTTGGAAGCGCGGCGTCGAAGAAGTTAACACTCAGGACGTCTCCTGTAGTTTTTGTTCCGCCAAGCTCAACTGATTGAAGCGCTGTGGGATTTACGGAAAACACCATTGTTTCGTTGACACCACCTGTGCTGGCGTACTCATATGAGGTTACATTCGCCGATTTCGACCTCAACATCATCGAAGTACCTGTCGAAGGCGATGTTGCAGATACGCCGAGCGCCTGCAGGCTGGAATTGGCATTAATAGAGTTTCTTATTCCCTGCATTATTGTTTGCAAGGTGTCTCCAGACAGCACCGTATATGAAGCGGTCACTTCGCCGCCGGACAAAGCAGGGTCTTTCACCTTCACCGAGATGATATCTCCAGTGGTCTTTGTTCCGCCTACAACAGCACGCACGCTTCCGTCTCCAAATGAACCAGTCGCAAGCGTCTCCGTGGCGCCACCACTCAGTGAAAATGAATACGTGGTGACATTCGCCGACACAGAGCGAATGCGAACCGAATTCATATAAGAGGCTGCATTGACGCCGATCGCTTGCAAATCTGGATCCAAATTGATGTTCGTCGCCAGTCCCAAAGCAATTGATTGAAGATTGTCGGACGCTTGGACCGTGTAGTTGATAGATTTTTGCCCGCCAGACAACAGCGGGTCTTTGACAGTGACAGTCAGTGTGTCGCCGGTTGTCTTTGTGCCTCCAACTCTGACAGTCTCAATTGTCGCGCTTTGAATTGACGTCCTGTTAGCCTTTGGATCATATGTGTAGCGGTAGTCGGTGGCAGGCGGCGAAGCGAACGATCCGGAGCCCGCTTGCGCTGTGATGAGCTGTCCCGCCTGATCGTATTCAAGCTTGTAACCAAGGCTAGTACCATTCTGCACTTGCTGCCAACGCGTGATTTCACCTGCAGGATTGTATCCGTAATTAAATTGAGAAAGCAGGCCTCCAGTTGAATTGCCATTGTTGATCTGCTGCAAGCGCTGATCTTGAATATTTCCGAAATAGCTGAATTTTGTCACCTGACTGTTTGGATAAGAGATTGAGGCAAGTCGAGTTGTCCCTTTGTCGCCGCCTGACGCCGACTGGTCGAGATAGGCATAGTTGAATGTGCCAAGAGCATTTACCTCGCTGGTGACACGACTCATGTCATCGTAAGCCCATGTAATTGAGTTGGAGCTCCCGTTGATCTGGCGATTTGTCGTTCGGCCTAGCGCGTCAAATGTGTAGCTGATAGTTGAGTTTGGAATCACATTATTACTGACAGTTTGTAGCATGCCACCACCAGTGGTAGGCGTGCCGAACGGATCAGTGATGTAGTTTTTATAACTGTAGGTTACTGTTCCCCAACCATTCTGCACGGTGCTAACGCGCCTGTAGTTAGGGTCCCAGGTGAGATTAACTGTGGATGTGGACACCACCGCGTCAGGATAAGATATCTGAGCGAGCGTATCATCGGTATTGTAAGAATAATTCGTTGTTTGGTTTCTCGCATCGACTCGGGACTTAAGTCTGCTCGTGTACGGCTCATACTCGTATGCGACGGAAGATCCGTCGGCATAGATCTTCTCTATGGTTCGTCCTTGAATGTCATGGTGCCAGGTCGTTTTGTTTCCCGCTTGCGTAGCCAGGGCAGCTTCATGCGCATCGTCTGGTGCAGTTACTCCATCCTCCAGTTGCGACAGAGAGCCGCAGCTGCACCACTTGTATCGTGTCAGCCGATTAAGCGGATCGATCACCTGGACCAGCTGACCCATCGAGTCGAATGTTGATTGAGTCAACCTTCCCAGTCGATCTTGCTGAACGACTTGATCCAATCGATTGTAGAAAAAGCTCTCCGCCGACCCATCCGGATAAATAACTTTAGTGATGCGATTTGCGAAATCGTAATTATAGACAACTGTATAACCTTCCGAGTCGGTGATGGAATAAGTCCGTCCGTAGCCATCCTGAACGATTGTGGTCTTGTCGTTGTTTCCGGTGAGAGGCCCGTTTATCTCGGTCAAATATCCATTGGAGTATGTGTATGTGGTGACCTTGTTGTTCGCATCGGTGAGTGTCAACAATTGACCAGCGGAATTGTAGGAGTATTGAGTCTTCTGTCCCGAGCCATCAAAGTAGACTAGAGGAAGGTGCTGAGAATTGTATTGCCATTTCCCGAGGAGAAAGTTGTTTGTCCCTTTCGTCTCCCTGATTTCGAGAAGATCGATTCCATTTGCGGAATAACGGTGTGCGTTCGGGCACTTGAACTTTCCAATCTTTTAGCCTTTTGACCTTTAAGTGGTCACTGGATGCGGTACCAGAA
>JAIERK010000258.1 GCA_019746975.1 Candidatus Obscuribacterales bacterium
AAGCCGACCAACATGGAGCAGGCACCCGATAGCTGTCGCGAGCGGCTGGTACCCTAGCCAGTCCAGCACACCGTCAACGAATACTGATTCCCCCAGGATGCGTACACAGATCCACCGCTTCAAACCCGGCAGCATGAGGCGCTTTAGTTGATGATCGCAAGATCGTTTCATCGTACCTCAGCTGGCGCTTCCCTGAGCTGTGAGGGACGCGGACGTCGCGTCCTTTCTAATGTCGTTCAGCTCTCGATGACTACTAGTTACATCGTAGCTCGAAAACTTGCTTTTCACCCTTTCGTACAATGCCTCGACCATAGCCGGTGAACGATGTTGTCCCCCGGTGCAGCCGAGTGCGATGGTGAATGTGGTGGCTTTGGCCTTGAGCATGGCAGGAGCCGTATGCTCTACCAGACGAGTGAGATTCTCGAGCACATCTTGCGCTAATACCTGGTCCAAAACATACTTTTTGACCGGTTCGTCGAGCCCGGTGAGAGGTCTGAGCTCTTCTACCCAATAGGGATTCTTCAGGAAGCGAACATCAAGCACGATGTTCGCGGCAGGCGGTGTTCCGTTCTTGAATCCGAACGAAATAATCTCCACCGCCAGTGGTGACGAACTGTTTTTTCTTGATGTATCTAATAGATCCACAGTGCTTGCTTGTCTCAATCGATTTGAAAAGTATAGTCAGGCCGACACCAACATAGCAAATAACCTCTTCTCATTATTATCTACCGAGCTTCAGTCTTTACGCGGCCACTCGCAAGACTGTTCATCCAACTTTCGAATCTTTCGTTGTCGAGCAATTCGTACGCACGACTAGAGCTGCATACTTCGACGTCCCATCCTGCTGGATAGTGAAAGCGCACGGCGGCATAACCACAACCTTTGCAGGTTATCGGCTTTCCCAGGTCGTCGATTAGTAGTGAAATCTTCCGCGAACCACCCTGCAATTTATCAAAATGAGCAGTAACCGGTCGCCGAAAAATGATGCGATGAAGCCCTTTCATAGAGTGGGCTAAACTTTCGGAATTATCTTTGATGCTCCAGAACATTGATTGCCTCTTGGCGTTGTCTAGCCGATTATCTAGCCGATTACAGGCTCTTGTTGAGACAGCTTGATCGTGGCGCCTGACGCCTTCAGTTCACTTTCCATCTCCTCAACATCGCCATCCATGAATCCATTCTTGGTCATCTCGAGGTCGCGTTGCAGTGGTGAGGCAGCCTTGTCTATAAATAGATCTCCTGTGAGATGGTCCATCTCGTGTTGGATAGCTCGGCAGAGCAGGTTGTCGCTCGCTTCGAGCTTGAGCTCCTTGCCCGCCAAATTCTGATATCTTACGACGATGCGACGGGCGCGCTTCACTTCGAAGAAGACGCCCGGAAAGCTCAGGCAGCCTTCCTGACCGACCATTTCGCCTTCGCGTTCCAGTATCACCGGATTGATGAATACAATTGGCTTTCGTGTATCGTCTTCCTCGTCGCCGGCATTCACGTCAATCACCATAATCTGTTTTGACACGCCGACCTGCGGTGCAGCCAGCCCAACGCCGTCATTGTCATACATGGTGTCGAGCATATCCTGAGCGAGCTTCCGCACAGACGAGTCGAAAGTCGTGATTTTCTTCGTCTTCTGCTTCAGAACAGGGTCTGGGAAATACCTCAGCTTCATTTTAGCCATTACTTCTGGTCGCCTCCGGAATACACTGCCTTATCGGCTCGGTTTTGATTGTCAAGTTGCGATCTGGGAAAGCTCAGCCTCATGGGCTTTTTCGCCGATATTACCATACGCTTGCCAAGATGTCATTCTACCTCAAAAAACGCATACCGAGACGGTTTTACCCGCTTTGGTAACGCCTGTTCTTAAAAAATGAAAGTTCGCTCAGCTGTTCAATTGCGCCATCTGGTGGGGTTAATGCGGTCTTCATTAGATATTCTTTCAATCGTGATCAGGCGTCCTGAGAGGATTGGCGGTAGCATTTTAGGTATGGCTGTGTTGCAAGGATGAACCCAAGTTTGGCATGAACTCAACCCTATCGAAAACCTTTTTTGTCTGCTGTTTCACCTTCTCGGCAAACGCACCGGCTCTCGGCGCCGACTGGGGCTATGAGGACGGCTTCGCCAACGAAAAGAAGGATCAGTTCGAGCGTGGCACCCAGCCGGTGCAGCAAGAGTCACCCTCAGGCTTGGGTATGCCCGCCGAAGAGCTGGAAGCAATCCCGCACAGTCTAAGTGGCGATGGATTGCCACCGCAGCCCAAGGTTCCCTCCAAGCGGAAGCCTGCAGCGAATTCTCCTGGCGACGTAACCGGCATAGACACGCCTCTTGGCGCTGTGGAAAACGAAAATGAAATCGAAGAGCAGATACCGGGCAATCCTGTCGTCAATCACTGGCTCAGCCTGCTCGGGTTGTGCGCTCAACTCAATCCAGGGGTTAAACTGCCTGAAGGTCCCGATTTTGTGAAACAACTGTCGGAGAATCAAAAACAACGATTTTCTGTTGTCTTGAACAAAATGCTGGCCGGAAAGGAGAAAGCCGAACTCGTCTCCATTGAAAAATTCTGGCGCTCGCTTAACCGAATGCTGCAGGATGAACAGCAACGATCTAATTATCGACTCTTGTTTCGTGCGTTACTAAGTATGCGTGCTGACTCTAATGAGGTTTCCGCTGACGAGCGCACGATGATTTTTGAGACTCTCGGTCCAAAGCGAATTGCAGAACCTGGTCCTCCGCCGCTCACTGAAGATGCCCTCAACGCGTATTCAGACATGGCCTGCTTTCTCTACGAACGCAGCCACAAAGGCAAGACCGTCGATGCGGAGGATAATCGCCAACTCTACACTGTTATTGTGAAAGACAGATTCTTTGGAGCACCTACCGATAGAGATCGGCAGGCGATGAACGACTTTCCACTCAGTTGGGCGAAGTTCCGTATTCTCTATAACGATGCGACTGAGGGTGAGAAAATGTTACTCGCCGAGCGAATTGCCTCGAAAGAAGGTACGCGCGGATTGAATATTCGCAATCCGATGCTTGAAGAAGTGCTCTCTTCGCCTGCATGGAAACGCTTTATTCTCGCTCAAGCCAAAAATGCAGCCGGTGCTCCGGCGAAGGCGACTGCTACTGCAGGCGGTGCCGCAAAGAAACCCGCGCCAGTGAAGAAGAAGAGCCCAGCTGCTCATCGGTAACTAACCGAAGTGATCGATCATGATTTCGTGACACAGGGAACCTTTACATTTTATGGGTCTACGAAGGCAGAAACGATTCCGCGGGAGCGGTCGACGTAGTTTGAAAAAATGCCAATTTCAGGGCTGACTGTTCGGGTTGAACTTCCTCTTCAGAGTCTATTTCGATATCGAAATAGACTCTGGGACCAGTGGAAACCTCCGCCTGGGTTGGCTTTACGAAGGCTTGACGAATGTGAATGATTTTTCCAAGGAGTGCAAAAAGTATTCTCGCCGGTAAGCGTTCTTCCCCCATGAATTCAGCGAGATTTGTTATCTATTGCCGGTATATACTGAGTGAATCGACTACTCTCACTAACTCGGACACCAAATTCGGTAGGTATCCATGAACCACGACTATGGACACTACAACCCAGAGGAGGATGCAGACTTGGATCGCTTTGTCTTTCAGCAAGACTTCTTCTGGAGTCTCTGTCGACTGTCGAAAGGTGGACAATAGCTGATATCGCATGATTCCATAAACTACAAACGGTGCTGTAATCAGCATCCACTGTCCTGAAGGCGAGAAGAAGCAATAGATGCAGTACGAGGTCACGATTGAGGGTACAATCAGCGACTCCATTCGATTAATCAGCTCGAGCGAGTACTTATCTAGCGATTTGCGAACCGAATCAGCGCCTGCACCAAGTACGATGAGCTCCTGTCGCCTCTTCTCTATCGCGAGAAAAAGTGCTCCTAGCGACGTACAGATGAGAAACCATCCAGACAGCACTACATGAGCAGCCGCGCCGCCGGCGAGAGCTCTCAGGACAAAACCGGTCGCGATACTCATTATGTCCAGGATGGCATGACGCTTGAGTACTAAGTTGTACAACACCTGGAGTAAAACATAGGCGAGCAGAATTCCGCAGACGACCGGGCGAATAATGAAGCCCAGGGTGAGTCCACCCAGCAACGATACAACGGCGATTGCCGACGCTACTGGAACACTCACTTTTCCGGCTGCTATCGGCCGTTTCTTCTTAGTCGGGTGCTTCGCGTCCAATTCTCGATCTTTGATGTCGTTTATCACGTAGATCGATCCTGACACCATACAGAGGCTTACGCAGCAAAGTGCAGTCGCTGTGAGTGCATCTTTATCCTCGAGCCGTCCGGCGAACAGAAGCGGCGCAAATGCAATCAAGTTTTTCGTCCACTGCCGCGGCCTCAGCACCTTCAGCACCGTTAGCGGTGCCCTAGTACTTTTCTGATTCGGCGCCTCTTGTGTGTCTTGCATAAGATGGTTCTCGGCCCCTTAACTCATTCTAGCTTGCACTTGCCATTCTCCTTCAGTTTAATTTTCAATCCGCTACAGGCGAGATAAACCGTCCAGGCTGCCTGTGCCATGAATTGATTGGCATCTCCGAGCAAGTCTCGAAATGCACGAGCCATTTTATTGTCGGGTACAACCGACCATCCCACCTCGTTGGTGACCACGATGAAGGTCCAATCGCTTCGTTTCGTCATACCGGCGGTCAGTTGCGAAAGCGCTTCTGTGACTTTAGTTGCGGTTCGCTTCAAAATTTCATCGGGACCATCTTCCCCCTCGAGCATTATGTTCGAGACATATAAGGAGAGACAGTCAATGAGGCACGTCCCCGGTCCGTCAGGCAGTTTTTCGAACTCGGTGTGTATGTCGAGCTCCTTCTCGATGGTTTGCCAGCTTGTAGGGCGCCTGGCTTGATGTAAGACCACTTTATGGGCCAGCTCTGCGTCATTCGGAACGTTCGGCATCGTTGCCAGATAGCAGACTTGATGTCCTGATTGGAGCGCCAGTTCCTCAGCAAATGAGGATTTCCCTGAACGCGCACCGCCGGTAATGACAACCAGGTTCTCAAGGGACTCTTTCTGGATTGCTGGTGTAGCCGCGTTAGACAATTTTCAGTTACCTGCGCTGGAGGTGGTTTCTATATAGAATCTTTATGCCAACTGTTGAATCTACAATGTTTTCTTAATTTGCCATGTCAAACAAATATACAAGCAAATACTCCGTAAATCGCCACAATTCAGCTGGAGACGGACCTTCCGGTCTCGACAACTCGACGCTCGAAATGTATCAGTCTTTTATGAATGGCTACGTGGGGCGGATAAATGAGTCGACTTTCAAAGTGACGTTTGGAGGAGTCCGAATTGGTTCAGCCAAGTATTCGCGGCTGGCCCAGATCAATTTGAAATCAAGAATCATCACCTTCTCGAGATACGCCATAGAAAATGTGCCAGAACGAGGACGTCGCTACCTCGTCATACATGAGTTGGCGCATGTTCTTGAAGCCAGTCATAACAAGCGATTCTGGGAACTTGTTGAAAGGTTTGAACCCAACTACAAGCATATTGGCAAGCAGCTTGACCTTGCTTTCAAGCGCAATGTCCGAGAAGAGCAGCTCAACAGGACGGCAATGCAAGTACCCAACCCGATCACGGGGAGACTTGAACTACCAAAGTTGTTGCTTGGCAACCCGACGGTGGGCGGGTTGGTTGATGGGGATGGCGTCAGTCAACTCGGTGGAGTCGGTACTGACAACTTGGGGAATGTTCTGATAATTGAAGATGACTTTGATTGTTTGGACTTCGATTTCGAAGACGACGGTCAGTTCGGTACTGTGAGTGGTGGCGTGCCAGTGATAGACGGTGTTGCCAGCTCTGCGTGAGGCATGAAAACGTCTTGAACTCTGGGGTTTTTGGTGCTTTGCGAATATCAACTTTGCATCGTGTCTATATAGAAAACCCAGCCGAGCTTAACTCCTGCACAATAAATAATTATCACCTTCTTGTTTGGATACGGTCGTGCCGCTATCTAAGGGCGGTAGAATGGCTTGGTTGAGTGGCGGCGAGTTGAGAGATATCAGTTCAGCGTAGTTGGCACCGGACTTTCTGCAATTAGACTGCAAGGCGAAATTCATTCCATGAATCGAAGAAGAGTTGTCATAACTGGCATTGGCATGGTTACCCCGGTCGGGATCGGGCGTGAGGACTGCTGGAAAGCGCTTCTCGAGGGGCGGAGTGGTGTCGACTTCATCTCGCAGTTCAACCCGGACGACATCGGACTCGACGTTAAAATCGCGGCGGAAGTCAAAGACTTCAACATTGCCGACTTCTACCCCGACCGTCGTAAATGGGGATCCATGCTTAAAGAGATGGACAGGGTCACCCTCTTCGCGATGGCTGCCTCGAAATTGGCACTCGAGGATGCGAAGCTCGAGATTAGAGATACCAACCCCGAGCGCGTCGGGACATTCATCGGCACCGGCGTTGGCGGTTTGATAACCACGACCGCTGACTATATTCGCTTGATGGAGCAAGGTCCGAAAAAACTCGGATTGCGCACTGTGATCAGGCTAATGCCGAATGCGCCTTCTGGCCAGGTCGCCATCGAATATGGTGCAAAGGGAAGAGCGAAAAGCGATTCGACGGCTTGCGCAAGCGGGCTTGACTCGTTGTTCGATTCCTTCATGTATATCCGCGATAACCGTTCAGACGTCATGATATCCGGCGGTTGTGAGGCTTGTATCAACAGCTTTACCGTCGCGTCGTTCAACAACATGATGGCACTTTCTAAGCGCAACAACGACCCGCAAACCGCCAGTCGTCCTTTTAACATCGACCGAGATGGCTTTGTCCTTGGCGAAGGCGCTGTCATTCTTATTCTGGAAGAGCTCGAACATGCGGTCCGACGCAATGCGCACATCTATGCAGAGATTGTTGGTGGCGGCGCTAGCTGCGATGCCAGCCATATTGTTGCTCCTCACGCGACCGGCGACGGTGCCTCTCGCGCGATGAAAGAAGCTTTGCGGGATGCAGAGATAGGGCCTACCGACATAGATTACATCAATGTCCATGGCACCTCGACCCCCCTAAATGACGAACGCGAGACGCTCGCTATCAAGAACGTCTTCGGTGACCATGCGTATAAGCTAGCGGTGAGCAGCACCAAGTCGATGGTCGGGCACATGCTAGGTGGCGCCGGTGCAATAGGGGCAGCCGCTTCTGCGCTCTCGTTGCAAGAACAGCGCGTTCACCCGACGATCAACTACATCAACCCAGATCCAAAATGCGATCTAGATTGCGTTCCTAACACCTACCGAGATATGAAAGTCAACTACGCGATGGTAGAGGCGCTCGGATTCGGCGGACACAACACTGTTCTTGTCCTCAAGAAAGCCGGAGCCTAGAAGGCATTAGCCCGCTTCTCTTTCAACGTCTTCGAACAGCACTGTGCCTGGGTCGCTACTGCTTGCAGAGCTTGAACTCGATGAACCTGTGGTATTGCCCATGGTGTTGCTCGCGACTGTGTTCGAGGGATCGGTATTAAATGTGCCCTGAACAACTTGAGCACCTTGTGCACTGGCTTGAGTTCCGCCACCCTGATCGATGCCTGTTTGTTCGGTGCCTTCGATTTTGCTGAGTTGCGTGGCGTGAGTGGCACCGTCGGGGCGGAAAGAACTAAAGGCGACCATGGTGCGGAGGTTATTGGAGAGCGAGGTTGGCGCGACGGAAGCACCGGATCCAGAGCCGGGTCCCGCACCCAAACCGGCTATCACTTTGCCGGCGGCGCCGCGATTATTGTCACCGCCGGACGTGAGGAGCTTGACCTGATTGGTGAGCTCCATGGCTCTGGTGAACGAGAATGTAGTAACCGCTGTTTTCGGTCTTGTAGTCGAATCGGTACTGCCATCCGGACCTTTTACGCGGATGGTCCGAGCGGTTTGAATCACTGGTGTCATTGTCTCTGTCGTGCTTGGCGCAGCCACACCATGACCCCAGCCATATATTCTGCCAGTCGATTCGATCCAATTGAGCCATTTGTCATCTTCGGTGCCAGGAAGGCAGTATCTCTTCGCCAGACTCATAGTGGCTGGATTGAGGTAGGCGTGACGAGTGATTTCAGCGACGGAAGGAGTGAAGTCCAGATCTGGATAAGACCTTTTCTCTTCTTGATCCGAGTTGAGCTCCGTTTCGAGAGGAAGTGATAGTGGGTTGACATCAATGGATTCAGTGGATTGTTCGTCCAGCTGTCTCTGAATTGCAGCAAGTAGCAGTTGGCTGTGGTACTTGTAGTTGGCGTAAAGGACAGTTAACCCGCCAGATGTGAGACTTGCATGGGCAGCCATACTTGCGGACAGTTTGTAAAATTCTGGTCTCTGCATCAGTCCTAGCACAACTCTGCCGCCGTTGGCCAGACTGTTCAACTGCCGCCCAACCCAGGTCTTCGGTTGTTCTGACAGACCTCGAAGTTTCCAACCATCGCTTTTTAAACCACTGACTAAAAGTTTGTCCAGTGCTTGCGGATCTCCTGATTTTGCTAGTTTCAACAATCCGGGGACATTTGCTTCTACGGCATTGCCGGCTTTTGCCAGTGCGGCCATTTCAAACCGCGAAACCATCAGGTGCAGTTTTTCGACATGAGCTAGCAGGCGGGGAGCGGTTTGTGCCAGATAGCGCAGCAATTGTAGGTTCTCTTGCAAGTTCCTCAGGGTCTCTGACTTCGCGAGCGGTGAGCCCCACCCTTGAAGCGTGTGGACGTCGCGTCTGATGTTTTGAATTGCGGTTTCGGTGAGATCGGTGACAGTTTTGGCTGGAGCACGTCCGAGGTCTAAACCGCGAACAGCTTTTGCATTTTCAATCTCATTGGCGGCCTGATTGATTCGGTTTGCCAGTCTCGATTCACCTGCTTTCTCGAGGTCGTTGGCTGCTGTACGAAGCGACGCGAGATCTTTTTCGAGTGAAGCGTTGCCACCGACTTTGGCTTGAATGCCACCAATGCCGGTGCTTACATCGTCGAGCGCCTTGGCTGCGGGACTGTTCGGAGCAACAGCCTGACGGGCTTTTGCGATATCGTCTTGGACCTGAGCGACGGACGATTCGATGCGGCGAGCCTGCTGTTGATTGACTGTTGTTTTGAGTGCGTCGTCTGTCGCTGCGGGTTTGACTGAAGTTGAGCCTTCGCCTGGCTTTACTGTAGTCGGCGTTTCGCCAGGTTTGACGACGGGTTCTGTGGGCTTGACTGCGGAAGGGGTTTCGCCAGGTTTGACGACAGGTTCGGTTGGTTTGACTGCGGCAGGTGTCTCGCCAG
>JAIERK010000238.1 GCA_019746975.1 Candidatus Obscuribacterales bacterium
TTCAAAGAGGAGTTCTACCGACTCGGACACTATCGGGATCGCCGGCTTTCAACTGGCTTCGGAGAGTCCAACCCCGGACAACGGTCGGAAGAACAAACAGCTCTCGTCCACTAAGCTTCCAGGTCCAGGAGGACAACTTCAGCACAATTTACGTACGGCGAAAACGACCGCCCTGGATCAATTCAAAAAAGAATACTTAGACTATGTGAAAGGTGAACGTGCCCTGTCACCAAATACGGTGGCAGCTTACCAGCGCGATATTACCGCCTTTTTGAATTGGCTTCCAATCGAGATTAGAAACAGGGACGACGTCCCATCAAGACTGGATGTCTCCAGATTTCTTTCGTACTCGCGCTCGAAAGGAAATACACCCTCATCGTGCGCTCGGACCCTTGCCAGCCTTCGCGGCTGGTTCGGCTGGCTCAAAGAATGCGGGATGACGACCACAGACCCATGCGAGGCATTGCACAATCCGCAGAAAGGACATCGCCTGCCAACGGTCATCACAGGACAAGAGATAACCGCCTTGATTGCCAACACTGAAAGCACCAGAGAAAGAGCGATCGTCGAACTTCTTTACGGTGGCGGTCTGCGCGTTTCCGAATTAGTGGGGCTCAACCTCGAAGACATCCATCTCGATCAGGGCTACTTGAGGTGCATCGGAAAAGGGCGAAAAGAACGAATAGTCCCAATCGGTACGGCGGCTGTTCAGGCTGTCAGAGAATACCTTCAAGATAGAAATAAAGTAGAGCCTGAAGCTAAACCGAAAAAACCAAAGCGCGGGAGAAAGAAAAAAGAGAACGCTCCATCTCTACCGTCGACCGGAGGCAAACAAGCGTTGTTCCTCGATTCCAATAAGTCCCGATTGTGCCGGTTAGTCGTTTGGCAAACTATAAAAAGATTGGCTACCCGTGCCAGTATCAACAAGCCGATGTCACCGCACACACTGAGGCATAGTTTCGCCACACATCTATTGGAGAACGGAGCCGATCTGAGATCTGTTCAAGAATTGCTTGGTCACTCGAGTGTGGTGACGACACAACTCTACACTCACGTCAGCAGACAACATTTGAAGAAAGCATACGAATCCGCCCAAACGCAGTTCGTCAACACAATCGAGTCAGATTCAGCATTTACGAACCCAAAGCCGTTCGCATGACAAAAAATTAACTTAGAGCCGCGGCATGTAATTCTCATATATGAGTTAACTTTACCTGGAGACTTACGTTTTTAGTTTCGGCCTGCAGAGCACCACAACAGGCTTTGCGATAGTCCCATCTTCCACAACACAAGCGCACGGCACGAGCAACCAGTCAAATTGCTCAATGACACAAACGAGCCGGCCAGGATGTGACAGCGAATAAAGACGAGAAGCGAACGTTCGCGGAGATTGCTCTTGCGAAAAATCCCAACTAGACGATAGACCGAACAGGATTAGTTCATGCGAAAAACAACCAAAGTTACAGGTACAAAGATAGCGCAAGCCGCCAAGGACCTGAATGTAACGAGCGTCACAATCCGCCGCTACATCAGTGAGTTCAACATCGAAACAACGACGGACGAAAATGGTATCAAGGTACTTCCAGACGTGGCGATGGACGAACTCAAAGAGGTTCGCAGGCTGAAGGAAGACGGCTACACCAATCCGATGGTGCTCGAATTCCTTGAAGACTACCGCTCTAAAGGCGGTTCGAAGTCCGACTCAAAAGCTGACGCAAAGGCAGAAGCTAAAGCCGAAAAAGAGAAGGAAAAAGAGAAAGAAAAGCCTCGCGCCAGAAAATTGACCAGCAAGACCAAAGAGAAAGAAGTAGCTCCGGCTGCGCCTGAAAAAGAGGCTGCCGAAGAGGCGGAAGAGGAAGAAGCTCCACAAGCACGCAAACCAGTGAGACGTGTAGCTAAAAAGGCTGTCGTCGAAGAAGTCGAACCGGAAGCTTCCGAAGAGGAAGAAGAGGAAGATGACGAATCGCAAGAGCCGCAGTCCCAGGACGCACCCGCTGACGGACGTCTCAAACATGCACTCACCTGCCAGACCTGCGGCAAGTCGTTCGAACATATGAATCCTCGTTTGCGAGATTGCCTCGACTGCTATCGGGCTAAGCGCAAAGAGCGCAGACGTGGTGGAGATCGCCACAAAAATGTTATTCAACATCCTCTTGCGCAACAAGTGGTCAACAAAATGGCCAGTCAACAGCAAGAGCAACGTTCCGAGCGTTCTGAGCGTCCAGAACGTCAGGAGCGACCAGAGCGTACTGAGCGCGCTGAGCGTCCGGACCGTGCTGAGCGCCCCGAGCGTTCGGACCGGCCAGAACGGTCAGACCGATCGCAAATGGCGCTAAGAAGAGACCGCGAAAGTCAAGTTGCGTCGCATCATCAAAACGTTGGTGTCACCCAACCAGTTATCGGTGGTCTAAAGACTCAAGTCAGAAGTTATAGAAAAGCTATCGAAGAGACACGCCAGATCACAGGCTCGCTGAAGCGCCGCCTGGAGCGCCCGGATCTACCGGAAGGCGATCGCCGTTGGCTGGAGCAAATCTATGCTTATCAATTGATCCTGCACCAGGGATGGCGCCACCTGTCCGAGTACCGCGCTCAGACCCAACAACAGAAAGACGACTAATCGACACCGTCTAGAGACGTGATGTCCTGCACCCGCTCCTCCACAAGATGAGCGGGTGTTTTCTATTAGAGTAGCTTTATTCCGCTTTTAAGATAAAATGTGCGGTGACTTAGGATGGAGTTCAAGAAATGCCTGAGCTCAAGGACGGCGAAGTAGTCGAGATAATCGGATGGGGAGAGCAGCATAATCTCTCGCAACGGCAAAATCTTTCGTGCACTTGCCCAACCATTCTCGCTCTGGGACTCTATGCGATTGAATTAGAACGGTTCTGGAGTGTTGATTCCAGGAGATGAAATCGGTGTCTTGAAGATACTGTTCGGATCTTCCTGCTGATCTTGGGATAGCGCTTGAGCACCTGGCTGAAACTGCGTCGGAGATTGAACATCGTTGGGAAAGAATGTACCGGGGCTGACCGGTCGAGACGTGCCATAAGGCAAGCCATTCCCAGTCACCGGCTGTGGTGTGCCGTATGGCTGCCCGCTGCTCATCGGCTGTCCTGTCACCGGCTGTGGTGCGCCGTAGGCACCATAACCTTGTGGTGTACCGGGCATTCCCGGAATCGCGCCTGGCGGCGCAATACCCGAGAGACCAGGCACCGCAGTGCCAGGGTACGGAGTCGTCGGCACACCTGCCAACCCAGGTGTTCCTTGAAACGCCTGAGCCGGATTGGTCATCTTCGCAATGTCGATACTTGTATTGAGCTTCACTGAGACCGGAGTTCCGGGCTTGAGCAAGAATTCCTTGCCGCGAGCTTGTCGGTTATGCACCCAACTTATACCTGAGACCGAGGAGTAAAGCATTCCTTTAAAGGCATTGCCGTAGTCGCCCGCATTAAGTCCGGAAAAACGAGTCTTGGGCTCACTTCCCTGATCGTGCGCAGGATTATGGTCGATCATGGCATTGATCTTCGTAGTCCTGCCGTCCGGAAAGACTAATGTTTTCAAGCTGATCGACAGGCGTCCAGGCATGCCGACACGCTGAGTCTTCGCCGCAAATGCCTCTACGACCACACCAAGAATCCTCGAGCCCGGCGGAACGAGCATTTCGTTGCCATCGCCAAAGCCATGAGGTAACACGATAGCAAACACATCGCCGCGTTTGCTGCTCTTCGATGACAGATCTGCTTCGGCAACACCTGTCAAGACCGTTCCAGCGTTCAAGCGTTGGCCCAGTATGCCCTTCAGATAATCAGGCATTACTCCACCCTGCCCTGACTGCACCGGCAGTGGTGGCACACCCGGCACTGCGCCTGTCACCCCCGACGATACAAGCCCAGGGACTTGAGCCAGACCGGGAATCCCGGTCTGGCCAGGTGCCGGACCAGGATAACCCGCGAATCCGGGCATTTGAGAACCACTGCTGTATCCCTGTGGGGGTAGCGCACCTGCTCCGCCCGCTAGACCGGGCACAGACCCTGGGGTATTCACGCCGTAAGCTGTTTGACCCATGCTGGGTAGCTGTGACGAATGGTCGAATCCTGGTATCTGCGACCCGAGGCTGGGCACTCCGCCCGGTTGACCATTCCACCCGCCATTTGCAGCTAGCCCAGGCACCGCACCCCGTGGAGCTATGCCTGGTTGACCGCTCCAGCCTCCAGAAGCCAAACCCGGCACCTGATAGGAATTCGAGCCCGACAACCCTGGCACCTGCCCGGCAGCCGGTTGAGCCTGATTTTGTCCCATCCCATAGCGGGCCGTCGATATGGGCGCGGTCGGCGGCGGATCGGGTCGCTCAATCTGCCACTGCTCGCGGGCTGACAGAGACGATACCGTTGAAAGCGCCAGAATGACGAACAGCGGACCGCTAAGAAAAGCAGTCTGCTTGAGTTTGCTAAATAATTTCTTTGATTTCAATCTTTCGCCTTTTCCCGCCAATCGCCAAGAGTTGCGTCGAAATGCTGTCATATTCCCATTGACTGGCATTTTAGTTGAATCTAATAGTACGGCCTATGTGAAGAATACGCATATACGCTTCTGTTGCGGAGCTTTACACATGGTAGAATTTCGGTTTGCTTCTGAAGATTTCGATTGCCTGCTCGGCTCAACACCGGCAGCCAACTAAGATTCAGCGGCATACGTAATCCCTTGCCTGTCAGAAGGCTTTGCCCATGACTGGACGCACACGACCAAAGGGGAACCAAAGTGAGCGAAACCAAGTTAGAAACGTACGAAGTTGTATACATTGTCCGACCCAACCTTGATGAAGAAGGCGTCGATAAAGCCGTCGCTCTAGTCGAGGAATTCATGAAAAACCAAGGCTGCGCTATTGAGTCAACAGACAAAAAAGGTCGCAAACGCCTGGCTTACGAAGTTAAAAAGATGCGTGACGGATACTACGTCCACACCGTTTTCAAAGCTCCTTCCACTGCCATCGCACCAATCAAGCGCATGATGTCACTCTCCGAGGATATTATTCGCTCTCTCATCGTGCATCTGCCAAAACTGGCATTATTAGCTGCTCCGCCGGCTCAAATCTAAAGCGTTACCCTCGCCACTAGCTCGCAAAGCTAAGGTAGGTCCAACATGAGTTTAACCAAAATAGTTGTATCAGGACGAGTAATTAAGAGTCCCGAGAAGCGCTTTACACCTAACACCAACGTTGCTGTCACCGAGTTTGCTATTGCCGTCGAGTCTCAACCGAGACAGGACGGTCAAAAGGAAACGACTGCAGTCAAGGTAGTTACCTGGCGAGAGCTCGCAGAAAGATGCTCTCAAGAAATTAAGAAAGGCGATCTGGTCTGCGTCGATGGACGCCTCCAGATCAACACACACACCACCTCCGACGGTCTGAAGCGCAGGGATGCGGAAATCGACGCAGTAAGCGTAGAGAACCTCTCCAACGTTCAGGGCGCAGCAGGTTCCACACAGGCATCTCAAGAAAAGATTCCTCAAGGAGCCGGAGTTGGAGCCTCTAATGGTTCCGAAGACATAGACATGATCTTTGCCAACGACGATGAAATCCCGTTCTAAAGATAAGTCTGGTGTGTTAACAGCAACCAACAGTTTCAATTTGAGGAGATAGAGAAAATGGTACGTATGCATGGCGACGGTCCGCCCAGAAGAAGAAAAACTTGCAACTTCTGTGCAGACCAGCTTGACTACATCGACTACAAAGATCCCAGTCGCTTGAAAAAATACATCACGGAAAGAGGCAAAATCTTGCCCCGCCGCATCTCCGGCAACTGCGCTCGCCATCAGCGTGGTTTGACGGTTGCCATCAAGCGCGCTCGTGACATCGCCCTCATGCCCTACATGGCTGACGGCTAAAGCATGGCTCGAAAAACTTTTCGCTATTCGATGTCTAAGATCTCGGGTCTGACCGTACCCGGTTAGACCCGAGATACCAAGCACTGGATTGAATGCGAAAGTGTGGACTGTTGCTCAACGCGTGTTGTAAGATTTGGAATACGCGCCGAAGTGGTGAAATGGCAAACACGCTACGTTCAGGTCGTAGTGAGCGCAAGCTCTTGTGGGTTCAACTCCCACCTTCGGCAAATTTTTTATCGTCAAGAAAGAGAGAGTGTTTAGATTGCCTACCCCAGATATCCGCCAACGTCAGGATCCGAGAAAGGAACTACCGTTATTGAATGAGCGCATCAGAGTTCGCGAAGTGCGCCTCATCGACGAAGAAGGAAATCAAGTCGGCATTGTTCCGACGAGGCAGGCACTAACACAGGCGAAAGAGTCAGGACTTGACCTCTTTCTAGTACAACCTGATGCCAACCCGCCAGTAGCCAAAATCATGGATTTTGGTCGATATAAGTTTGAACAAGACAAACAGACTCGTGCGACGCGCAAGAAGCAGCACCAGGCGGATGTCAAAGAGATCAAAATGCGTTACAAAATCGAAGAGCATGACTACCAAGTTAAGCTCCGTAAAGCGCAGGAATTTCTCACGCATGGCGACAAGATCAAAGTCATAATCCCGCTCAGGGGGCGGGAAATGCAGCATAGCAACATGGCAATGGTGCTTGTTAACCGCTTCGCAGAAGAGCTTAAAGATCTCGGAGCTATCGATAAAGAGGCCAAGGTAGAGGGGCGAAGCATTATAATGATTCTTTCGCCGATTTCTCCAAAGAGATAGGCGTCTTTCACTGTAGTTTTGCCTGAGCAATCGGGCTCTATAACTCTGGTAATTTATCCATGCCTAAAATGAAGACCAATAAAGCGGCTGCCCGTCGGTTCAAAATCACCGGCACAGGCAAGATTCTCCGCAAACAATCCGGCACCCGCCACATCAACGAATGGATGTCAGCAACCGTCAAACGGACGTTGCGTGGTTGGGCACCTGTGAGCAAAGACGTCAGAAAACACGTCTTGGCAAACTTTCCCTATCGAAAGTATCTCAGATAACTTTCGAGGGTTAATCGCGCTCAGTCTAAGGGAATCTCCTCCCCGATGGCAGGCGCGTCAAAACATTTAGCAACCAACAATCAATCAAGTAGGAGATTGAAATGGCAAAGGTAAAACGCGGAAATGTGCTGAAGAATCGGCACAAGAAAATACTCAAGTATGCAAAGGGCTTCCGCGGCTCGAATTCAAAACTATTCATCGCAGCTAACCAGACCCTCATGAAGGCGTGGCGTAACGCCTATCGTGACCGCAGAAAACGCAAGCGCGTTTTCCGACGCCTCTGGATCACCCGCATCAACGCCGCCTGCCGCAGTCACGGTCTTCCTTACAACAGACTGATCAACGGACTCGCAAAGGCCAACGTAGAAGTCAATCGCAAGCTCCTCGCCGAGCTGGCAGTGAATGACAAAGCAGCATTCGCCAAGTTGGTCGACATTGCGAAAGAAAAGGTCAAATAGTTCGTCACCCAATCCTGGTGACCACAGCGCATGGAAATCAACTCTGTATCGAGCGCATCGAACTCTTTGTTAAAAAGAGTCCGCCAACTCCAAAGCCGCTCTGGCAGAGAAAAAGATGGTGCGTTCCTGATCGAAGGCGAAAAGCTATTCGATGAGGCGGTTAAGCACGCAATCGAGATAGAAGCGGTCGTTGTTCGCGAAAGCTTTCTCCAGAACGATTTCCTTCAGAGTCGACAACTGTCTAAAGTGACGGTTGTCGACGACAAACTTTTTCTCGATCTGGCTACTACTGAAGCCCCGCAAGGGTTAGTCGCGATTGCGCGAATCAAACGTCGCACCTTCGATTCTATCTTTCAGGGAGCGACACCACTAGTGGTGATAGCCGATCGCGTTCAGGATCCAGGAAATCTAGGAACTATGATGAGGACCGGACTTGCGCTTGGCGCAACCGGTATGGTACTGACGAAAGGCTCTGTGGATGCATTCAACCCGAAAGTAGTCAGGTCGGCTGCTGGTGCGCTCTTCGCCCTACCGTTCGTCGAAGGTGTCGTCATCGAAGATGCCATTGTCGAATGCCGGAATCGAGAATTGACTGTTCTTGCATTTTCAGCAGGTGGAAAACAACAACTCAAGGATATCGATTTTTCAAAGCCGTCGGCGCTGCTTTTGGGTAACGAAGCCAACGGTCTGGACAAGACGGTTGAGACGAAGGCGGACGTGATTGTGTCGATACCAATGTCGGATGCGAGCGAGTCGCTCAACGTTGCGATTGCCAACGCCATAGTTTTATACGAAGCATCGAGACAACGATGGCTGTGATGATTGCTATCTTAGACGGCTAAAATTGCATCGAGAAAAAGACAACGTGATTGAACTGACGATTCAGATCGTGGGACGACGAAGAGTTCGAAGATAACGCGACCGGTAGGTCTTTCTGTCTTTCAGATTGGACTTGCGATTGAACATCAAGGTAAAAGCACAGATGATGCAAAACAGAGACATTGTGTCGATGATGAAGGCATTTAGCAAGTCGAAAGCGTTCGTAATCGTCAATATACGGATGGAGAGCGCAATCATTACAAGGGTGAGGAAGAGCGCCTGGTGAAGCTTCATGCACAGCATCTCATTCATTTGTTGTCCTCGCTTTGATCGACTGGAAGCAGGATTTAACGAGATTGTCGAATAGCATTTCTACTTCTTTTTCTTCGAGAGTAGTCGTTAAGCCGTTGACGTTGACATTGTCCGTGACCTTCTTATCCGAGGAAACGCGCATTGGCAGCTTGGAAGCGAAGTCGCTCAATAAAACACTGATATCGCTTTCAGTGCTAATCTCGGAGTAATCGGTGATAGTCAATCGTCCAAAAGTCTCGACCGCAGCATCGCTTTTCGCCGAATTTCCGGACAAAGAGCCCGTCTGGGTCTGAGTTTTTACATTCCGTTCGGCAGAATCGCCGTCTGCATCCAAGGAATCGTTCTTGTTTTTCTCAGATCTCGAACTCATGTTTGCTCAAATGCCCGACATGTTACCGACATCTTTGAATTTAAGCTCCAATTGTTGAAAAATAGCTGAATCCGGAATCTAACCTTTATACTTATGATCGCGCGCTAGTTTTGACTCCAATAGCTTATGCGTGTTTATAGAAAGGCATTCTTACTAACTTCTGTTCTACTTGTCTCCCAGCTGTTGTTCATCGGTGTGGTGCTAAACCGACTCGAGCAGTCAGAGCAAGCAGTCGACTCCCAGATTCTCCTCGCCGAACAACGAGAGCGTGCCTATCTTCTCGTCAGTCGCTGCCATCGCTGCCTGGTGGTCCTGAGCGAGCAGGCCATCAATCAGGACTTCGGACTAAATTCAAAAGTGGCAGAGCTTCGATCGGCCGCACGTGAGTATCTTAACCAGCTAATTGTTCTGTCAAAACAGAAGGGCGCAAGAGCGCTGCCAAATCTGAAGGAAGAATACGACAAATTCGATCTTTTCGTGAGTGGTATCGCCGCTCTCAATCAGAGCACCGCCCATTTCTCCAATAAAGGACGCCATGGAATCATCGCCGTCAGCCGAATTCGCATTGGGAAGCTGACCGATGCACTGTCCCCTT
>JAIERK010000115.1 GCA_019746975.1 Candidatus Obscuribacterales bacterium
CTTGAGCCGAAATCACCGGGTATTCAAGCGGCAAATTTAAACTGTCGCGGCAGGCAAAAAGGCTTGACGCCAGACACCCGGCTGATTCCGCGCGCCTTCTGACCGCCTTCTGACCGCCTTCTGACTGTGATTTCGATAGTTGTACAAGGAGCCCGCAATGAACGAAAACGACCTTCTGACAACAACGCAAGCCGCTGAGGTAATCGATAAGGATAAGCCACCCGTACGCTTCTTGGAAAATCTTCGGAGAACTGGTGGTGGTCCAGTTTTCGTTAAACTCTCGCACAGATTCGTCAGGTACCGACGCAAAGATATTGATGCCTGGGTGGAATCCAATCTTCGCACCAGTACGAGCGACAACGGTGATTTAGACGCATGAGAACTACTCAGAACAAGTTTTGGAGACTTATATGCAAAATGAAACAGCGCCCACTTGCGCAGGCGCCAATTCAGCATTCGATAATTCTATACGGTCCAGCGTCGAAAAAAAATACGTTGTGACGGCCGAGTCAATTCCGCTGCGCCTTCGGAGTCGGGACCAGTGGGTCAACTGGCGCAATGAACAACGCGGAGGCAGTAGGAAGCCAACCAAGGTACCCTACCAGCCTAGTAGTAATGAAGTTACTTTGCTGTACGCAAAAACAAATGATCGTACGACGTGGAGTCCATTTGAAAAATGCTTCGCTGCGGTAGATCGATTCGACGGTGTTGGATTCGTGTTCGCGGAAGGTGACGGACTGGTTGGAATTGACCTCGACAACTGTTTTGACGAGGCAAACCAGTTAGAGTCTTGGGCCAGGGAAATCGTCGACCATTTTGTTGAGGGCGCGTACATTGAGTATTCGCCATCACGAAAGGGGCTCCATCTCTGGTGCCAAGGAAAGCCCCTTCGATCGGGCAAAGGAACGATCAATAAATGTATCGAAGTCTACGACTTCGGCAGTCCTAGATACTTTACGGTCACTGGTGATTTATTCGCTGGCAATGAGATTACTGACTTGCAGCCAAGCCTAGATTGGCTTCACGAGACATTCTTCAAGCGAGCTGAGTCGATCGCTTCGACTGCGAATCCGCCCGAACTGAAGGCAAATGATGACGAGGTGATCACACGCGCCCTCGACTATATCCCGGCAGACGATTACGAAATGTGGATACAAGTCGGAATGGCTCTCAAAGCCGGAGGACATGATTGCCGGGTTTGGGATCGGTGGAGTCAGAAAAGTCCAAAGTATCACGCTGGTGTCTGCGAGAAAAAATGGAGAACGTTCAATCGCACTGGTGTAGGTACCGGATCCATTATTCACATCGCCGAGAGCTTCGGGTATCAGATCGAGAAACCGGTTGCATATCCTCCGGTCTTGATTAACCCCAGCGAAGAGAAAATTTCGCTCAGGGAGGCAGATGGTTTCAGTGTCCCATGGCCGAACATAAGACCCGTAAAACTCGGATTGTCTCCCGTGGAGCCATTCCCTGCCGAATTACTTCCTCCTGTAATGAGAGCGTTCGCCACGGACATAGCTGGGCGGATGCAGGTACCCATTGATTTCATAGCGATACCACTCATGGTGATTGTGGGCTCAATTGTTGGCACTGGATGCGGTATCAGACCGAAGCAATTCGACAACTGGCTCGTGGTTCCGAATCTCTGGGGTGGACTGGTAGCGCGACCGAGCATGATGAAAAGTCCCTGTTTGGCGGCTTGTCTTTCGTTGGTTGAGCGGCTTGAGGACCGAGCCGGAGAAGACTATTTTCAGAAGGAAAGGATTTTTTCCATCGAGAAAGAAGCGAATGAGGCCATCAAGCAAGCGCACCGAGAGGAGCTGAAGAAGGCTGTAAAAAGTGGCGAGGATGTTGAAGAGATTAAGCGCAGAATGCTCGCGCTTGAGTTAGATTCGGCGCCTTCTTGGCGCAGGTTCCGAACGAACAATGCCACCATCGAAAAGATGGGGGAACTACTTCAAGCTAATGCTCGTGGATTGCTCTTATATCGAGACGAACTTACAGGGTTCCTTAGCCTTTTAGAGCAAGAAGATCGGGCGGAGGACCGAGCGTTCTATCTTGAGAGTTTTAATGGCGTGGGTTCCTTCATGACCGA
Source organism: Candidatus Obscuribacterales bacterium (assembly GCA_019746975.1). GTDB lineage: Bacteria > Cyanobacteriota > Vampirovibrionia > Obscuribacterales > Obscuribacteraceae > JADYXR01. The sequence continues at coordinate 2,096 of JAIERK010000115.1, forward strand.
CCGAATCGGACGTGGCACCACCCAGGTCAAAAACATGTGCATCTCGCTACTCGGCGGGATTCAGCCAGCGAAGCTAATGCCGTACCTATACAAAGCTATGAAAGGCAGCAATGACGGCCTTGCTCAGCGGCTTCAACTTTTCGTTTACCCCGATGAATGCGACTGGACGTTTGTTGATCGAGCCCCAAATCTGGAAGCCGATCAAGCGATGTCAGGAATTATGTCGGTTCTTGCTGATACCGATTTCGCGAATGTTGGCGCTCTCACTGATTTTGGGCCCATACCCTATGTTCGTTTTAGCTCGGATGCGCAGAGTGTTTTCAATGAATGGCAAATAGATCTTGAAACAGCGAAGCTTCGAAAGCCCGATGAAGAGCCAATCATGGTCGAGCATCTTTCTAAGTACCGAAGCTTGATGCCTAGTCTCGCACTGCTCTTTCATCTAGTCGAATTTGCCGCCTCGTCTCTCGGACCACTCGGACCAGTCTCGAAAGGAAGTGCGGAAATGGCAGCCGCCTGGTGTGACTATCTGGAGAGCCATGCACGGCGAATATACGGGATGCTTGCAAGCCTTGAGCAAAGAGCGGCGGCACATTTATCTACGAAGATCAAAGAGGGTGGATTGGCCAGCCCATTCAATGCCAGAGCAATCAAAAAGAAGGGTTGGCAATATCTAGACGAAGCCGATGTCATCGAAGGCGCTTGCGAAATTCTCGTCGATCTTGGATGGATTCGACCGGTGGAGATGCCTCCTACTGGTGGACCCGGTAGACCACATAGCTTGCACTACGAGATCAATCCGAGCGTGGAGAAGAAGTTATGAGTAAGTGGTTAACGCGAATCAAAAACCGTGATCTGACAACCGCCCAATCAGATCTTGTCGAGGCACAGACTCACGATCGGGGTACCGGCAAAACCGACAAATATATTTCAAGCATATCCAGGGTCGCTAATTTGCCGGTTTTGCCGGTAGCGGGAGTGCCCGTTTTGCCCAGAACTGAGGAAGGTGAGCAAGAGACTTCTGGATCAGTTTATGAGCCTTCTCCTGAGTATTTCAAATTAGTTCCAGATGAATATACGCACTTCCCAATTGGCATCCGCTATTGGCTTGGTCGCATCCTGACAGCTAACTCGATCGATCAAGCAGTCTGTGCATTCACGAGATTCTCATTTTGCATCAAGAAAGAAGAGTTCCTAAACGCTGGGGAGGCAGTCCTTAATCAAAAGTGCGCAGGCTTGTCTGCGCGTCATACGAGACAGATTCCAGGCTCGAAGACGCACCGATAAGGGGGAGGGGGGTCAAATTCCTTGGGACTTTCGATCCCTCGGAACCCGCAGAGCGCTCCACTCGAATTAAATACTTTTTGAAACACTTGAAATCGTCACCACGTGAAAAAGGAGGAGTCATGTCCAACAAAAGAGGACCAAAACCCAGGAAAAATCTAGCACCACCAGTAGTGCACATGCCGACAAGCCCTGTGGAAGGTAAAACCGACCTGACGCCACCGTCCTATTTCAGTCCGTTGGCAATACAAATCTGGCGCAGAGAATTAGATAGAAATCCTGGAAAGATTACAATGTCGAATGCGTCAATCTTTGCAAACCTGGTCGGGCAGCAGGAAATTGTCGAGGTCTGCACAGAAAAGCTAAGTACGGAGGGCTGTACGATAATGAACGACCTCGGTCGCCCGATGGAGCATCCCTGTATCAAGATGCGGGAGCGAGCAGCTCGCCTGGTCCTTGCATCTGCTCGACAATTGGGAATCTGCCTCTCAGATGCTGCGCAAGCGCCTGAGAGAGAATCCCAGATTAGCGACGGGTTTATCATGATCGCAGGCGAACGCGTCGCCGTCCCTACGGGATGGCCTATGGATGCAGCAGTTATCGCACGAAGAACAAAGTTGAATGCCAAAGCAACGGGTGAGGCGCTGCCTCCATGGGTTGACAGATACTATGGAAGCGCGTGACCACGGACCTAGCACTCAAGATTACCTGCTTACTGGCATCCATTCCTCCGAGCGCTGGTCTGGTCGCGGCTGCATTGACCTACCAGCGATGGTCCAGGTCCGTTTGGCTAACGTGTTAAGGGCTCAAAATTGTACAGTTACGGTTCGCAACTTCTCGCAGTGATTTGAAATCATCATCGCTTAAAGCATTCGTCCATGCGGACTCGACGCGTTTGAGGATTTCAACTAGATCTCGATAGAAATACGGCATTCCTCCATCCTTCACGGTTAAACTAAGTAAGTGACATAGCGTTTCGGGATGCTCTTCAGGCAGGCGTGATTGCCTGATTTCTTGAAGAATGGCTCCAACATCAGTATTACGTACAAGGTGACTTGCGACTGATTGAACGGCGTCCGGAAACGCTCTATCCGTTTTGAGTACAACGCAGATCAGAGAGTTAGAAGTTTTAGTGGTCTGACGGTCGAGGCTATTGGGCCAGATGCTTTTATACACAGGTTTTACTATGTCTAGCCAATTCTTGCTCTTATCTTTACTACCGGTTTGTAGTGATTCGAAAAGCTGGCAAACACTGACCAGTCCAGACTCATCTAACTGTTTGCTAAACATCGCTTTCTCGTCGACCGAGAACAGCGCTGGGGCGTGACAGAAAATTTTTACAGATACCGTGCATAAGTTTCGGACATAGTCTTCGTCGAAGTGCTCCTTGAAAAATGCAATCCTCTTCCAGGCCTCAATCAAATTAGACTTCAATGCAATCGCAAGATCTGGATACAAATTACGAGTCCATAACCACCCACAAAACAACGTTGCGGTTTCATCAAGATTATTGTCCCAATCGAGCTTGCTTATCAATTGTTGTTCAGTCCACTTTGAGTCAATCCAAAAAAAGACTGAGATGTACGAAAACGCGAGTATACCTGCGAACATTCCACTTGAATCAGTTCTCTTTAGCAGGTCGTTCAATAATTCCGCGAGACTGACTTCAATCCCAACGTTACGGCTATTCGAAGACGGAGTCCTCTTCCTGATTTGCGTGTACAAAGCTTCGCATAGGTATCCAGCAGGATGATTGATTGCCTGTGTGATTGGTTCTGTAGTGCTCACGATCCGAGGTCCCATGTTTGGCGGAAGACTGTCAATGCAACGTGAACACAAAGCTCGAAAGCGCTGTAATCCTGATTTGGGTACATGAGCAGCGACGTCACGGAGCCAACGAGAACACAGCCAAATCAATGTTTTATCTAATGTTTCTGGAAGGTTCGCCTGTAGGTATTTTGAAAAAAGACGCCAGACGTCTTTCATCCGATCAGGGGTACCGTACCCAATGCTTCCTTCAAGAACGCCTTGCAAGACGTGTGGATCCTGCTTAAAGGACGCCGTCTTTAAGACTTCCTGAACGGTGTTGGGACTAGTGGTGGCCATATAGCTCACATATTGCCTTTTTTGATTTGGCGCTGCATTCGAAATCAAAGCCGTAAGTTCCTCAATGCTTGCGTTAGACAAGATCTCAGAAGGAATACCTGCGTTCAGAGTATTGTCCCAAGCCTCGCTTGATTCGGTAGATCTGCAAAAGGACTTGAGCAGATCAATACTTTTGGGGGATAGGTCGGCGCCAGAGGATTCAAGAGCTTCGAGCCGTATCTGGCGCTCACCGTCGAAGAAATCATCAATTGCATTTTCGCTCTCAAGTCCGAGTTGCTGTGCAGTTGGTCCAGAGAGAATTGCATCCTCGAGTTCCCGTGCGTACGCCTTGCCTCTACGACTCAAAAACAGCAGGCATTCCTCTCTCACAGCTGGCAACCATAAGATGTTTCCTCGATCGCGAAGCAGCACGCGAACACCATCTTCAGCGTCCAATTCATCGAACTCGCACATGACATGCAGTGAGAGTCTCGCAAATAGTGGAAAGTCGATTCCCATCCAACGACCGACCAAGGTCCGAGCCTGTTCTGGAGATCGCTTATATAGTGATTGGAAAGAGCCTAAGACCAAGTAAACAAGCGCGTACCAGCGATATGCTCGTCTACTCATGTGCTGGTCAGATTCGCTTAAGTGGATTCCGAACAAATCATAAGCAGAAGACGCCAGACCTACCAGTTTGAGTAGACTGATAGCATCATGCAACCGAGTTGTAAGACCGTCCGCAAGATTCGCAAGCAGGTCATGTCTGTTTTTGAGTTCTTCGTACAACCTCGAAGCCTGATCGCTACATCGCAGCTCGATCGATCCGATGATATAGTCCCTGAGCTGGTCTGTCGATTCGAGTTCCCGATAAACGGCCGATGTTTTTTTCAGCACCAGTATTGGTGTCAAATCACTCAGCAAACTTGCTTCTATTAGCTGATCTTCGCATATTTTCTTATCTGTAAGGGAAAATTCCGGAGTGGCAATCCTCTGGCTATGAAGGAAAGAGCTGCCAAGCAATTGCCATGCTTTACGCAATCCATCTGTCGGGAAGATTGGTAGCTCTCTTAAGCGTTCTTGAACTGCTAGCAAAAAATCCGGGTGTAGCCGGTCTCCCCTATCCAAAACCCACTCCAGGAGCCGAGGATCAGTAATGTGCCTACATAGGAACTTAGACAGCTGAAGCGATATTGGATGCAGGGATACTGATGACGGCGTTGCTCTTGAGCTCTCTATCAGACTGGTATTCATTATCCCGACAGTGTGTCCATTAGAGTCTCGAAAGACTCCGAGGGAGCTAAGGCGCAGACCCTCATAATGCTGACCGGCGATGAGCAGATTTCTTGGCTTATCCAACACATCGAAAAACCACTCAATTGACGGTAGTGGTGATTGGATGCCAAACTCATAAGCAATTCGAGCGTTTTCGTTCGAGAGAGCCCAGCAAACTTGGCCGGCAAAGGAATCATCCGAAGGTTTCTCTAGAGACGCTCTTGCAATGATGCTCCTTCGAGAATTGAATCCACTCTCATGCATTTCCGCCCACTTCTCGATCGATTCTTGTAGTAGGCGGTGTCGCTCCTGATTATCATAGAGAATCGGAATGAGCCCCTTCGATTCCCACTCGTCAATACAATTACTTCGCGACTCATCGCCATCATCTGGCTGGTAAGGGGCGAATGCATAGGCTTCTCGCACAGGAGATCCAGAAGCGCGCTCGGCCGACAAGGCATTAACTAAGTAACTAACAGTTGGATCACTGGCACTATAGCCAATCATTACAACTGTGAACTCTCGATACAGGTCTACGAGGAAACGACTCGCCCAACTATCCGTAAGGTACGCACGACCGTAATCCGCGGTAGCAACTACCAAGTCGCGTCCTTCCGGATTCGTTTCCCTGTCGACAAGACCATGAAGGAAAACTAGACTGTTCCATTTCGATGGTCTCGGCACAGGAAGTTTCGGTGCCAGATCGATGTACCTCTGCTCCACCCCAGCTTCCAGAAATCGCCGGTCGAAGTTCGTTGTGACCATTCGAAGACCGCCCGATGATAGTCGCGCCAATTGGAGCAGCGCCCGGTGAAACGATAGTTTTGTCGGGCAAAATTCTGGGATCGTGAGTTCTTGAATTTTCGTGCGTACCAGATTGCCGGCAGTTCGTTTTTCAAGTTCACCAAGGAAATAATCGTATTTCGCTGAGTCAAATAAATCATTCAGCAGCTTAGTTTTCGGCACGCCTGGATAAAGGTGATCATAAACTGCAGCAGTTAGCCCCTTGAATGTCGGAATACCTGTGTAAACAGAAACTCCAGCACCACAAAAAAAGACGAGCCTTTCGTCTTCGAGCGCTTGAAGAAGCGGTCCTGGTATAAGCGGCCCGCCAGGAACTAATTGCAAGTGAGACATGTCAGCAGCACCAATTGTGATACCAGTCACACAAAACCGATAGATTTTTCTGGCGCTGACTCACTGCTGACTTGAACTTGGCTCGATATTTCAAAACTAGCCTGCCCGGTAAGACTCGAACTTACGACCTCATGGTTCGTAGCCATGCGCTCTATCCAACTGGGCTACGGGCAGATATTACCGGGGTTGGAAACCGGCGTATTTAGAATCTTACCACAGGGTTGGGAATCTGCTTGCTTTTGCAACGGGGTGTTTCGACATGGCTTTGATGGCTGCCAAGCACTCATGGGTGGGCATTTATTGGGCATAAAGTAGAAGCAAGGGTGCCTGACAACAGTCCAGGGTGGGTCGCGCGGGATGGTAACAACCTGTCCGAAATGTGGAAAGAAAAAACGCATATCCTTTGCGGGCACTATAACGCAGTGGATTAATAGTTGCGATTGTCAGAGTTCCGTCGAGCCGAGCCCGTCAAGTAGTTCGCGCTTTCCGATGTGTCTGGACTGTGGGCGCCCGGTCATGCCTGTGTCCGCCAAGAGCGGGAGCTTGACCCAGTGGATTTTCGCGGGGGCGCGCTGTCGCTGCCAGGAACCCTCCGTGGCTGAGACAAAGCCGGAGGTTTTTGAGCCGAAGGAGCAGAAAGAGCAGCGAGAGCCAGTAGTTGATGAACCTGAGCTTAAGAATGTTGGCAGCGCCTTTCCAAAGGACCGCTACAAGCCGCTTCGAGAGCTAGGTCGCGGCGCGAATGGCATAGTGTACCTGTGCCGTGACAGGTTGCTCGGCAAGAAGGTGGCTGTGAAGATGCTTGAGAGCCTGACTTCGGAGAGCATTATCGACTTTCAGCGGGAAGCCAAGATCGCTAGCGGGCTCAATCATCCTGGTATCGTGCGGGTTCTCGACTTTGGCGCCGATCACAGTTGTTTCACCGATTATTCCATTCTTCAATATGCCAGGCTCTAAGGAGTTTGATGTTCTTGTTTTCTCCCTGGCGTTTTTATGCATTTCTTTCGCTGGTATTATCTTCGGTGCTTATTCTGGAGATCTCATTAGTATGTTAGATGGGAAACACCGAAAAGCTCGAACTAAAGTTGCGGAACCAGTGTCGCGTTTAGGTTCCTTCTTCGAATTCAAGGTCATACCGCCGCAATTGTTAAAGGAGGGGACCTCAGTCATGGTCAGTTATGCTGGCGGAGTACACCGCGGCTCCATCCTTGCTTACCGCGACGGCTGGTACGAGGTTAAGTTCCATGACACTACCAGCACGATTATCGATTCAATCTGGGTGAAGGCCGACGCGGTCACACCCGCACAATAATCAAATTACCGACCGCGTGCCCAATGCAAAACACTGCCCCTGACGCGAGTCTTCGACTGCATATCACTCGCCCCTGTGTTGGATTGCGCGGTAGTTACACCAGGTGTGTAACCTTTATAAGGCGAATATGATTTCGCCGCTGTCACAGGAGAAGTTTGCTGGCTTGCTGTTTTGGTGCCGCTTTTCGAGCTGTTGGTTTTCAATTTGTTGGTCTTTGCTTTTTTGCCCTGTTTCACAGGCATAGGCAGCGGATCTTTCGGAGGAACTCCGTTGACTACCTGTGGAAGCCCGGTGCTGAAGCCTGGCACCGCAGGCGAATACTGCTGAAACCCCGCACGAGGGAGAGCCATTGGGCGTCTCGGCATAGCACCCACGCCGCCTGCGCCCGGCTGAGCCCCGCCGGGAAAAGTGCGTT
>JAIERK010000148.1 GCA_019746975.1 Candidatus Obscuribacterales bacterium
TGGCGCTTCTTGCATCGGTTGAACCGGTTGCGGAGGCTGAGCGGTCTGCTGAATCGAAGGCTGGCTGACAGTCGGCTGAACACCAGAGTTATGCGTGCCGGGTCGGTTGACACCGGAGTTGACTCCCATGTTGTAGAAGCCCAGGGCCACGATAACAAGACTGAGCAACATTACGAGAATGACTAGCACGCCGATAGCGAGCATCGTCGGCGTAAGAACAAACCCTGCCGGCTTCTCTTCCTTGGTCGGGCGATAAGATCGGGATGTCGACATGCGGGACTGTCCACTGAATGTTGAAGTTGCTGACTGCGAAGGCTGCGGTGGCGCCTCAGCCGGCTTTTCCTTCATGCGCTCGCGGATAGTTTTCGGTCTTGATCCAGTTGAAGAAGCTTCCTGAATAACTTTGCGGGCAGCTGAATTTCCAAGGACAGCGGTAGCCTCCATGGGGACCGAACGCTTTGGTGCAACCGGCAATGATTCGAGCAAGTCCTTGAGTTCGTCCATGCTTTGAAAACGCTTTTCAGGCTCGACAGCCAGACAATGGCGAATCAGTTCTTCCAAAAAATTAGGTACTTCGACATGTGGTGCCACATCAGTGAATCGCGGAATCGGGTGAGTGCACTTCATCTCTACCGTCTCATAGAGCGTCTCACCCTTGAACGGCACCACTCCGGTCAAGCACTGGTACATCAACACACCAAGAGCATAAACATCAGTGCGCTCGTCGACAGGGTCGCTCAAACACTGCTCAGGACTCATATAAAGCGGGCTTCCGATGATCTCGCCTGCACGAGTCAACATCTGCGAATCCTGCGCTAGTCTCGCTATACCAAAATCGAGCACTTTTATAAAGTCGGCAGTCGGCACCCTTGCAACCATCACATTGTGTGGTTTCAAATCACGGTGCACAATACCGTTCTGATGAGCAAAGCGCATGGCATCAGCGATTTGAATAAACATTTTGAGAGCTCGGCCAAGCTCCAGACGGTTTTCTCTCAGGAGGAGACCTTTGAGACATTCGCCGTCAACCAGCTCCATCACGAGATACGCTTGACCATACGGAGTCAAACCGAATTCGAAAGTCGTAACTATATTGGGATGATTGAGCTTAGCAAGCGCCTTGGCTTCTCGCTCCAGCCGCTTTTTGTTGACGTCGTCCTGAGCCAAATCCGGAGGCAGTAGCTTGAGAGCTACATCGCGATCGACCATCTCCTGCCGCGCGCGGAAGACAATACCCATACCACCGCCGCCAACCACATCGAGAATCTTGTATTGACCGAGCTGCGCACCCAGCATTGGGTGGGGGCGATTCTTGCCTGTCCCGGTATTGGAAGGTTGATAAGTCATTTTGCGTTCTCTCTGACAACACCGAGGAAATGTAATTTCATTGTATATACTTCATCATCTAAATGCCCATGAGTTCAAGGTGGTAAACAACCGAGGAATTGTCAAGATGTCCAATAGCATTGACCGACAAGGGTTTCAAGAAGATTGTCCATTCTGCACTTGGTTGGCGAAAAAGAGTCCAACGCCCCCGATCGTGTGGCAAGACGACAGCCTCATAGCCACGCTTTGCGAAAGTCCGATATCGAGAGGACACGTCCAAGTTGTTTTCAAACGACACTACAGTGAACTCGCGCATGTCGCAGGCGATGACGCAGCTCGATTCGGCAGGATTATTCCCTTACTTTCGCAAGCGATCAAATCGGCAATGGAAGCCGAAATTGTCTATGTCGCCTGTATTTCGGAAGAGGTGAAACACATTCATTTTCATCTCGTACCCCGGTATGCCGGTGAGACCAAAGGGTTTGCCCTCCTCGCCAGAGAGCGCCAACCTTTGGAAGCGATCGACGAGACAATTAAGTGTATTCAAAACAACCTGCTCGCCCTGAAGTAGTTATCTGTTTTAACTTGCCAAGCAGGGCGGTCTGAAAGAAGCTATAGTCAGGAAAGCAGCTCTCGGACTGATGCCGATGATACAACCCGTAAGATCAATATCGAGAATGGCTCTCACGGGTGCCAAACAATGAAGCTGGTAAAGCGACCCAGGCCGCCAGTCTTCGAAAATTATGCGGCAATTCTAAAGACTCATTTTGACGCACTAGGACCGGAAGCGCAGCAACAGTTAGAAACGCGCCTCACGCAAGTGGTGGTGATCGGCTCCCTGGTTTTAATGACGTCGTTCGTCTACGGGCTCATACCGCTTTTCTTGCGCGTTTTCTGGTTTCCAGTAATGATCATTGGAGCCTGGTATTTGGCTGGGAAATCCGGTCCAATCATTCGCTGGGTCTGGGGAAGGTCACTGCAGACACTGTTGAGCAGGATACCAGCAGCACCGGCGCTCTCTTATCTTGGCGTGGTCCTCGTGGTGGCATTCTTTGTTGTTGGTATCTTATATGGTGCGGGGCAATCATAGCCGGACACCGATCGTTCACTAAGGGTCTTTCATCGTATTGAGCCAATAGGCATTCAAAATCGCACCAACGAAGAGAATGACCACAGCCGATGTGGGACTGCCGTCGAGAGCGTGGACCGCTGATACCAGACTGAAGAGGATAGCGAAAACGTATTTGTATAACAGACTACCAGACACTGCTGGTGGTATCACAAATTTCTTCGGCTCCGCGAAAGCACCTTCATCCACAGAGTTGGCGGACTGCAATGGGTCCTCAATCTCGCCATTCTCATCATCAGGGCGCTGCGTGGTTGCAACATGTTTTCCAGCGATCTGGGCCCGACGCCAGGTATTATTGAGAAGGTGGTCTTGCAGCCAGAGACAACGGTCGTACCAGACTCGAGCCCCGCGCAGATCGCCCTTCCAGCGCAGCTGATCGCCTCTGCGCTCCATCACGGCACAGATGGCATCGGATGAGCCAAACAGAAACACGACGGCAAAGCCGCCGAAGAAAACAAATGCCAGAATTACGATCCCAAGAACTTCGGTCAGTTTGAAAATATTATCGTCTCGCAAATTGTCGACCATCGAGGCGCCAAAGACTATTGCGAGGCCCAGAGCAAACAACGCAAAGAGAATACGACCCGGCGACATTCCTACACTCGCTTGCCAGAACCAACGTCGTTGTTGTCGCCGACCGCCTCGTCACTTGACGAATCAGATCCCGAAACAGATTTCTCGTCTTCCAACTTTGGCGATTCTCCAGACTTGGTTGACTCCGCGTCCAAATTCGGCGATTTGCCGTCGGAGTGGCTTGACTGTGTTACCACCTGGGCGCTTCCATCATCCGACCGGACCCCGAACGACTTCAAATCAACCTCAGACTGCTCGTCAGCCGCCTGTGCTGCGCCGCCCGACACACGGGGATGACTGCCTGCGGACTCTTCTTCCGTCGGCAATTCCAGTGCACGGATCTTGTCGTCATCAGCTAGCTCCTTTTCGCGATTTTTCAGTTCACGCTCAAGCGTATTAAGTTCTACATAACGAGCAAGTTGCCACATAATCAGCCCGAAGACGAACATGAAGGCGCCAACCGGCTGGTTTAGCTTAAGAAGAAAGCCTGTTCCCGGTGTATGAAATTCCACGCCGGGAGAGAAAAACAAGCCATAAATAAATAGAATTCCCCCCAGAATCATGAATAAGAGTCCTAGCGGTTTTCTGACATCAAGCATAGTTTCACCAGAAGATAATGTTCAGAACGAGGGTCACCACCAGGAGGATTATCGAGAGATGGATGGGGTTGACGTACCATCGCTCTTTCACGAGAGGCGAAACCGGCTTCTTCGACAGACCCCAGACGAGGCCGACGAGATCCCTTCTGCGCTTCTGCTTCGTGAAAAGTGATACCACTATTGTAATGATGAAGCAGACTGACCAACCATAGATTGCCCGCCAGAAATTGCCTGCCATCACCGTTTTATAGGTCAAAAACGGCTTGCAGGCCTCCAACACAGGACCCATTGGAGCGAGGTATCCCGGCAATAGGTCTGGTGCAATTTTTGCCGCTTCGCTCATGAAGAAGTGACCGACAGCAGCAAGTGTACCGGCGACCAATCCGATGAAAGCCCCTGTGGGTGTGGTCCGAACCCAGAACATGCCCAACGCGAACGTCGCGAACAACGGCGCGTTGAAGAATGAGAAGATGAGCTGCATATAGTCCATGATCGTCGGAAAGTTCATGACCAGGTATGCGGCAAGTATGCTCACAAGAATCCCGCCAGCTGTAGCCATACGGCCTACCTGAAGATAGTGTTTGTCAGACTTACCGGGGGCGACATAACTCTGGTAAATATCGTAAGTCCATACGGTATTAAATGCGGTGACATTGCCTGCCATACCGGACATAAAGCTCGCGAGCAGCGCCGTAAGACCCAGACCCAACATGCCATTCGGATACATGACACCCATCATGAGAGGGATGGCCATGTCGTATGGAATGTCCTCGCCGAGCCCTGGAATGATTACGAGCGCCAACAATCCCGGCACCACCGTGATAAGCGGAAACAAAACCTTTGGAAAAGCGGCAATAATCGGTGTGCGTTGAGCGCTTCGCACATCTTGCGCGGCCAGCGCTCGCTGAATAACAAGGAAGTCGGTGCACCAGTATCCAAACGACAAAACAAAGCCGAGACCGCCAAGTAGGCCTATCCAGTCTACACCTAGCGTATTGGTATCAGTTCCCAGATCCTGCCACAGGTGCAACATCCCCATGTTGGTGATGCCTTCCGAGATTCCGGTGGTTCCACCAAGACGAAGCAATCCAAGAATCGTCAACGGCAGAAGACCGAAAATGATAAGGAAGAACTGAATGACTTCGTTATAAATCGACGAGGTGAGCCCGCCCAGAAAGACGTATAGCAAGACGACGATGGCCGCAAGGAAGATGGAGACGTTCATATCCCACTTCAGAAGGACCTGAAATACCTTCGCCATCGCATAAAGATTGATCCCCGACATCAAGATAGTCATAATCGCGAACGACAACGCATTGAACGCGCGAGTCGGCTCGTTAAAACGCTTCTTCAAATATTCAGGAACGCTTCTGACTTTCGAGCCGTAGTAAAACGGCATCATAAAGAGAGAGAGAAACACCATAGCCGGTATCGCGCCAACCCAGTAGAAGTGTGCGGTGACTACGCCGTACTGAGCAGCGCTGGCGGCCATTCCCATGACCTCGATAGCGCCAAGATTAGCCGAAAGAAATGCCAATCCCGTGACCCAGGTAGGAATGCGATGGCCAGCGAGAAAGAAATCCTCGCTGGTCACCATCTGCCTTTTCAAGTGATATCCAATACCGATTACAAAGGCAAAATAGATGCCTATGATGAGGTAATCAATAAACCGGACATCCATGTACTTTTATTCGTTAATTCTCGGGAAATGACCCATCCGCGGCATTGTCGCGCTTGCTTCCCAACAATCTAATGTTATTGCCTTTGATCAGCGGCTTAACGTGTTTTGCACCCTGATCGTCGGTCCACTTGTTGAAGTCCAGACGACCTTCGACACCGATGAGGCTACCTTTACGCACGTAGTCACCAGCGACTTCAGCTTGCCGTCCCCAAATCTCGACATCGAACCAATCGGTCTCTTTCTCTTTGGTAGGTCTATTGACCGCCACCGAAAATGTGGTCTTGACACGACCCGATTCAAAGTAACGCATCTCGGGATCACGGCCGGCTCTGCCGACTATTACGACTGAATTTACCATTCCGTTTTGCTCCTCGAACTTTCGTTCGGATAAACTCTCTGAGCACTCCATCGTTGGAGATAGGCACTGCGCTTATTCTTGATGGCAGGAAGTCTCAGGCATTAGCTGCAAATCAAAGATTACCGGATTCAGTCGGACATTGATCAATCTTGGCAAATTGATCATGATTAAAGAGAGGAAATTCTATAAACGTGTGAGAATTACAGTCATTGCATAAGGTCCTCCTCATGACTTCCTCTACTCCTTCGTCTGCGACGCAGATGCAAGACAACAACAGTGCTGAGCCTAAGCTAAAATCATTGCGCCAGCCGGCCTGGCACATCATCGTTCTGTCGGTCTTTTCGCTGTCCCTGTACCTGGTTTATTGGTACTACAAGACGGTCAGAGATATAAAGGGTTACGCACTGAAAGTGGAGAGTGAAGGCGCACCGACTGCGGACCGCTGCGATGTGTTGTCGAAATATACAAAAGCCAGACCATTTCTTGCTTCTATCCTCCTGGTCGCGCCGACCGCCCTGGCACCACTTTTCCTGTCACTCATGCCGGAAGCCGCAATCAGAGCGACTATGCCTCTCATCCCGCTAATCCTGCTTGGATTCTTTGCTTTCCTTTTTCGCGATATAGCGGCACTCGGCGTGGACCAGTCGCTGCTTCGAAGGAACCCGTCATATGCGGCCTTTGCGCTGACAATCTCAATGGCGATGCTCTGGGTGCTGCATAAGTCAGGCGGCGCCTTCTATCTCATGTTCACGTTGGTCTCAATCGCACCAGCCATTGCTCAACATTGGCTCAACAACTATTGGCAGCGCGTCGAGCCAGAAGAGACGCTGGTGCGCAGATCGTTTTCTGGTGGAGAGTTAGTCACCCTCATCCTCGGATCCTTCATTCTTACGCTTATCATGCTGACGCCCACCTTCGACGTGGCAAAGCCTACAAAAAACATAGAAAGCTCGAATGCGGTTTCCACAGGGAAACCGCATTGAGAGGTTAGCGAAATAATGGAGGAGTACCGAGAAGTTTCATCTCCACTATGACACCGCTATGCCAAAGAGGCTTCCCCCATAAGTGTGATCGATGAGTGTGATGTTTGAATCCACCTTCAGGTTGGTTTCAACCAAAACCGGCCGCTCGAATCTGTTTTAACTAAAACCCGTGCTTTTTAGCCCACTTTATCAATTTATCCACTGAGTCAAGCTCCAGCTTTTCAGCCAGACGAAGGGCTGTCGCCTCCAATTCGGATTGAGGTATACCCATTCGCTCAGCCGCCTTCGGCAGCTTGCCCCTTTGAGTTAGATGTCGCAATATTAGCCTCTCATCCGTACTCAATCGCGTCAAATGCCGCGGAAGCGACGGTGATATAACGTTAGTCGACCCACGCGAAACCATCAACAGAGCCATTCTAATTAGTGCAGCCTGATCTGATTTCAATACATATCCGGCGGCGCCGCCATCAAGCAAATCGAGAACATCCGAGGCTGGTGCTTCACTTGCAAAAATCACTACTTTCACATTCGGCAAGCCTGAAAGCTTTCGCAGTAGATCCTCGGTCTTAGTCAATCCCGGTAAGTGCAGATCTAAGAGAATCAAATCCGGCAAGAGCTGTTGAGCCATTCGCCAGGCCTCATCGCTTGTTCCCGCCTCGGCCATGACTTCGATCAAATCCCCGGCACCAAGCTCTTTTATGATTTGCTGCCTGGTTGGTATGTTGTCGTCTACAACCATCAAACGGATCATTATGGGATTCCTTTCTCGTCGAATGTAGAGTAGATGCCGCTAGCTCCGAACCAACTTTCCCGGCACCAAGGGCGCGCTGGTCTATCGCCCGAGGACAAGCAATTCATGACAATTGGCACGTCCGTCCAGGCAAGATAGTAGCATTGAAAAGCTGGCTATAATGTACATTGAGTTCGAAAACTTGCATCTGAAGGCAATCAATGATTTCAAATAGACTCCGCTTTTCTATTTCGCTCTGCGTCGTGCTAGCCTCAGTTTTTGCACATCCGGCAGAAGCGAAGAAGGAATTTGTCTCGCGCAAAACCGCCGAGCAAAAACCGCTACTCGGAGAAGGATCAGTCAAACAACCCAATGGGATCGAAATCAAAGATATAAAAGTCGGCGCTGGACCAGCGCTTAGGCTCGGACAAGTTGCATGGATTCACTACATCGGATGGATCTTGCCGGGAAATAAAGAGTTCGACAACTCGATTGTTCGTAAGCGACCTTTCAATTTGATCTCCGGTGTCGGGCAGCTCGGCAGAGGTATCGATGAAGCGCTACGGACAATGAAAGAAGGCGGTGTTCGACAGGTGGCATTGCCGGTCGAACTCAACTTTCCGAAGGGGTCTCCCTTAGTGAAAGGCTTTCCGCCAAACTCGAGCCTAAAATACGAGGTTAGACTAGTGCACGTCGGAGCGAAAATTCCTAAGTCAAAACTCGATTCGATACCCGAGGAAAAGGAAAAGGAGAAGGAGAAGGAGAAGGCTGTAGCAGCGCCGAAGAGTACTCAACCGGCAAAGGGTAAGTAACCCCTCCAGTCTGCCCGTTCATGGGTCCAACCGCTCATACAAAAGCAATTCGCTCGAAGTCCATAACTTGTATGGCCAGGATTTCTTGAGCTTATAGGCTTGGTGAAACCACCGGTCCTTGAGCACAGCTCCAGCGATAAATCCGTCGTATGCCAGCAGATATTTCGGTTTGAGTTCTCTTATCAACTCAGCAGGAACAGTATATTCGCCGGGTTCTTTTCTTCTGTAAAATCGAAGCACATCAGATACCAAACCGCAGGTATCGAGGATCGG
Source organism: Candidatus Obscuribacterales bacterium (assembly GCA_019746975.1). Taxonomy (GTDB): domain Bacteria; phylum Cyanobacteriota; class Vampirovibrionia; order Obscuribacterales; family Obscuribacteraceae; genus JADYXR01. The sequence goes on from JAIERK010000148.1 coordinate 8,465, forward strand.
ACCTGGATAAGAATAGCCGAGCATCCCGATCTCGGGCGACGCAATCGCTTCAGAGCTTCCTTCCGTACTGACTAGATATTCCGTTGCACGTTTAATAGGAAGTATTCGAAGATCGAATTGATTGCCACCAAATATGATACCAGAGACCACGGGGAACAATCCCTGCCTTCTGAGTAACGGCCAGAACCATGGGCTGATAACACAGTGAAGCACCAGTAGCGCGGCTATCATCGGAACAACTCGCTTGAGTCTTTGGGCCCGAAGCAGCATACTCAAAAGCGAAACCGAGATCAGCATAGGTAGGCACTGATACCAGCACAGATACCACTCGAACATATGAATATTACCGATCGCATAGAATGCCACCATTGCAAGGGCAATCTGACACAGAAGAGCAATTCTAGAGGAGCGCAACGAAAAGTAAGCAATCAGAGAGATTCCGAGGAATCCTTGCAGTATCAGTAAAACCTTTTGTAGATTGCTTCCTTCTACGAAAACGTTGGCAGACCAACCGAACGGATTGACCATCCAGGCAAAGTGAAGCAGCAAATTGAAAAGGCAAACGAAAGGCGGCGAGCCGGCATAAGCTAGCCGCTTCGCTTCACCACCATGCGGAATGATCGAACCAAAGTAGAAATAAAGGAAAGCATGCCAGACAAGTAGTACTATCGCCGGTCCCAACCAAGTTTTTACGAGGTTGCCCTTTTTAATACTGTGCAAAAAGACTATGAAAAGCGCGACAACGCCTTCCGGTCTCGTCAGGTATAGCAGCGCCGCACACCAGGCTGAGAGCCGCGGTGCCTGCGTACGCGTAGCGTAAAGCAGCAACAGCAAGAGCAGCAGAATAATCGAAGACTCCTTGCCGAGCAGCCCCTGCGAGTTGATATCAGCAGACGAGCTCAGCAGGATCGTGCCAAATAAGGCCAGATGCTCATTCTCGAAAGTCTTCTTCAGAACAGGGAAGGCAACGAAAAAAGCTACCAACTGTGTAAAACAATTGAATAGTTGAGAAAGTCTCGAGATATCATATCCGTGAAACACGGATGAGAGCACCAGCAACACACATATATGCACATAGGATGTAAACCCAATCAGCTTCTCGCCTGGGTTATATTCCAAAAACTTTCCACTCAGCGTATTGAGCACATAGCGATAATCGATGTAGCTGTCATCGATACTAAAGGGAAACTGCAATGTTCTGGTGGCAACGAGGAAGTAGGCGAAAAAACTCAACAGAATGATTGAGATCGGTTTTACACTGT
>JAIERK010000057.1 GCA_019746975.1 Candidatus Obscuribacterales bacterium
AAAGGTACACTTCGCCCATATCAAGCTGCAGAAGCGCTGCGCAAAGTGATTAAGGAAGGCAGCGATGTGTATGCCACTATCGTTGAGTATCAGCTTCTACACAAGCCTGACACCAATAGCCGTGTTGGCGATCTGATCGTCGAGGCTGGAATTTGTCAGCGAGAAGAGCTTGAAAAGGCAATGGCCGCAGACGCTTCCGTCAAGATTGGAAAATTGCTTCTTGATTCGAAGCTGTTGACGGAAGAGTTGTTGTACGTCACGCTTCGGGTTCAAACACTGTTGCGCTTCGGCTATGTACCAAGACCGATTGCGATAAAACTGCTCAGTCACTGCGCCGCGAAAAAGGTCAGTTTGGATCAGGCTCTGGAAGACCTGGAAGTGCGTGTTCCGCCGCGCATGCAATGGAGCTGGGTATAACCAATCATCAGGATGGTCTCTGAAAGCCGGTCAGCGCTTCTTCGACTGGTGCCATTTGAGCATATTGCAGAACAGCGCTCCTTGTTCGATGGCATCATCAAGCGCTAGATGTGTATGCGGAAGATCGTCGAACCAATCTTTCGGCATGTTCCTCTTAACGGACTGTCGGTATGGTGTATCGAGAAGTGCCATTGCGTATGTTTTCATGTCGAGCGCTGAATGGGAAAACGGGCTTCTTCCCGCGAACCGAATCAAGTACCAATAAACAAACATGAAATCAAACGCGACCGGATAGCCTACGAAGACAGGTAATCCTGGCAAAGCTTCGAGCCAGGCAAGATAGTCTTTCATCGCCTCGTCTGGAGAGATGAGATTCTCTCGGCAAGCGCGCCATGCTTCGGGTTGTGTCTGCCACCACTCCATTGTCTTCGGATCAGGACTCGCTCCATCAAGCAGCTCCAGATTCGCTGTGAATGTGGAGATTAGCGTCTTGTCCTCGAGATAGGCTGCACTTCCAAAACTCAGCATTGAGTTGATACCTGGTATCGGACCATCAGCTTCGACGTCCGTGCTCACGTAGATCTCTTGTTTGGTGGTAGGCATGACTAACTTCCGATTCGGTGGTTTCGAGGTTCGTTTCGATCATGCTTCGACTGATCGACTTGATTCAAGCCTCTTCTGTTTGCAGTTCGTGTAGTCCCTTTGCAAGCATGAGCAGTTCTTCGAAATCTGGCATGCCGTGTTTTACATCTCGGATTAAACCATTTTTGTCGATCAGGAAAAGCACGCGTTCTGACACGAATCTGTCTCCTTTTACCGCACCATAAGCCCTTCCCACTGCGCATGTTGTGTCAGCAAGAAGTTGGTGCCTTAGCCCGTGCTTCAGTGCAAAAATTCCGTGACTTTCTAGATCATCGCAGGAGATGCCCAGGACAACGCAGTTGTATTGGGCGAATTCATCACGCTGTTCAGAGAATGTGCACATCTCTTTTGTGCAGCCTGGAGTGTCGTCCATTGGATAAAACGCGAGAATAAGGTTTTTCTTCCCGAGGAAATCCGACAAGCTGACCGTGCCAGATGGGTAAGCTTGTAAGGAAAACGGAGGCGCCGTATCGCCGGGTATGAATTCTATGTCCGCTTCGTATGGACTGGTCATGTGCGGTCCTCGTGATGAACATCATCATAATAAAGTAAAGCGATTAATGTCTGGTGTTCCATATGTTTGTATGGTACAATGCTTTTATTAAATCAATAACAGCAGGGGCGATCGCTGGAGAGATAGTGTAATGCTGGTTCTCTGATTGGTCGTAATCCTAAGTGCGTGTATTCTGTCTTTCCATCCGTTGTTTTAGACGGTCGTTTGACTTTTGGTTCGACTGATGTGTTTGACTGATGTGGACCGAGCATTCGACCTGTCGTTTCAACGATTGGTTCGACGATTGTTGTTCGACGATTGTCTAACCAATCATCGAAACTGATTTTTGACTGATGAGACCAGACCTATTGTTTCGCCTGCCGTTTAGACGGTCGTTTTGACCTGGTTTCGACCTGCCGTTTTGGCGGACGTTTCGGCTCTTGTTCGATTCTTATTTCGACTGATGTTTTGTACCTGCTACCTTTGACCTCACATTGACCAGCTATTTTGCGACACAACTACGCCGAGCTGCATTGTCATTCATCGTTCTCACTTCTTGATGGCGCGAGCAATCCGGAGGAGCTTGTCGCCAGAGCGAAAAGCCTGGAGTTGTCAGCTTTAGCAATAACCGATCATGACGACATGGGAGGAGTCGTTCGCTTCGCTGTTGCGGCGAGAGAGATGGAAGTGGAGGCAATTATAGGTGCAGAACTTACGCTTGATGACAACTCGCATATTACGCTTCTAGCGGCAAACGAGGAGGGCTACAAGAATATTTGCCGTCTGATCACGAAGTCTCGGGATAGCTGTACTCGAGGTTCTCCGCGGGTTGCTTCGAGCGATCTGTGGCAACACAATAATGGGCTCATTGCGCTTTCTGGCTGTCCACATGGGCGGGTGCCTTCTGCTATCGCTCGGGGTGACATAGAAAGGGCGGCTGATTGCGCACGACAATTCAAGGAGGTGTTTGAGGATCGATTTTATCTTGAATTATGGAATCACTATTTAACTCAAGAGCAAGTCATCGGGAAGCATTTGCTTGCTTTATCTGCAAAACATCAAATACCGTGGGTGGTGACTAACAATGTTCATTATTCAGTGCCTGAGAAGCGAATCGTCCATGATGTATTGACCTGTTTGCGGCATGAAGTCACGTTGGCTGAGGCGGGGAGGCGCTTGCGGCCTAATGGTAGTTGGTATATGAAGTCACCGGATGAGATGGCACATTTGTGGCGTCATAATCTCGAGGGCGTAAAAAATACTCTGGTAGTAGCGGAGCGATGTGAGTTCCGGCTGGGCTCGTTGCGGGCACCATTGCCTAATTTTCAGCTGCCGCCGGATATAGCTAGTGCCGCTGGCATACCGGAAGATATCAATCATAATGCTCTTCTGGAGCGGCTTGTATGGGAGGGCGCTCAGCTGCGCTATCCCAATTTGTCGGAGAAGCATATTAAACAGCTCGATCATGAACTCAACATGATCGTTGGTCTGGAGCTTGGACCTTATTTCCTCATTATGTGGGACATTGTTCGGTTTGCCAGATCGAAGGGCATCGCTGTACAAGGACGAGGATCGGCGGCTAACTCTGCTGTTTGTTATTGCTTGATGATAACTGCTGTAGATCCGATTGGCATGGACCTATTGTTCGAACGCTTCCTCTCGGAAGGGCGCAATGAGCCGCCTGATATAGACCTGGACATAGCGCACCAGGAAAGAGAGATCGTCTTGCAATACGTCTACGAGAGGTACGGACGAGAGCATGCCGCCATGGTTTGCGAGATTATTACCTATCGCGGCAAATCTGCTGTTCGCGATGCGGCTCGCGTACTCGGATTTTCTCAAGAGCAAGCGGATCGTCTTTCGGCTGAGTCTGAGCACAGCGAGGCGCGTGGAGCTGTCGAGCGTCTGCTTGGAGGTGGATTAGAACGAGTAGGCTTAGACATTAAAGATCGGCGTGTGCAGATGTTGCTGAAAGTGGTGGCAGGTTTGCACCAACTGCCCAGGCATCGTTCTATCCATGTTGGCGGCTTTGTACTGTCCGGTAGACCTTTAGGGGAGCTTGTTCCGATTGAGCATGCTTCGATGCAGGGTAGAACGGTCATTCAATGGGATAAGGATGACATCGATCTGGTCGGTATGATCAAAATAGACCTCCTTGGTCTCGGTATGCTCATGATGATTCAAGAGGGCTTGAAGTTAGTAAAAGAGTTCCGCGGTGTTGATATCGATCTTGGTGCTCTGGATATGCATGATCCGGCTATTTATCAAATGCTCCAGGCTGCCGATACCATAGGTTTATTCCAGGTTGAATCGAGAGCGCAGATGAATATTTTGCCGAAGCTGCGTCCGAAATGTTTTTACGACATCATAGTATCGATTGCAATTGTTAGACCCGGCCCGATTCAAGGCAACATCATCCATCCGTATCTTCGCCGCCGTCGTGGTGAGGAGCCGGTCAACTATTTGCATCCGTCTCTAGAGCCGATTCTTCAACGCACGTTAGGAGTACCACTATTCCAGGAGCAGGGGATGAAACTAGCTGTGGTGGCAGCCGGTTTTACCCCATCGCAAGCCGATCAATTGCGACGTGTGATGAGCCATAAGCGTTCAATGGAGAGAATGGCTTTATTATGCGATGACCTTGCTGCTGGAATGAAGAAGAATAATTTTTCCGAAGAGGCGATCAAGACTGTTATTCATCAATTGAGAGCTTTCGCTAACTATGGTTTTCCAGAAAGTCATGCTGCTTCCTTTTCGCTTCTTGTCTATGCTTCCGCGCATTTGAAAAAATATTATGCACCTGAGTTCTATTGCGCCATATTAAATGCCCAGCCAATGGGATTCTATAGTCCGGGTACGCTTGTGCGAGATGCGTTACGACACGATATTATTGTTAGACCGATTGATTTAGCGAAGAGTTCGTGGAATTGCACGCTGGAGCAAGACGAAGGCGTGAGCCAACCGGCGCTTCGGATCGGCTTGCGCTTCGTCGATGGTCTTGGTAGAAAAGCAAAAGAGATCTTAGAGAGAGCGTGGCATAAAAGCGGATGCTTCACCTCGCTTGAAGATGTTGTCTATCGCAGTGGCCTTGCTCCTGCAGACTTGAAGATATTAGCTCAGGCAGGCGCTTTTGAAACGCTCTATCCAGGACGTCGCGAAGCCTTGTGGGAAATCTTAGGTCGATTGCGAAAGCGACGACCTACACCTTTACTTGATGCGCTCGCCGAGAATTGTCCGAAGGATATCGAACCACCTAAGATACCAATTCCAGAGTTAAGTGAGATTGAGCGAATTGGTGATGATTACCGGATTACTGGGCTGTCGACATCGCAGCATCCGATGGCGTTCTATCGGAAGTGGGCTGACAAAAATAATATCTATTCGTGTAAGACACTGGAATCAAACGCTACTGATGGCGAGCAGGTCAAAGTTGCTGGCGCCGTGATCTGCAGGCAGCGCCCGGAGACGGCGAAAGGCTTCGTATTCCTGACGTTGGAAGATGAGTCCGGTCTGGTTAATGTGATCATCAAACCGCAAGTATTTGAAAAATACCGCCAGGTGATCATGCGCAACTCCTTCCTCTGCATCGCCGGACGACTCCAACTCGAAGACGGCGTCTGCAATGTTATCGCTGCCCACTTTGAGGGTATGGTGCGCTTCAAAGGACAGCCTGACCTGCAATCCCGGAATTTTCACTAGCCGAGTTAATCCGAGTTTAGTCGATTAATGTCTACCTGGGAAATTGGTTCTTTGTTTAACGACTCCGTAACGCGACATTCGTACCTTGGAGAGAACCGCAGTATGGGAGCAGAAAGATGCTGGAAAATACAGAATCGTTCGATATACTAACTACGACCACCAACCGCTGGGAATGGTGATTTGCTCGTTACAAAAGATGGGAAAACAGAGACGATAAAGCCTCTAGTAGATGCGAAGTTCAAACCTTCAGGTCTGCGATGCGGTGATGGCACATACACTTTTCCTGATGGCACAGAAGTCTTCTTCAAGAATGGTATGGTGTTTTCGCTCGCCGTAAAAGGAAAAGGCACAACAGTCGAAGGCAACTATCATTTGTCCGATTACGGAAAATCGCCTGTCGTTAAGGTAACACGAGCGAAGTAGACTGCCGTGCTAATCCCAGGTCAATAAACACCACTTCAATCTTCGCGACGACAGAGGAAACGTTGAACACGAGATGGCTCATAAGAGCCCATCTCGTGGCCAACCGATGGCATCGTAGAAATGACTATCTGGGAAAGACCTGGTGACCGAATGCACTTCACTCTAGGAACACCAACCAAGTATGTTAACGAATCGCGATTCTTGCTATTCGATGCTGATTGTGGTGTTCAGTCACTTAGAAGAAAATCTACAGAAAGAGAAGACCTAAACAGTCGAAACGGTCGGAATACTTTCGCAATTCCAGCCTATGGAAGTCAAGAAATCTTGCCACCAATGCTTCTTGATATTGAAAGAAGATAAAAATAGATATGCTACTCCACCAGCGCTGATTTCGCATAGTGAAACGCGAGCATCAGTCCATCGTGTAGGTTGACGCTGACGGTCTTTTCTAGAAAAACGTTGCTGATTGTTCTGGAACTTCCCCAATGCAATGTCGCATCGTCAAGTGGCCATCTGGCACCGCATATGGTGACGCCAGTGACGGTGTTGCTGATCGGAATAAGCGATAATGTGTCGCCTGATTCTCCAGTGAAATTCGCTGCTTGCAATGGAGTGACGAATTGAGCTCGCCAGGAGCGACCGAGAAGTACAATCTTGCTTCTGTCTGTCGCGTACTTCGCGAACAGCAAGATATTTGCAAGTGCGTGATCCTGTCTTCCGCCAAGGGCGCAGAGGCATACAATTTCGTCGGCTGCCAACTGGACAGCTGCTTGCAGGGATAACTCCAAGTCGCTTGCATCTTTGTCACGAGGGAATTTGCGTGTCTCTGATCCTTGCTGCTCGAATGCTTTTAACAGCGGCTCAGGGATCGAGTCCATGTCGCCGATAATGATGGTCGGCAAAAGAGCTAGACTGGCAGCATGTAGAGTGCCGCCATCAGCACAGATGATGACGTCTGCCGTGTCAATTATTTCCGACAGTGCGTCTGGAAAATCAGGTTCTCCGTTCGCAAATACAAATGCTTTTGCCATTGTGGTTCAGCGTATTTAAACTAGCAATTGTCGCCTATTCAGAAGAGATTCTTTCGATTGTTAGCGTTCCTTAAAGCCCAAATTGTTGCTTATCGTCGCAGAATCGAATTGGTGCCGATGAATGCAAAAAGTGTTATGGTAAGCTTCGGAAGGACACCGGGGGTCTGCAAAATCAGTTGTTGTGGAGCGGACCGGACATGACGATGACAGACAAACTTCAAATACCGGACGGCATCGATCGACCTGAATTTTGGGAGCAATTCTACCTGCATGGCATGACGCCCTGGGATTGTGGTGCGCCTCCACCGCCGCTCTGTACGTTCCTCGAGTCTCCTTACAAGATGCCAGTCGGCAAGGTTTTGGTGCTCGGTTGTGGCACTGGTCACGACTGTCTCTTATTTCTGAAGCACGGTTATCAAGTTACCGGCCTGGATTTTGCACCGAGCGCGATTCAGAGCACGTATAAGAAGATTCATCCAACCGGGATGTTGGGAACTCAAGCATTCTTACTGCAGAGAGACATGTTTGCGATTGCAGAGTACGCAAATTATTTTGATGTTGTAGTGGAACACAACTGCTTTTGCTCGATCCATCCAAACGATCGCAGGAGATATGCATACACGGTGCGCGACCTGCTAAAGCCAGGAGGCAAATTCCTCGCGCTCTGGCGCATTGAAGATCGAGTCGGTGGTGGGCTGCCTTTTCCTGTGGAGAAGAGTGAAATTTTTTCGTTGTTCGATGACGATTTCACGATCGATATCACGTATGAGCCCACAGATTCGTTTCCTAAAGATCAGGGGCTTGAGCTTTTGACGCTGATGTCGAAGCGCGTCTGATTGCGCTTAAGAGGATGCGGAAGTTTCCTTGAAGGTAGCATTCGTACTGGAGGATGATCCGGCGAACCGGTGGTCCCAGTGGCTCTCTTATTCGGCATTACCACTTCGATGGAGAAGTGGAAGTGAGTGGATTCAGGAGCTGGCTAGTCTCGGAACTCGAACATGGAGCGTATGCGAAGCTGCTCGGTGCCCGCGAGTCTGGAAACTCGAACTTGGATTGTATCGGAATTGGAGTTACGCGATTACTCAAGCTCGTCGTGGGAGAACTCTTGCACGGCGATGACGCCACCATTTGGTAGTCGCACGACGCCAATGCCGATGCTCTTTTGTTCTTTGTCGAGCAAATTGCCTCTGTGATTCATTGGATTATTTGCAGGCTCATTCATCATCAGTGCCTGGCACTTCTTGATCTGGTCGCGTGCATCTTCATTGCCTTTGACGCAAGAAAGATTCTCGGCGATGTGACCGGTTATACCGAGTGTGGCGGCGCGTTCGACCATGCCTTGCCCTTCAGGATTTTTATGACTGAAGAAGTCACGCTTGATCATGTCCTCTGCGTACTTTTCCGCCATGTTGGTTAGTTGAGTACTCTGCGTCAGTCTCGGAAGGTTTTCGTTAGCAGAACGATCGTTATTGACCAGTTGGAGCATATACTCCGCAAGCTCTTGATTCGTGTATTCCTTGGGCTTCACCTTTACCTTTCCGTAAGTCGCCTGTGAATCATTCCCAGGTGAAGTCAATTGCATCTGCTCTCCGAAAATCGCCGTGACGAGAAGTTTTCCCTCGTGAATTACTAACTTGTCACCAGTCTTCCTTGCATACGTGACATCGAGCTCCAACCCGCTGTTTTCCATCAATATTCGTTGTGCCACCACTAGTGATGCTGTGACTTTTTTATCCACGGTAAGGAAAATATCGCCCTTTCGGACGCCGGCGGCATAGACTGGACTATCTGGCTCTACCTTCATCGCGAAGATACCCATCACCTTTTGTCCGTCGATGATTGCTTCGGCAGGTACACCTGTCAGACCGCTCATGGTCAGTATTTGCGGTTTGCTGGATCTGGAGAATATCAGTGGTTTGCTCGACGCTTTGGGTGCTTCGGCGCAAAAGGCCGTTCTTGAAGAATCAAGACCAGCAAGCAGAACCAGGGATGCGACAAAAATAGACGTTGCGTGACGTATTAGCGGTTTCATTATTTTTAGGAGTTAAGCAGCTTTTTAAGGGTTGGAAACAAATGTGAATACAGATCATTTTGCGGTCTGTGTCCTGTTGAATCGGATCGTAGTACGAAGTTTTTATCGATGAGCTGAAACCCGGGAATCATGTTGTAACTCGCCGTACCAATCATGTTCTGTTGTCCGACCAGGACATACTTATTGAGTGAAGTCTTCATTCCGAATGTATTTGCCCATGCCTGAGCCTCTTGCACAGTCGGTGCCTGCATCGAAGTACTGTACAGCAGGAGTTGTACAAAGACGATCTTATTGCTCGCTAATGTGGTGCCTGTATAGTCCGAGAGATATTCCTCGAATGATTTCAGTCCGCCTTGCGGAGCGACGTTCGCGTAAGACCTCGCGCCAGGCTTGTTCGCGCCCGCGAAGGCCTGGCAGGCTGGGCAGGACATTCCAATCGGCTCGACAATTATTATCTTTCCTCGCAGAGATGAAAGACGCAGTCGTTTTCCATCTTGATCGATTAACTCCATATCGGGATAGTAGTTATTGAGAGCTGGCGGCCAATAGGTAGGGTTGGATGTGGGGCGCTTGACGACCGCCGCAGTAGTGCTACCAGTCTTGGTGGCAGGAGCGGCGCTCGCCGATAAAACCGTATTCAGTATCAGCACGAAAAGAAGACAGGCGGTGCTCACGATGTTGTTAATTGAATAAATCGGTTTCGCGCTGATTTTGACACCTTTAGCTCGATTGGCAGCATTCCTCGCTCCGCTTACTGCAGCCTCGGCACTTGGTAAACCGTGCGCGCTCGAATGAGCAAATGAATAGTTGGACGCCTGCTGATTCTGAAGTTCTGCCACATACTTGAAGTACTGAGGTCGCGCAACCGCGAAGGCGTGCCCCCAACGGGTCAGTACCACCTCTTGTACATTGCCTTCGATCGTTGGAATTGCACTGAGAAGATTTGTCATCACATTCTCCGCGATCTTTTTCTTATTGCCCTGATACAAAATCGTTCGCCCAGGCGATCCGGCATCATAGGGAAGATACACTGTCAGTACAGAGCCCATCTCATTGTTATAAGTATTGTTCAAAATATATGGTGCCTCTGCCGGTGTCACATCCGACACATCGGATGGTCGAGGAAGAAAATTATCAAAGGAGCCTTCGAAACAACGCTTGTTTAAAAGCAAGTTGGCTACGAGGTAAGAGCCGTAGCGAAAGCGGAACATCGTCGACTTTACTTTGTCGCCTAGATTTCTAGCTACGCGCACCGCCACCATTTGCGGTATCGCAAAAACTACATGCTTGCAGGCGACAACATGAAGTGAGCCGTCGCGAAGTCCATACGTCACTACAGCGCCGTCATCTTTGAGTCGGACATCCCACACGAATGCGCCTTTTCGAAGGCGGCTGGAATTTGACTGCGACAGACTCTTTATCAATGCTGATGTGATCGCTGGGTTTCC
>JAIERK010000055.1 GCA_019746975.1 Candidatus Obscuribacterales bacterium
ACCGCCTTCTTCTCCTTGAAGTTGGAGACCTTGACCTCGTACTCCTGGTCTTCCCACTCGGGGGCCTGCTGGCCGGGGCGGACCTTCGGCGTGGCGCTGCCGTTGTTGGTCACGGTCGTGCTGCTCACCAGGACGCGCTCCGCCTTCACGTCGGACGCGGTGCCGAGGCTGACCTCGAACTGCTCGTCCTTGGCCACTTCCTTCACCTGGGCGCTCGAGGTGAGCTGGATCTTCGACTCCGCGTTGCGCTGAAACACCTTGACGTTGCCGGCGGGCAGCGGGGTGCCGAGGTTGTGCTCGGAGCAGTTGCGGAGCTTGAGACGCGCGCTGACCGGGGTCAGGCCGCTGCCGTCGGAGTAGACCGAGACCGGGACGTAGTACTCGTGCTCGACGGCCACGTTCTTGCCGCTGAAGAGCGGGATCTGGCGGGACTGGCTGTCGCCCAGGCTGACCCGGCCCGGGATGCGGTAGACCTTCCGCTCGCCGACCGACTCGACCGACGCGCCGTCGAAGCTGGCGGAAGCCGGGGCCAGGTAGGCCGACTCGCTGCGGAGGCCGCGCCCGACGTTGCGCTGCTGCTGCACGCCGCCCGACAACACCCACAGGTTGGCGTTGTCGAAGGAGGTGCCGCTCTGGTTGATGACGTTGACGGTGCTCTCGAAGGACTCGACCTTTTTGGCCGCCTCGTCGTACAACAACGAGTGCTTCGCCGACCAGCTCACGCCGTCGGTCTCGTAGAGGAAGTGCAGGGTGTAGTCGCCGGCGGCCGAGGTCTCGGCCTCGATCACGAGCGACGCGGTCGTGGACAGCCCCTCGGGCAACTTGGTCAGCTCGACGTTCTGGCTGCTGCCGAGGTAGACCTTGCCGGCGGCGTCCTCGATGACGAGCTGCCCGTTACGCACGCTCACCAGCTTGCCGGTCACCTTCTGCGTGGTCGTGCCGCTGCCGAGCGTGGCGGAGATCTCCTTGCCGACGGACAGCTCGAGCAGGCGGTCGATGTTGGCCGGCTGGTAGGTCGCGGAGCGGAACTTGAAGTCGCCCGCGCCCTTGACGTCGAGCAGCCGGAGGCTGTCGTTGCGGTACTTCGCGGCGACCCCATTGAGCTGGATGCGGACCTTGCCCGCCTGGAGCTTGACCTCGCGGTTCTCCTCGACCTGGGCGAAGCCCTCGCCATAGACGGTGAGGTCGACGGTCTTGGCGGCCTGGGTGATGGCGAGCGCGGGTTGCGCGGCGTCGTCGGCCCGTGCGGGCGCGAACGAGCTGGACAGGGACAGGGCGGACAGAATCGCGACGCTGAGCAGACAGAACCGCTGCATGTAGTGCTTCATGGCTTTCTTTTTCCCTTGCTTGTGTTGAGTTGTTGTCCGAAGTCCGCGCGACGTTCGGACTGGCGCTGTCAGGCTGCACCGTGAGCCGTTCTTAAGGCGTTCACCAGGATCGGCGCTGCACTCAGATATCATCGATATCTGAAAAGGGCGATGCAGCAACTGGGGCGAACTGCGATGTTTGCTTGTGTTTGGTAAACCGATCCGGGTGATTTAAGAACAGTCAGACCTTATTCATTCGATCACTGCCGAATGAACCGTTCTGCGCATGATCCGCAACAATAGTTAAACTCGGCTGGGAATTCTTTCTCGACTTTAGCGATACGAATATACGGTTAATATGACAAGCGCATTGCTCAAAACAGGCGGCCCCGGCATCGTTCCGCAACGCCATTTTCCCACATGAGCCGATGAGTGCTAATCGCCTGGGATATCGTATAGACTGTTTGGGACAAACAGCATTAACAAGCTGTCCGAAAGACCATATTTTGCTTCGATGGATGGCGTTATTGATATGAGCGAAACGATCACTAAGGGATTCCTACTCGAAGACCTCACCTGGAAACAGGCACAGGTGTTGCTTACCGCCAACACCATCATAGTTATTCCGATCGGCGCTCAAGCAAAAGAGCACGGACATCATCTTCCTCTCAAGAATGACTATGTCATGGCAGAGTATTTGAAGAACGCCATCGCACAGCGTCTTCCGGTTGTTGTCGCACCTACGATTAATTACAGTTTCTATCCAGCCTTTGTCGAGTATCCAGGCAGCGTATCTCTGTCAGCAGAAACTTCCGCCTCGATGTTCAAAGACATAGTGCGCTCTTTCTCTCGATTCGGTCCACGCCGCTTCTACTTTCTCAACACCGGTATTTCTACCATCCGTCCCTTAAAAACCGCAAAAGAAGAGCTCGAACACGAAGGGCTCTTTATTGAGTATTCCGATCTGCGAATACTTCTGGACCAGGTTCGGTCCGAGCTCGAAGAGCAGGAAGGCGGTACCCATGCTGATGAAATCGAGACTTCAATCATGCTCTATATGGCACCCTCGATAGTTGACATGGACAAGGCGCTTCCGGATTTCACCGGCAACGGAGCTGGTCCCCTGTGCCCGGAAGAACGCGAAGGAACAGTCTACTCGCCCACCGGCGCATGGGGCGATCCGACCAAAGCATCTCGCGAAAAAGGTGAGAAGCTGGTCGCCGCTCTTATTACTGGTATCACCCACGATATCAAGGAGCTATTAAGAGCGGCAGGAACTGGTATATCCACTGAGAATTGAAAATCTTCTCACTTACGGAAAAATGGGCAAAGACAGAAGATTTCAGTAGCTGGCTATCAGGGAAGGGGAGCGCTCAAATGATACGATCAGCTCCTCGGGACCAACATATCTAGTTCTCGAGTTTTGACGGCGCTGAGCCGTTTTATCCTGGATAGCCCAATTGCGCCAGTAAGGTCTTGCCATGCCTAAAGTAGCCATATTGCCCGATCACATCGCCAGCCAGATTGCTGCAGGAGAGGTCGTAGAACGACCTTCTTCGGTGATCAAGGAGCTTGTAGAGAACTCAATCGATGCCGGTGCTTCACAAATAGAGATCTCGGTGAGTCAGGATATGAGAGATTTGCGCGTCGCCGACAACGGTTCCGGGATGGAGCCGGAGGATGCTGTACTCGCATTTCAGCGTCACGCAACCTCGAAGATTACTTCGGCCGACGATTTGTCATCGCTTTCCACACTTGGTTTTCGAGGGGAAGCACTGCCCAGCATAGCTTCGATTTCGAAATTCACCTGCTATACGAGACCCAAAGCAGCCGCGACCGGTACAAAAGTCGAGATCAAAGACGGCACCGTTTCCGCGACAGAGACCGGTTGCGCACAGGGCACAGTCATGGAGATTTTCGATCTCTTCTATAATGTACCGGCACGCTTGAAATTCCTCAAAAAAGCCTCCACTGAGTTCGGGCACGCCCAGGAAATCGTTCAAAGCCTTGCTGTGGCTCATCCGGAAATCATGTTCGAGCTGCGCCGCGGCGACGCGTTGGCGTTCAAGACCGGTGGCACCGGCGATACCGCTCTGGCCGCGGAAGAATCCAAACTTTTCTCAGGCGTGGAATCGCTATGTGAAGTATCAGGGCGTGATGAGCGTTTTGGCCTATCCGTAAAAGGTCTGGTTGCCAGACCAAATCACTTTCGTGGCGACCGCAAAGGTATCCTGAGCATGGTCAATCAGCGCCCAGTGCGCTGCCCACTCACCTATAAAGCTCTCGAATACGCTTATTCGGATCTGATTCCGCGAGGAAGGCATCCGTTCGCCGTAATCAATATAGAGATAGCTCCCGAACACATCGACGTCAACATCCATCCAACCAAGAAAGAGATAAAGTATACCGACAGCAACGCTGTCTACATGGCATTACACAGAGCAATTGGTGATGCCCTGAGACAACCGCGCCGCGAACTTTTTCAAGCGAACGCAGCCCCGGCTATTGCAGGTCTTTACGGTGGCGACGAAGCAACAAATCTCGATGACACACATTCGTCTCAGACCAGAGAATCAGAGCGATTTCGGCAATCGGAGCGCTCGGCTGCGACTGTACTGCAGTCGATAAACATGTATCGACGCGACGATGACCAAAGCGATCCTGCCACCACCAGCGGTGATATCTCCGGCACAGAAAAGGTCTACGACTTTGCTCCCAATAGCGACAGAGTGTCATTATTCAGCGAAGAAGCGCCGGCCTACACATCCAGCCACGTAGAGCAGCTGTCATTTTCAGACTCTCTAAATTATGTTCCGAAAACCAATTCAAATGATTCAGAGATACTAAATCTTGCAACAGACGAAGACCTCACGTTGCCTCAAGGTTGGCGATTAGCAGGCTACATTCACAACACCTACTTTATGTTCGAAACACCGCTAGGACTCGAGGTGATCGAACAGCATATCGCGCACGAGCGTTTGTTGTACGAGCGCATTCTTGCTGCTCAAAGCACTCGCGGACGGATTTCAGACAACGTACAGCGTCTGTGTATCTCAGCTCCGCTCCAGCTGACCGCCCAACAACTCGAAACATTGAAGGCGAGTACGGGTGTATTGGAACAGCTCGGCTTTGAATTCGAAAGCTCCGAAGGCGGCACCGTTACCTGCTCTCAGGTCCCCCTTGAACTGGCACATCAGAACTACGCGACCGTCATTCACAAAATGATCGAAGACCTGGAGACTGCTGACGCAGCCAATCTCGAACTCGAAGCCACCAAGTCGATTGCCTGTCAGTCAGCCATAAAAAATGGCATGCCGTTGTCTTCGCGCGACATCATCAAGCTGGTGTCGGCCTGGCTTAACACTCCTCGCAACGACACCTGTCCTCACGGAAGACCAGTCAGGCTGAAGTTCTCCATGGACAAGCTCTTCGAGATGTTTCACCCGGCATAGCTTATGGCCGATCGACAATACTGGTAAGTTCCGATTGTTTTACTTCGATACCATAAGTCTTTAAGACTCCGGCGTAGTACTTGAGGGTCTGCAGACTATACCTGGAAAGAGCCTGGCGAGCAGCCGCTCTAGATCCCTCAGGACCGATCATCATTGCTCTCATCAACGGTTCAACCGCTCGCATATCTCTCGATTTAGCAGCATCTAGTATCTCGATTCCTTTATTCACGTCAGCGGCGGTATCGCCTCGAATCAGCTTGTTTGCCGCAATGACAGGATCGGGCTTGCCATTCAGCAATAGAATCGCTTTCTCTTGAAGCGGTTTGTCATACCCTTGCTTAGCCAGCTTCTCCAGTATCGGCTTCAAATCGGGTACATCTTCCGCCCGAACTTGTTCTATTGCTTGTCTGCGAGAACCTTCCTTCTGAAGCCCCATAGCTACTATAGACTTGAGCTTGGCTCGATCTCCGCCTGCCAGTCGGAAGCATTCATTGAACACCTCAAGCTGACTTGTAGGTTCTTTCATCTCCGCCAAAACTTTGAACAGCTCCGGAAGATTGTTGGGATTTCCTTTGAGATCTGCGAATCGACGATACGGAGCGACATCTATGCCCATGACTCTACCGAGGCGGTTATCGGCCAATGGTTTGGTGGGAGAATGACGATTAGCTTCTCCAGCCAGCAGTAGAAGCTGATCGTGAACGTTGCCTTCGTGCAGTCTCAGCATGGCGTCGAATGCAATATCGGCGAGAGTTCTAACCTTGGAATCTGTGCCATTGGGCTGGACTTCAGGCGCAAAGGTTAGACCAGGCTTCTTCCCATCGCTGAGAAAAGGAGTGTTCGTGGCTTCCGGCGCATTAACAGGAACCACATCAGCTACCGGGGCCGAAGCCAATTTCCTGAGCATCGGTGTATGCTTTGCCTTGTTGCCGAGATATCCAAGAAGTTCGGCTGAAGCCGCTTGCTCGGATGCGGTTCCGTACTTCAGTCTGTTTTCGAGTGTCTTAACAGCTTCCGGCAAAACCTTACTATCCACCCAAGCCAGCCGCTGCTGAAGCTCCTTGTTGTGCGGACCTTCCTGTCCAGGAGCCGTTTCACCCAACGTCTTACCTAGACTACGGGCCAGCAGTACGGTCCTTACCGGAGCATTTTCGCCCAATCGGACGAGCCTCGTCGCATCGCCGGCCAAGAGGTTCTCGCCCTGGTGAACGGCAGCGTCTTCATGGTGGTTTTTGGTCGCGTACTCACGAGCAAAATACTTGCACACCTTTTTGTCAGCACTCATCGGTCCCTCGGTAGGCTGAGGGGCAGGGCCTACCAGGCTTGATCTGGAGCGATGATTCGGATTCGGTACATCCCTGTCTACAAGCGCCGCGAGTGGATAAAGAGCCTGTATAGCCGGAGCATTATTGTCTATTAGATGACCATACTCATGCCCCATCAGAAAACGCAACATCGTCCTTGTTTGCGATTGCCTCGGCGTCAAATAAAAAGTAATGACATTATCGCTACTTGCCGATGCGCCCGAGGCAAAACCCGGCTCCTTGTACTCCTGTCTCCACCAGGGATCTTGCGGGTTGCCATGTTCGCTAAGAACAACCTTGCTCATCTTTCCACGGTTGGGAACCGCATCCATCAAGACTACGAAATCCTCGGGAAGAGGCATTTTAAGTTCTGCTGAAAGAGCCAACTCTCTTCTCGCCCGCAGCACAGGAACACTTTGCGCAGCGGCTTCGTGTGGCAAATGCTTCTGAAGAGCTGCAAGTAAGTCCGCCGGACTCAAAGAAAGCGAAATCTTCGCACGCGCTTCTCTCGGCAAATCGTCGAATGGAATTTTGCTCTCGGAAAGCAATTCGAGCATTGCCCTTCTCGAGCGAACAGCATCCTGCTTCACGGCAAGACCTTCTTCCACCACCAATTTTGCGCTGTGCCCCTCGACTTCAATGACCCTGACCTTTACGTCTTTCTCCTCTGTTTGAGCGATGAAATCATCAAAAGAGTCAAAAGTCTTTTTCGCACCTTCCTTCAAGACCCGGACCTTCATCGTTTCCGTGGTTTGACTTTTCAGTCGCGGCGAGACATCACGGAGCTTATAGTCTTCTACAGGTTTATAGTCCATCGCCTCAATTTCTGGCGACCTGGTTTTTTGACGCTGCTCGTCCATTTCGTAAACCAGCTCGTCATCAAAGACACGCCTGTCCTTTCGCGTATCCGATGCGTGCGCTTGCTGGCCTTTTGCAAGTGGCTTTGGTGCATCCTTGCCTGGAATCACATCTTCCTGAGGCCGGGCAGTTGTCGTCGGCTCCGGCTCGGCCAGTAACTTTGCCAGCTCCTTATATCGTCTATGCAAAGAACCATTGTCGCTCAATCCAATAACGCCGCCGGTGAACGCACCCACCTTTCCACTGAAGTGCATGTGCTCTATGGTCTGACTGAAATTCTTGCCGTGCGTTACGGCATCGATGCCACCAAATACCGTGCCGCTCGTGTAACCACTTCCTGCTCCCGCCAGTCCCATGGCCAGCCGATTGCCGGCGACTGCATTTTCACCGCCCATCAAGTTGACCGAGCCTTTCATTACGCGCAGGCCGACCATTCCAGCTGGAACATTGATTAAACTACCAGTCGTCATGCCGAACAACATCTTTGTGCTCAACTTCCCGGGTGCAAAGTTGCCGCTGTCGTCAGTCCAGTTCTTCAATTCGAATCCGGTCTTCACTCCGCCAAAACCGGCGCCCACTGTCAAGTGTGTCGCGATCTCACGACCGACTTTGGATTTAAAACCGGTCGCGATTAGCTTTTGAGTCTTACTTCCCGGAAGCATCATCTTGCCAGTATTGTTGAGCATCGCGCCTTCGCCCATGTTGAGCGCGAAGGAAGGCAAGTTTTCCTGAACGCTTTTATGTGGGTTGATAAGCAAACCGGCTCTAACTGTGCCAGCCGTCAACGCGCGAAACCTCGGCACAACTGCCAAGGTATCACCGGCGACATGAGCGGCCAGGTCATTCTGCCCTGCTCTTATAACTTTTTCGCGAAGACTATCGGGTGTGCTTATAGTGTCTCGGACCACGCCTAACGTGCATCCACCCAGTGTTTGCTCGAGGCGGTTATCAAAAACATCGGCAAACAGGCCGCTGCGAGAATAGTTGGTATAGTCCTTCAGATCGTATCGGCGACCTGATTCTTCAGGTGAACCCACAATATAGAAACCTGCGATTTAACTTAGCGCAAGCCAACAATAACAAAGTCTTGACAATTAAAGAAGGCTCCTTATGGGGATATTACGAGTTCCAAAGAGATCAATTAATGTTTTTTGGAAACCAAAGCTTAACCTAATATCAATATCGCCCACTTTACAACCTTGATTCAGCTGCTGATTTTGCGCAATGTCCCTAGATTTCACTCAAGATATTTCGCCTGAGCGCTCATTATTTCCTCATCTTGAGTTCTGTAATGGCGAAAAGGGCCGTAGTTGTCAAATGTTTTTAGGAAAACTAAGTTGGATTTATATTCTCGCCCCAACAAACCGTGGACAGAGCCAAGGCAACAACCCAGATCAACATCCGCAACCTAAACGCGATCCCACTTCGGATGAGATCTGAATATTGTTACGGCTCAAAACCAGGCGCCCAGCGCGCCGCACAGAAAGGTCGATATGTCACTCACACTCCGCGCTCCTGTCACGCTCACGCTCGTCCTGGCAAACGTGTGCGCATGGCTAATCTTTTGCGCCGGCGATACTGCCGCCGAAGATGCGATCAACCGGCTCGGCTTCTCCCCCCTCCATCTCACCCAGAGTCTCAACCAGGGCGACTTCGCAGGCGTCGCAGCGGAAGGACTGCGCTCCGTCTCGCAACTGTTCGTCCACAGCAACGACTTCGCCCACGTCGGTCTGAACATGCTGGTGTTGGTCCTGTTCGGAATCGCTGTGGAACGCCGCCTCGGGTCTCGCAAGTACGCCGCCCTCTTCTTCCTCTCCGGCGTGCTGACCTGTCTTGCGTACGCGCTCATCTGCCCCGACGGGAGGACGTGCTTAGGAGCCAGCGCCGCCGTCTTCGCAGTCATGGGAGCGTTCGCTTACCTGAAAGCGCGCGAGCGTTCGTTGCTGGCGGTCCTCCCGTTCGGACTGGTGGCGCTTAACATGAAGCTCGCCACCAATGGAGCGATACTTCAGGCTCTCGGCTTCGGTCCCTGGGCGCACGCCATCGGGTTCATGCTCGGGCTGCTGCTAGCGCTCCTCATCGCCCCGCGGCGAGTCGCACCCGCACCGCCGACAACCCCGGCTTTGGTCGCGACTGCGCAATAGACAACGACCGGTTCGCAACCAGGAGGGAAGACGGGGCGCGCGTCGCGCCCCGTCACTCAACCCTCTACAACAATCTCTCGAGCACATTCGAATGGGAGTGTCCAAGGCATCGTTGAAATCTGTGAGACCAGCCCTGGTGAGGATCATCTTACCAGGACAAATCAAACAGGTTTCCGATGCTTTTGGGCCTTTTTCTGCCTTTTTCTGGCCTTTGAGGCAGATGGTCAGAACCTTTTGGAGAAAGCAGGCAGCGCTCAACAACACTTTGCCACCCGAAGAAGAAACTAAGATTTTGCAATTCATCAAAACGATTGCAACGGTCCGCGATTTGATCAAGCTGATGTTTTTCGCTGCGCTGCGTCCATCTGAGTGTTGTTCTCTTAGATGGTCAGACCTTGTCGACGGCGGCTGTCGCTTCTATAGTGCCAAGGAGACAAATCGGCTCGCTCTGGGCGACACGCGGAGTAAATGGAAATCGCCAAGTCGAGACAGACCTGGCAAAAGAGCTACTGGTTCAGACTGCATTCGGAGCAAATTGCTTCACGCTTCTAGCGAAACTCGTCCAGGACCTACAATCCCAGGGAGGAGAAGCGCTTCAAAGCTCGATCGAGCACTTCCAATTCAGAATGCATTCGTGATACTTCTTGCAGACTGGCTTTGCCTTGCGCCAGCTCAATCTCATTCTCTAGCTGTTCTTTGCGCTTATGCATATTAGCCGAGGTCAAGCTGCTTTTGTCCATCGACATCTTTACACGCATTTGTGAGCGCTTGCGCTCAACACTGGCAAGCTTATCGAGTTCCGACTTCGCTTTGCTCTTTTTATCTTCTTCACGCGCACGGCTATTGCGCTCGATCATTCTCTGACCGGGGAAGAGCTCTGGGGCAAGACCGGATAGGCTGTAGATATCGGACGTCGGTAGCGGTTTCTTTTCTTTACCGACAAACATCGACATCATCGTGATGTCACTGATATAACCTCTCGCCTGAAAATTGGGTTGCTGCGGCTGGGCTAACTGTTTTTGATCGCCCTGAGTACCGCCTAGCGTCTCTCTCAACCGAGCACCTTCGCTCTGCTGGTCGACGCGCTGAGCCTGATCGGTGACCGCCAGGGTGGCACCCA
>JAIERK010000213.1 GCA_019746975.1 Candidatus Obscuribacterales bacterium
TGCTCTTCTCCGTCTCCGAACGCAACGCCGCGAATGTCGGCTGAGGCGCCGCGTTCCTGCAACGTAGTGATGATGTCTGATTTGAGTTGACCACCACCTAGCGCGGCCGTCAAGGCGTAAATTGACGCATCTCGACCGACATTATTGTTGTTGCGGGCTACAGAGAATACTTGCGATCCGAAGTTGTAGAGTTCCAGATAATGAATTGACGCTGCCGGACGCGCTATTACG
Source organism: Candidatus Obscuribacterales bacterium (assembly GCA_019746975.1). Lineage (GTDB taxonomy): Bacteria > Cyanobacteriota > Vampirovibrionia > Obscuribacterales > Obscuribacteraceae > JADYXR01. The sequence continues at coordinate 232 of JAIERK010000213.1, forward strand.
TCGACGATAGCGCTTGTTGCTATCCATTTCCGTTTGCCCTTCGGTGCCTTGTCCCAGGAAGCAGCCGCGCTGCCTGTTCCTTCGAAGACGTTGACGACATTTATATGAGCGCCTTCATCAGCGAGAACAATTATCCTGGGGAATGTGATTTGTCCTGGTGTCATATCGGACGGCAGTTCGTTAACTATAACGAATGGCTGCTCGACCGCTACTCCTTTTGGCACATAAAGAAAAGCGCCACTCGCGAAGAACGCAGCGGTCATGAATGAGAGCTTGCCGGTCTCCTTCGAAAGGTCTTTCGAGTCGAAAAGCTCTTTCACAAGTTCTGACTTAGACTTGATGCACTCGTCGAGAGTGGTTAGTACTATGCCTTTTTCGGCTAATCCCGGCGCCAGGTATTGCTCGACCGCCGAGTTGCCGACATGTTTGATAATGCCTGCGATTGATTTGAGACGGCCTTCGAAGAATTGTTTGCTGTCCGATGGTTCTTTCGCCGAGACGCTTGCTGGCAGGGGCGAAACTGATGTCAGATCGAGCGTCTCGACAAGCGTCTTTCTCCAGTCGTCGGACTTGGTGCTCGGACTGTCGGCTTCCATATAGTGCTCGAAGGCTTTGAGCCTGAGCTTTTCCAGCCACTCCGGCTCGCCTTTGTCCTTCGTGAGTTGGTCTACATGGGCACGGTTAATTGTGTTCAAAGTAATCGACTCTGACATGCTTCCTTCTTTTTTTCTCCCACACTCTGCCGGACTATCCGACCGAGCCTTCCATCTCAAGCTGAATCAAGCGATTGAGCTCGACCGCGTATTCGAGTGGAAGTTCTTTCGTGAACGGCTCGAAAAAGCCGTTAACGACCATAGCCTTTGCTTCGTCTGCGGTCAATCCACGGCTCATCAAATAGAAGAGCTGCTCTTCGCCGACTTTGGAAACCGTCGCCTCGTGCTCGACTGAGACATCCTTTTCATCGATCTCCATTGTTGGATACGTATCAGATCGGGATGCTTCGTCGAGAAGCAGGGCATCGCATTTCACGGATGTCTTGACGCCGGTTGCGCCCGGGTAGACCTTGACCAGACCTCGATAGGAGGTTCTGCCGCCGTCCTTGGAAATAGACTTGGACACCACAATGGATGTCGTATTCGGTGCCGCATGAACAATTTTGGCGCCGGCATCCTGATGCTGATCATGACCGGCAAACGCTACCGATAGAACTTCTCCTGTCGCGCCTTCTCCAGTCAAGTAGATGGCAGGATACTTCATTGTCAGCTTCGAGCCGAGATTGCCGTCTACCCACTCCACCTTCGCGCCGGCTTCTGCTACTGCGCGCTTGGTGACGAGATTGTAGACATTGCGAGACCAATTTTGGATGGTCGTATACCTTATATGTGCTCCTGGCTTGGCGATCAGTTCGACCACGGCCGAGTGCAAAGAATCGCTTGAATAAACAGGAGCTGTGCAGCCCTCTATGTAATGTACGAAGCTGCCTGGCTCGGCGATGATGAGCGTTCGTTCGAACTGACCCATATTCTCTGCATTGATACGGAAGTATGCTTGCAATGGGATCTCGACTTTGACGCCGGGAGGTACCCAGACAAAGCTTCCACCAGACCACACTGCCGAGTTGAGAGCAGAGAATTTATTGTCTGCTGCAGGAATGATTGTGGCAAAGTACTTGCGCACGATGTCTTCGTGCTCGCGCAACGCCGAATCCATATCGAGGAAAATCACGCCTTGCTGGACGAGATCTTCTCTAATAGAGTGATAGACGACTTCTGATTCGTACTGAGCGGTGACGCCGGCGAGGAATTTCCTTTCGGCTTCGGGGATGCCGAGCCGATCGAATGTCTTTTTGATTCCTTCCGGGACATCTTCCCAATTCTTCTCGCCTTTTTCTGAAGGCTTGATGTAATAGTAGATGTTGTCGAAGTCGATATCATGCAGAAGCTTCGTGTTGCCCCAGGTGGGCATTGGCTTCTTGAGGAAAATATCGAGTGACTTCAAGCGGAAGTCGAGCATCCACTGAGGCTCGTTCTTCATTTTTGAAATGCTGGCGACAATTTCGCGAGTCAGACCTCGTCCCGATTTGAAGACATAGTCTTCTTCATCACGGAAACCGTATTTGTAGTCGTCACCTATGTCTCGAATGTTTGTGTTTGGGTCATATGCTACTTCTGCCGACATGATTGTTTCCCTCTTACGCGATGGTCAGTTCTTGTGTAACCCAGTCGTAGCCATGTTCTTCAAGCTTGCTGGAGAGCTCCGCACCGCCTGAAGTGACAATCCTTCCTTCCTGGAATACATGGACGAAGTCCGGCTGTACGTAATTTAGAATGCGTTGATAGTGTGTGATCAAAAGTATCGCCTTATCTGATGTGGCAAGCGCATTGATGCCGCTTGACACCGTCTTTAGTGCGTCTATGTCGAGCCCGGAGTCGGTCTCGTCGAGAATTGCGATCGATGGCTTCAGCATCGTCAATTGCAATATTTCCAGACGCTTCTTCTCGCCGCCCGAAAATCCGTCGTTGACGTAACGAGAAAGGAATTCTTTGGGGACGCCGAGCTTGTCCATTGCTGTCTGAAGCTCTTTGCGAAACTCTTTGATGGGCACTTCTTGCCCACGCACAGCCTTGGTCGTTGCTCGAAGGAAGTTGGAGACCGATACGCCAGGTATTGCTACCGGGTATTGGAATGCCAAAGACAGTCCCAGCCTCGCTCTCTCATCTGTGGCGAGTTCGTTGATTTCCTGTCCTTTGTACACGATGCGACCTTTGGTGATCGTGTAATTGGGATGACCCATCAAGGCGTACGAGAGTGTCGATTTGCCTGAGCCGTTGCGGCCCATGAGCGCATGGACTTCGCCCTTCTTTATTTCGAGATTGACGCCTTTGAGAATCTCTTTGCCGTCAACTTCTACGTGCAGGTCTTCGATTTTGAGCAAGGGAGCTTCCATTTCCTTCATACCTTCTGTGCAAACCCCGCGTGCTTTTGGGGCATTGGGTCGGACTAGATCTTTGTCAATCGTACTCTTTTCACACTTGGGAACGACCTTAAAGATCCTAAACCTTTGATTCTATGGGTTTTACATATAAAATAGTATCAAATATCTAGAAATTATTCGCGGTATTTAATATTGCCTTCACATCGTCTCCTGTGCCTGGTTCCGAAATGCGCTATCGTTAGACTATTAGACCAGATGAGCCTGTCCGAGATTTGTCCGAAAACGAGTTGTCATTTCGTTGCCGGAGCGTCTTGAGGAAACCCTGACCAGTTGCGCGTTTGAGGCGATGCGAATTATTAAAAAGGTTTGATTCCGTTGAGGTTGTGCTGTTACAAATGATTACGTATCAACTAGGCAGTAACCCCGATAGCACCCAGAATGCAGTCCTCCTTCATCTGAAAAAAGAAGGCGAAATGACTGTCCAGGCGCTCTGCGACATACTCGATATCACGGCCATGGCTGTGCGCCGGCATCTCCAGGTGCTCACTAATGAAGGACTCGTGGAGTCCCGAGTCGTGCGCCAATCGCGTGGTCGACCGTCCTATAGCTATCGTTTGACCACAAAAGCCGAGTCACTCTTTCCTTCGGGGTTTCAAAATCTGGCGATGGACCTGCTCGACGCTGTCAACGAGCAGTCCGGTCAGAAGGGAGTAATGGAGCTCTTGATGGCACGTAATCGTAAGCGGCTTGGTCGATTGAAGGCGCGGGTGGAGAACAAAACCTTGCGTGAGCGTGTGGAAGAGGTTGCGAAAATCTTCTTGGAAGACGGTTATATGACTGAATGGGAAGATTTGAACGACGGCAACTTCTTTATATACCAGCAACATTGCGCTCTGCATGACGTGGCTAAATCCTACAGGCAAGTTTGTGTTCTCGAGCCGCAGCTCATGGAGAGTTTGCTGGGTGTGCGCGTGACGCGTGAAAAGTACATGTTGAAGGACGACCCGGTCTGCGGATATCTGGTCCACAGCGGAGAGACCTGCCAGTCAGAGTTGAGCTGAGTGTCTTGAGCCACTGAGAACAACGCCGTAGTTGGACCTTAGGCAACGCGGTAGACTGTGTTTGGCATTCCGCTTACCCTTGCTTGGACGCCGAAGAGAAGCTTTGTGCCGGAGAGATGCCGGCGGTCCCAGTGGCTCTGCATTTCGAGTTTGCCACGATGTGGCTTAACTTCGCAGCTGCGACGGGTTGGAACTTCGAAGGCGGGGTTGCTGGGCCTTCGCCGACCAGGGTTAGATCCCTTTGAGTTCCCAATCGCTGGTCGGGAGCCGTGGTGAGATCGTCGAGAGCTTTACGAAGTTGGCTGGTCCTCGAGCTGCCAGTGGAAGACCGCCTGTGATAACAATATTGTCCTTGGCCGCCACCATTCCGCGGCAGAGCAAGGTCTGCTCGACCATGTTCAAAGTCGATATGGAGTCACTGACCTCTGTGAGCATGACCGGAGTCGTTCCCCACAGCAGTGTCAGTTGGTTGTACACGTGACCATGCTGGGTGAGTGCGACGATTGATACGGGTGGTCTTTGCTGTGATATCAGTCTTGCTGTGGCACCACTCTTGGTGAAAGTCGCGATCACCTTTGCCTTCATATCGACCGCCATTTCACAGGCGGCGTGCGCGATCGCGTAAGCCGGGTTTTGGATGTAGTCACCTTCTCGCAGTTGATTGCTGTGCTCCTGGCTTGTTTCTACAGTCGTTGCGATTCTCTCCATCATCCGTATGGCGTGGAGCGGATACTTGCCGGTTGCAGTTTCCTCGGAGAGCATGACTGCGTCCGTGCCATCGAATATTGCATTGGCGACATCGGAGGCTTCGGCTCGCGTTGGTCGAGGATTGTTGACCATCGAATCGAGCATTTGCGTCGCCGTGATAACGGGTTTGCCTTTGGCGACGGCCTTCCTGGTAATGAGCTTTTGTGCCGGTGGAACCTGCTCAGGGGGCAGCTCGACGCCGAGATCACCTCTTGCGATCATGACGGCATCGGTGACATTGAGAATTTCGTCCAGGTGTTCGACCGCTTCCGGCTTTTCGAGCTTTGCGATAACCATGGGTGTTGGCCAGTGGTCCGCCATTAATTCTCTTAGTTCGAGGAGATCCTGTGCATCTCGGACGAATGACAATGCCACGAAATCAACTTCGCATTTCAGTCCGAACGCCAGATCCTTTTTGTCTTTTTCGGTGAGGGCCGGTATAGAAAGGCGAATTCCAGGGATGTTTATCCCTTGATTATTTTTCAGTACGCCGCCAGTCACGATTTCGCACACACAGTCTGTGTCGGTGGTCGAAAGGACCTTGAGTTCCATCAACCCATCGTCCAAAAGTATGCAGGCGCCTTCGTGAACTTCGCGTGCAAGCGGCTCATAGTTGGTAGTCACACAACTTTCATCGCCAGGAACTTTCCGGCTTGTCAGTGTAAATTGGCTTCCCTTCACGAGCTCGATCGATCCCTTCTCGAGCTTTCCTGTACGGAGCTTCGGACCAGAAAGGTCAAGCAAAATGCCGACCGGCTTATCCAGGCGGGTGCTCAACTCCCTGATGTCTGTCACAAGATCCTGGATGAATTGGTGCTCGGAGTGTGAACAGTTGATTCTGGCGACGTCCATGCCCGCTTCGATCATCGCCTGAAGAGTACCCAGGTCGCGACACGACGGTCCGATGGTTGCCACAATTTTCGTGCGCGCCACAGAATAATCCTCTGATATGCAAGCCGGTAAGCAAAGGTACACCAGCGCAAGGTGATAAGACTTGTACTTCTAAGAAATATAACTGCAGAAGGGGCCGGAACATTTATCGAGGGTCGGCGTCACTCATGTTTGTGACTTTTGTCCGTGATTATGGGGGACAGCTCTCTCGAAAGCGGCATCGATCGCTGTTAGGGGTGTGTTCGCTGAGTTGGAGATGTTGTAAAACCTAGACAGGCTGTTGTATGTAGAGTATTGTCGAAATGGACACTCTATGGAAACGCTTAGTGTAAGCCGGTCTGGCGTCATTCTTTCCAGATTTTACCGAGGGCTTTCACATGAAAGGTTTTCCTGGTGCACTGCTGTGCACCCTCTTTACGCTTGCTTCTATTTCTGTCTTTCCACCAGATTCTGCTAATGCGCGGCCAATCAGTCCCGCCGCCGCTCAAGATGTTCAGGCTGGCGCCGACCAGGATTTGAAACGTCTGAAAGATGGCGAGGTCATCGTTGAAAGCGATGATAGCGGCGCCACTAGATTTGTTGCGGCAAGGATCTTGATCGCTGATACGCCTGAAAAGGTGTGGCGAATTCTAACTAATCCTTTCGAATTCCAGGGGAAGATATCGCCTCGAATGAAAGAGGTTGAAATGTTGGAAGACAAGGCGGAGCGCTCTGTCATGCGCTGCAAGGTCGAAGTCTTTCCGCCTATTCTGTCTTATGTGACGTATACCGTTGAGTCCGAGTACAAGCCTTGCGAACAGATAGTGTTCAAGCGCATCGGCGGCACTCTCAAAGACTTCAAAGGCTCCTGGGTTTTGACTCCTAGAGACGGTGGCCGAGCGACCGAAGTCAAATACTCGATGTTTGTCGATCCTGGAGTGCCTGTGCCACAGTGGATTGTGCGCAAGGCCGTTCGAATGGAGCTACCTCGGACACTCACCGCGTTGCGAGATCGAATCAAAACAGGTGATACTGCAAGTGGTGCTCAAGATCAGCGGTCGACCTTGGCTGCGGTCGTTTCTGCACCGGCAATTGCTTCCAGGCGTCAGTAGTTGGTCAGTGTCTCGAATTCAATTCCTCAGGGAATAACTTCGAAGCGGTTTTTAATCCTTCCAGAGCATAACGAGCAACGTTATTCCTGGGCAGTCATATCTTGACAGGCCGGCCGTTTTATTTCACTCCGGGAATGGCTTGTCCGACGCCGATCGGCGCTCTTCATGCGATTAACTAGAATCTCAAGATCGTGCTTGCTAGTAGGTACCGCGTTCTGCGATGAAATCAGGATCTCGATGTCGAGCTTGCTGCGATGCTGCTCGGCGTGATCTGAAAGTTCTGCAACGAAATCTCTGGGAAGCAGTTGTCGATTCCTTCAATCTCAGATAGTTTCGATTCATCGATGTTACCCGACTTGAGCATCTCTGCGATTAAGTTGAATCGCTCTTGATGTCCTCTGAATCTCTCCACAGCATATTGCTTGGCTTGAGCCGTCGTAACGAGGAACGGCCAATCGCTTGATTCGAGCAAGAATAATTCTCTGGCAAGTTGCTTGAGAGCGCGGGTGCGAAGCTGGTCTTGCGAGCCAGAAGAAAGATTCTTCTCAATTAAATCGCGCGTTGTTCTTTCGGCAGCTTGAATTACTGGCCACATCCATTCGGTATCGTTGTTGAGCCACACCTGCCAGTGACCACCGGAGCCCCACGAAGATTGTGGCAACTCGATAGCGTGTACTGGCGGAGTTTCCTCTAAGTACTCGCTGGCAGTACACGTCTTCACTGCGGTGTACTCGTTGAGCTTTCTGATGACCTGCTCAATGAAAGTGATTCCTTCGAACCACCAATGGCCGAACAGTTCTGTATCGAAGCTCACCATGATCAATCCAGGTTTGCTTGTTGATTTCAGTTGATTCGTCAGTGCGTTTTGAATAAGTCCTACATAGTGATCGGAGTTTTCGTTGATCCGTGTCAATGCTGCTTCTGGATTGTAAAGCTCTTTATCTCCGAGATCGGTGGTTTTCGAAGTCAGCTTCCAGAAATGCAACCCGGAGACATCGTCCTTCTTATGGAACTCTCTGTAGTTGCCGTCGCCCGGATACCCGTTGCCTGCGGACCAAACCTGGTAGCTCGCCTGCTCATGTCGTCCCATGACGGCGACAGGGTATTCCTTCAGCCAGAATGCTTCGAATGTGTCGTATCCGGTGGGTGGGCGCGTCGGCGCCGGAATGTATTCAATCGAACCGTACGGACCGAAGACGCGTCTTACATCGGCAGTTTGACCGCCGCTTATCACGAACGATTCAGTAAAGAAATACTTGAGACCAGCTTCGTGCAGCCAATGTCCGATTCCTGGGCGCCCATCTTCAGCGGGTCTGTATGCGCACTCTGGGAGCCAGCAGCCTCTCGCCGGTCGACCAAAATGTTTTTTATAGTTGTCTGCCCCAGCCTTGTATTGTGCTTGCAGAGATGAGTCTTCGCCGATCAATGGCGAGAAGCAGTGTGTTGCTGCGGATGTGGTTATCTCAATCGCACCCAGGTCTTGATATTTTTTGAAACCGCCGATGATATCACGGCCCCATCGAGTCCTGAAGGCATCGAGCAGTTTGCTATACCAATCAAGATAGAAGCGACCGAGTCTCAGGCGCTCTGGGTCTGGGGTTTCGCCGCGCTGTCCGAATCGGACCTCGTCTTCGCGAGACTTTTCGATGCGCCCTTCCATCCACTTTTCGAAGCCTTGCTTCATGTGCTCGTCTGAAAGCTGTTCTGCGAGAATCGGAGTGATTCCGATGGTTAGCTTCGCCTTTATGCCCTCATCGTAGAGGTTGCCGATCATATTCAGGATCGGGATATATGTTTCGGCGATACACTCGAAGACATTTTCCTCACCGAATGGCCACATGCCGGCCTTTCGATAATAAGGAAGGTGGCTGTGAAGCATAAACACAAAAGAACCGACTGTCACAAATTCAACTCCTCGTTTTTCCGGAGTCTGCACCGATTTCCGACGCCGCCTCAGAAAAACATGACTTCGACCGCCTGTTCCGACAGACGAGAACTAAACGCTCGGAATATAGCAATTACATATAAGTTTTTCCATAAACAAACCCTCTATCCTTTACTAATCTTGAGGATTTCAGCCTGCCGGGTTGTTGCGGTATGCTGGAGTAATGCATAGTGTGCAAAGCCATAAAGTGTGTCAAATTTGACTAGATCGGCTTGAAGCTCGGTAGGGAGTTTTGCATGTCAGGAAGCGACCCGAACGCAATAAATAACGTCGGCGACGACGCTGAAGACGAGCTCACCGCAAGGCGCAACGCTGACGAGAGTGGTGGAACAGCTGGTTCTTTTCCGCCGCCAGAGACAAAAGCTGTTTTTCGAAACGTGACTAGATCAACTCAGAACCAGGGTGCGCCGAACACTCCGCCGGTATTCAAGAGTGTTGGCGCTGCTCCTTACAACGCTGCGCAGCCTGGCACTGCACCAGTTCCGCAAGGTGCTCCGTCTGCGCCCGTGCCATCTGCCGGTCAGTTGTCTAATCAGGCCTGGCAACCATCGCCGCAAGAACAGATGATGACAGGTCAGCCTCAGCAGCCAGTCTCAGAACAAGGTATCCCTGCTCCCCAATCTCAGCAGTATCCGTCCAAGGCCCAACCACAGCAAGGTGGTCGACCGCAATTCATGCAGGGCGGACCGCAGCCGACTTCTCAGCTGTCGCCGCAGGGACAGTCGTTTTCGCCGACCCCAGTGGGTCAGCAGTATCCGCCGGTTGGAGCTCCAGCACAAGGTTCTCCGCAACAGTCTTATACGCAACTTCCGGCGGCTCAGCAAGGCGGCATGCAGGCTCCCGGCGCACCGCAGGGCTTTCCGCAAGCGGGGAACGTGCAGCGTCCCCTGACCCCGCCAGGTAGCGTTCCGATTCCGGGCGCACAGCAAGGCGCTCCGCAACAGTCTTATACACAACTTCCGGCGGCTCAACAAGGCGGAATGCAGGCTCCGGGCGCGCCGCAGGGCCTTCCGCAAGCGGGGAACGTGCAGCGTCCCCTGACCCAGCCCGGAAGCGTCCCGATTCCTGGCGCACAGCAAGGCGCTCCGCAGCAGTCATTTACACAACTTCCGGCGGCTCAGCAAGGCGGAATGCAGGCTCCCGGCGCACCGCAGGGCTTTCCGCAAACGGGGAACGCGCAGCGTCCCCTGACCCAGCCCGGAAGTGTTCCGATTCCGGGCGCGCAGCCAGGCGCTCCGCAGCATACAGGACTTCCCTCGGCGCAGCAAGGCGGCATGCAGGCTCCCGGCGCACCGCAAGGTTTCCCGCCGCAGGGCAACACGCAG
>JAIERK010000204.1 GCA_019746975.1 Candidatus Obscuribacterales bacterium
CCGAAGACTGATGCTTATTCGCTCGGTTGTGTGATGTGGGAAGCGCTGGTCGGCCATCCTCCATTAGCTGGAGATACCGCTATCGAAACACTACTTCTGCATCAGCACCAGGAGCCAGTATCTGTAGAAGTCCACAATGCAGAAATACCGCCAGCGCTTGTGAAAATCATCGACGGATTACTGAAAAAAGATCCCGATATTCGTCCCGATCTGACGGAGAGCGTATTGCCGGAGCTGGAGTTGTTATGTATGAAGCTGCGGGAGGGGAATCCGATCAAATCCGCGGAGCCTTCGGCAGACGAGTCACCGACCAAGCGGCACTCCCTCAACGCGTTTATGATTTCGAGCATTGTCTTATCGCTTTGCATTGGTGTAGTGGCTTTTTTTCTCTTTAACCAACCAGATGTTAGCAAGAAAGAGAGTGGAAGACAGACAAAGGGAAACAAATTTTTCGATTTCCCTGATCTGCAGCCCTCTTCAAAGCAAACGCCGGGGCCGTCCTCATCCGAAGTTCGGCGAGAAAGAGAACGACGAGCAAAACAAAGAGCGGAAGATAGAAAAATTCAAATCGATCGCTTTAACAAGGCTTACGACAAGAAGGATTGTGCTGAAGTGGTCAATACTGGAATTGTCCTTGCTCGTGATTCGGCTGAGAATCATAAAAGTCCAGTAGCGGAAGCAGAGCTTTTCGAAAAAATCGGGTGGGGATATGAAGGTCTGCATAAGCCCAGAGATGCCTTTCAGTCGTATCAAAGGTCATTGGATTGCATTTGCAAGGCTCCTAATCAGGAGAAGCTCAAACAATTAGTCTATATCAATTCTTCGTTGCGAACCGGATATGGGCTCAAAGAGGTTAGCTCTGAGCAGCGTGACCAATGGCTACAGCAAAGCGAGTCGCTTGCACTGGAGCTTTTGGGCGAGAACAGCACCGCGTATGCCCACGAATTGCTCTTTTATGGTGACCTGACTGCGCACGATCACCCGACCGCTGTGCGGTACTACAGGCGATGTCTGGATTGCCTTCGGACCGCGCGGCCACACCCAAACGCACCATCAGTAAGCGCACTTCGCGGTCAGTGTTTGATTTCTTTGGGGCGTGGCCAGATGGAGTTTGAAGAGACGGACCAGGCGATAATAAGTCTTCAACAGGCTGTGAAAGTTTTAGCCAAGGAAAAGAATCTCGACTTTGACCTTCGAGTCAGCGCATTAGATGCCGACATTAAACTCGCAGATCTCCTTATGCAAAAGGGACGGTTCGAGGATTCTTACAAAGCTACTGACTATGGAGTCGCCCTTTCGAAGGTAGGAAATCCGCCAAATAAGTATAGAAGAGAAATTATCATCCGCAGGCGATCCGCGTTCAACATGATGCGGTCTAAACGAAAATCATCAAGGTGACTTGTTGCCTAGATCCTGTCGAAATGTTGATAAAGGCCCAGCTGGGGGAACATTTCCATAGTAATAGACCTGCTTTACATCTTTCTTCTTATTCAGGACGAACAAGGTCGGCTTTGGACAGCGGTAGTAATACGAATTCCAATCATGAGCATGTTGTTGGCGATCTTCCCGCGGGCACTGTCGTCTGCGACAAGTTCGAGATTCTAGGATTTATCGCGGCGGGCGGAAAAGGACGCGTCTATAAAGCGCATGATCGCAATCGCAATTCGACCGTGGCGCTCAAATTCTTGATGTCCGACATTCGCAATGAAAAAGCATTTTTACGATTTCAGAGCGAGGCGCGCACATCATCTAAGCTTAACCACCCAAACATTGTCACGGTTTACGACTTTGGCCTTTCAGATGGAACGCCATACCTGTCAATGGAGTATGTCGACGGCCAGTCGCTGGAGTGCATACTCGAAACGACAAAGACAATCACGATGGAGCTTTTCTGCGACATCTTTCTGCAGATTTCCGATGTGCTCGCGCACGCCAAGAATCATGGTGTCATACACAGAGACCTGAAGCCGGCAAACATCATTCTCTATCGAGAGATCGACGGTTATTGGACGGCTAAGGTGCTCGATTTTGGCGTGGCCAAACGCATATATGAACAATCAGCCGAGGAGGGTCGGCTGACACCAACCGGCGACATTGTAGGAAGCCCGCTCTACATGAGTCCTGAACAATCGCAGTCCGGCCCGATCACTCCGAACACTGACCTCTATTCACTCGGCTGCATCATGTGGCAATGCCTCACCGGAGCTCCTCCATTTCAGGGAAGTTCTGCCATGGACACAATCTTGATGCATCAAAAGGTTCAACCGCTGAAGCTGCATGATGTTCTCAAAATCAAAGAGCCTTCTCCTTGTATGGAAGCCTTGTTCGTGATGATTGGCCGGCTTCTCAGCAAGGAGCCGTCTGATAGACCCGACCTCGAAGAGTCAGTCATTCCAGTGCTTTCCAATCTTGCTAACGAGTTGGCAGAAGATGCTGCGGAACAGGAGAGAACTCGCAGGCTCGCAGAACAGGAAGAGATGTTGCCAATCTGGACGAGGGTAACAGGAGCCAACAGGTCAACGTCCGCTTTCAGAAAGAATATAGTCCTTTATCTGGTGGTGGCACTGGTAGCGATCGTGGGTTGGTTCTCGATCGAATACTGCATCAAGACCTTCGAAAAAATTCCAGATACCTATCCAGATAAAATCTCGAGTTACCAGGCCATACCTGTTATGTATGAAGAGTCTGATGCTGAAAGAAAAACTGATCAATACAAAGAGTCTACGATAGAGAACGCCTCTGCTTCTAATTCTTTCAAGTTGCCGTGTATCGCTGACAACGACGCTTTGAAGAGAATCGCAAAGATTCAGCCTGAGCTCCAAAAGCTTTGCATTGCGGATTCGAGCACAATCAATGACTCGGCGTTCGCTCTTCTGGCAGCGTTTCCAAAGCTCCTATCGCTAGATCTGTCGAGAACCAAAGTCAAGACTCTCGCCGGAATCGAAAAGCTACGCTCACTTGAAGTCCTTGAGCTGAATACGACCGACATTAATGATGCCTCGCTTTTGAGGTTGAAAGACCTCAACCAACTAGTAAGCGTAATTCTTTCTAATTGTTCAATTACAGACAAAGGCGTGGCTACTATCTCTCACTTGAAGCAGATCGCAAGCCTTGATCTTGGTCGAACCGACATCACGGATGCATCCATACCTCATCTTCTGAAGCTCGAGGATCTGGAGGTAGTAAGAATAACTGACAATCATCTCTCAATTGATGCTGTCCGCAAGTTGGCTCAATTGCCGCGGGTCTACTCGATAAGCGTTGATCGCTGCGGATTTTCGGACAAAGAGTTGGGTAAGCTGAAGAGTGATTTCCCTACGTGTAAATTCGAGCCTAACCCCGACAGTCTCGTCGAGGAGGAATTCAAGTTAGGACACGAGGCTCACGTGAAGCAGCTTTATGGGGAGGCTTTTAGTCACTTTAAGAAATGCGTGCAATACATCTCTACAAAGCCGAAAATCAACCAAAATCGAGTTGCATACTACCAGTCGCTAGGTGCCACAGCAGCTCTACTTCCAAAGCAGGATGCAGTCGCCGAGAAATACTTGGCGCTGGCTGCGAACCTGGCTGCCAGGCAGGGCGACGACACGACGGTCTATGGCAGTTTAAATAGCCTGGTCGAGATGAAAAAGAGAAAGGGATACAGCGAAGGACTGGGTCACCTGTGCGATCGTCTCTTGAAGTACGCTGACCTTGCTGCAACGGACTCCAGTAAGGTCGCCACATTCGCAACGGTGGCGGAAATCTATTGGAAAGGCGGTCAGATAGGGAAAGCCGCTCAGCTCTACGATCGCGTCGTCGCAATAAGACAAAAGCTGTTTCCCGAACCAACAGTGGATTCCGGTTCGTTTTGTCTGCGGTCTGCTGATTGTTGGCGTCAAGCGAAGAAGCCTACTAAAGCACTTCTTCGATATGACGATGCAATAAAGCAGTTTGAACCTCTAGTTGATCGTGAGGAAGTAAGAGCTCAAACCGTCAACTGCTTGATTGGTAAGTCTTATGCTGAGTCGGACCGAGGTCATCTGAAGCAAGCGTTGAAGTACAACGATGACGCTACGAAAATGGGCACGTCATTGCGCATACCAAAGTTAAGACTCGGACTTTTGAACCAGCGCATTGCATTGATGTCGGCGTTGAATCGCGATAGTGAAATCCCTTCCCTGACCCGAGAGCTTGAAGCTCTGAAATTGAAGCTGGGGGCGGCGAAATCATGACAGAGATCAACACTGATTTCGAGAAAGACGAACTCGCAGTAGATCCTGCGACCTTTCCAGTCGACAGATATGAACCTATTAGAATGCTTGGACAGGGAGCTCTTGGCTATGTTTATCTCTGCAAAGATAGAAATCTCGGTAAAAAAGTTGCTGTGAAATGCTTGCTATCAATAACAAATGACAAGGTCATGATGTTCCACAAGGAAGCGAGGATTGCCAGCCGTCTTAACCATGAGCACGTAATTCATATATTTGATTTTGGTACCAGTAGCGGTGGCAATCCATTCATGGCAATGGAGTATTTTGAGGGCTGTAGTCTCGAGACTCTTCTCGCGCAGCGCGGTCCGCTTGACGAATACGTTGCTATAACGTTGTTCGTTACTATATGCGATGCTTTGTCATATATTCACAGTAACGGTATTTTTCATCGCGACTTGAAGCCGACGAATATTCTCGTCGCCGAGAAAGACGACGAACTCGACGTGCGCCTTATCGATTTCAATCTCTCGAAGACAACAGTAGATGTCCAATTCAAAACCATAGTGAATGGGCGAACCGTGGTAGGAACGCCCGCGTACATGAGTCCCGACCAGATTAGCGGGCAGGCTGAATACGACGAGATATCGGAAGTGTATTCTGTCGGGTGTGTCATGTATGAGGCATTGACGGGTGAGCTGCCGTTTCCCGGGACGACGTCGCTCGAGATACTTAATAGCCACCTGTACTCAGACGTTGTTTCAGCTCTGACGCACAGACCGAATCTTTCCACCGAGATCAACGATGTCCTCGTGCGTTGCTTGAACAAACGCAGGGACCAAAGATTTCAGTCAATAGAGGATCTTCGCGATCAACTGAAAGCAATCATCGCGCCCCCAATCGTCGGAGAGTACGATGATTCCTCGAAGTATGGTGCTCGACATGTGAGTACTCCACGCCAGCGTCAAGCCGTATTCGCTCTTTTCGGATTGATTCTTGTATCCGGAATTCTGGCTCTCTGGGCAGCTGCCCCGTATGTTTTGCCGGAGAAGGAGCCGAAGACGCGGACCACCTCATACCACCGTCTCTCAGATGTCGGGGTTCGAATGCTTGACCACGTCTCGGATACTAAATCTTTACTCTCGCGGAAAATTGAGAACAAGGACAGATCGATTCGATTGCCTTACAACGCCACCGACGACGACGTCAAAATACTAGTCACATACAAAGAGCTGCACGAAGTCAACCTTAGCGATTGCGCAGTGACAGAAGAAGGAATTGCTTACCTCGCGCAACTTCCTCATCTCACAACTTTGAAATTGGATGGTACGGCTATTAAGACTCTCGATGGAATTGACAAGCTTTCTGAATTGCGCCTACTTTCAATTCGAAAGGTGCATATCGATAGTGAAATTGCACTCGAAAATGTAGCGAAACTCAAGAATCTGCATCAATTGTGGCTGGAGAGAACCACGATCTCTGACCATAGCTTATCGAAACTACTTCCAATTGCATCTTCATTGAGCCACATTGATCTTAGCGGCACCGGACTGACAGACAAGGGTTTTCTCCAGCTCAAGGAATTCAAGAATCTCAAACATATTCAAGTCAAGAAATCTGCTATCACGCGAAAAACAGCTCAAGAATTGGTTACTGTCTTCTCCCTTGATACCTTGATTCTGGCTGAATGCCCAAACGTATCGTTCGAAGATGTTCTTGCACTTGAGAATGAGTTTCCCGCTACGAAATTTGCATACAATCGGACCCCTAGAATTCTTCAAATCCGGAATGATGCGAAGGATCTTGCCGATTTGCGGAAGTATCGTGATGCGAGAAATTTGTTGGAGAGTGCGGTCAAAATAGTCAAAGAGAAGTATGGGACTAACTCGCCAATATTGATTCAACTTTATGCCGAAATTGCGGGCTACAGTCATGCGATGCACGATGAAATCAGAGCCGATAAGGAGTTTAGAAATTCGCTGGACCTTGCAGAGTCAAACAATTTCTATTTAGCCGGTTACACCGCAGCAACAGCCTTGTTGGAGCTAGAGCCTAATCTCCCGTGGAAGAAAAAGGAAACGATATTTCTGAGGCGAGTAACTCTCGCCGAAAAGGAGTCCGGTAATTTAACGAAGCTGTACTTTGATGCGGTTGCGCCGCTAGCCATAGGGCTTGCAACAGTCGAACAATATGCACGGGCACTGCCATGGTTAGATTTGACCTTGGCGGCGGGGCAGGGAGGATACGGTGATAACAGCAAAGAGGTCATGTCGACGCTAGTTTGCAAAGGTAGCTGTTTGTCGGCGCTGAGGAGACCGGATGAATCAGATAAAACTTTTTTTGAAGTACTCGCTTTGCTCAGAGGTTCGGCACCAGATATGGTGGAGTTAGGCGCTAGAACGAGACTGGGTTTGGCTAGCAATGAATTCAATCGAAACCAAATGAACGACGCACTCGCTCAGAACACTGAGGCTCTGAAGTTAGTACGAGCCCACCAAGTGCCAAAGCACCTTTTGGATTCGGTGTTTGAGCAGCGCATTCAGCTTCTGACCGCTATGAAAAACAAGGTGGAGGCTGAGGAAGTACGCCAGGAGTTCAAATTGTTTGGAAAGGACTGAAGTGCAGGAAGCGAATGCGACTACCAATAATGCGCAAGATCCGGCCGGATTCGAGATTGGTTCGATCGTTTTTGACAAGTACCGAATAGAGGACTTCATTTCGTCCGGCGCCAAAGGCAGAGTTTATAGAGTCAGAGACACTGTCCTGGACAATGTGGTGGCACTAAAAATTCTGGCAGCCGATTCCGACCTGCAAAAGGATTTGGTGCGATTTCAGAGCGAAGCGCGTATGGCGTCAAAATTGAATCATTCGAATATCGCCACTGTTCTGGATTTCGGTTTGTATAACTCCACTCCTTACCTGGCGATGGAGTATGTTGAAGGAAAAACGCTACGGAGCTTGCTTGATGCGGCCACCACACTTGATCTGGGCGACTTCTGCGAGATATTTTCGCAGGTTTGCTACGCCCTGGACTATGCGCACATGCATGGAATCGTCCACCGTGACATCAAGCCTGCCAACATCGTGATTTCGGATCGAAAATCTGGCGACGGTCTGCATGTCAAAATCCTGGATTTTGGTGTCGCAAAACGGGTGGACAACATCGCTTGCATGGACGGACGAATCACGCCCAGTGGCAGGATTGTAGGCAGTCCGTGCTACATGAGTCCAGAACAGTCTCGAGGACAACAGGTTACGCAAAAATCCGACAACTATTCGCTTGGTTGCGTGATGTGGGAGTGTTTGACCGGCGAGCCTCCCTTCGTCGGAGATTCGGTGATGGAGACGCTCTTGCTACAGCAGAATGCTTCGCCGGGAAGTTTAGAGGAGCGAGCGAGAGTAGAGATTCCGGCCGATCTAAATCAAATCATTCAGGGTCTTCTATCCAAGTCTCCTGACGATCGCCCAGGGTTGAAAAGTAAAGTGATTCCCTTACTCGAGCAACACTTCGCAAGAGTCAATGCTAGTAATGTCGATGAACCTGTTAACGAAGTCGTGATTCCGACAGTCAAGTACTGGACGATTCCCCGGTGGTGGATTCTGACCGGCGCCCTCATTGGATTTTCATTTGTTGCAGTTTTTTTGACTCAAATCGGAATTCGGATGTGGTTTCCGAACAACACGATTCACTTAGAGAACATGCAGGAAGCGGCAAATGATACGTTTGGCTTCGCAAAAAACGAACGGCAGCAGAGAATTCAAGAAATTCAGAACAATAGAGGCGTTATTAAATTCGACTGCCTGTCCACCGATGAAGATGTGCAGTGTCTCACCGGACGCAAATCAATCACTTTACTGGATGTCTCCCAATCCGACGTAACCAATAAGACGGTTGAAATCGCGACGACTATGCCAAACCTGCAGTCCTTCCACGTAAATTGGACGCACATAGATTGCTTGGATGGTTTGGAAAAACTTCCGAAACTCAGGTGTTTCGAGGCAAAGGGCCACAACCTGAATGACGACAGTATAAGGCCTCTAGCTGGTACTAAACTTCTTATCCTCGACTTGGGTAACTCGGAAATTACCGATCGCGCTTTTAAAACTATAGGCACCATAAAAACACTTAGGACATTGGGGCTGAAGAGTGTCGAAAACGTGCAGTTCGAATCTCTAGAACCATTGCGTGGACTTAAACGTCTCACCACGATCGATTTAACTAAGAATAAGATTACGCCGGACACTGTCAGGAAGCTGAAATCCTTGTGTCCAGGGCTGACAACAATTTTAGTAGCCGGTTGTCCTAACATATCGACGATTGCGCTCAAGAAGCTGGAGGAAGAGTTTCCTGAGGTGGTTTTTAATGGTGCCACATCGCTAGTGTCAGGGTACGCCGTCAAGATTCAGCAAGCAACAGAGAAACATTACTTTCGTGAGGCGCTGCGATTGCAGATCGAGCTGACGAAAATACTTGAAAGTCGAAATGTAGATCCAATCCGGCTATTCTCGTTATATATGAGCAACGCCAATTTGAGCATACATAGCGGAAGCCTTCCTGAAGCGCGGTATTGGCACGGGAGAGCCAGACAGGGTGCGGCAAGAACAGGCGATCCAAGACACGACATCCAGGTGATTGAGCTCGGCAATAATATCGAACTTCTCGCCGTACATGGAAAACTGAATCGAGATTTGATGAACCGATTCGTACGGACATTTAAGCGGGCGGAGCAAGTATATAAGGATGATCACTTCGAGTTGAGCTTAAGATTGCGAATTCTCGCGGACACATTGAAATCGAATGGCTACAGAGCGGAAGCTTGGTATTACTACAATCGAGCTCTCGATTATTTCAAGGACTGGAAGACTGATGCTAAGAACAACGAGTATCTGCTGCTTGGCACGGTGTATGTTCACATGGCAGAGTATCTCAGGGAAGAGAAAAGCTTCGCAAAGTCTATCCCGTATTTCGAGAGTGGTTTGAAAATTCTCGAAACGTTCGGACCACGGTACATGGGCAACGCCGTGGTTGTTGCCAACGGATATGCGGGCTATGCAATTTGTGAGCTTTGCTTGAATGAGCCGCAGCGGGCGCTAAGGCTGAGTAGTAAAGCCGTAGGTTTGGTAGAGAAGCTTGGGCTAGTTGGTGCTTGTAAGAAGTATGTATATTACGACCATGCCCTTATTCTTATCGCGTTAGTTAGGGCGAAAGGCTGAAGCACAGCGCTATCAGGACGAATCCAACAAAATGATCGTCAAGACAAAGCCCTATGGTGCTCCTCAAAAGTAGAAAACACTGTGTGTTTCCGGGATGTCTTGCTCCATTGCTGTTGCGACTTGCAATGGGGGTCTCGCGTATCAGCCAGGCACTTAGTCCTGTCCGTGAATACCGAAGTGAAACAATTGGTGTCAAGTCCAACCGTTCTCACAACGGCAACAGTCGCGACTGTAATTCGAGTTGATGCCAGGCAATTGCAGCGATAGAGATAATAGAATCTGCACGACATCCTTATCTGCTATCGTTGTATTGCATATCAATATGGATTAGATGTAAGATGCAGTTAGTCGGCTGTGATCTGCAGCTTGAGCCTATTTTTTGACTTGTCGAATTGTCTAAAAGTTCAATTGTCGAAAATATCAATCTGTGAAGAATTCAATGAATAGCGCATCTTCGCCGTGATACTCAGTGTTCGGAAAGAAAACCTTCTATTTGCTTGGCGCCCGCAATGAATAGCGAATGTGTATGCCGGTCTTCGGTGAAACCGGCAATTTGTCCGTTGCGGCCAACGGACCTCTATAGTCCTGGTGCGGTCGATGAATGGTTGTTCGTCGAGTCCGGAAATTGTTCGTTGCCGACAGCGAGAATCTGTATGTTTTGTGCGGTCAATTAATAGCGAATGCATGTAGTGGTTGTTCAACGAATCGCGAAATTTTGTTCGATTCGGCCAACGGAATTCTATATTCGTATTGTGATCGATGGATAGCGAGTGCGTATGCTGATTTTTGATCAAATCTGGCATTTTGATAGTCGGTGAAATGAGATTTCTATATGCATTGTATGATTGGTGGATAGTGACTGGACATACCGGGTTGCGGTTGAATTCGGCAGTATGTGCTTTGCTTAGAACCGATTTTTCTATGCTTGATAGTCTTGATGGATAGCGATTAGACATGCCGAATTCGACCGGAATTCGGCAACTGGTGCTTGCCGGGAACGAAAGTCCTATATGCTTGGTGAGGCTAATGGATAGGCGATGTGCATACTAGTTCGTTGTTGAATTCGGCAATTGGTGCTTCGGTGAAAACGGAGTTTTATATGCGCGATCGTCTTGATGGATAGCGATTAGACATGCCGAATTCGACCGGAATTCGGCAACTGGTGCTTGCCGGGAACGAAAGTCCT
>JAIERK010000145.1 GCA_019746975.1 Candidatus Obscuribacterales bacterium
AATACTAATCGACCACGGGCGGGATTAGAAGTGGTCAGTTCTTCTTGAGAACGGCTCAATCTGATAGCCTGACAACGCCAACAAATGTTGTTTCCCCCAAAAACAGACTACCACGTTGACCAACCAATTGGGCAAATTTTGTGTCTAATTGTTCTGTAGAACCATTACAATTGACAATATTTACTACGGATATACTCGTTAGCTTGCTACAATGCACCCTTTGCCTGGAAAGTGGCGGGATTCGCTCTCACCAACAACCGGCTTGTACTCGATAGTCCGTCTAGCGTTATCGGACGGAGCTATTGAGCCCGCCAGAGCATTTTTATGCGACCGCGGGATGAATCATTGGTAGCGTTTAACGACTGGAAGGCTTGTTATGGCAAAGCGTTGTGATGTCTGCGGCAAAGGACCGATTGTTGGTATGAACTATACCTTCCTACGGTCACACTGGAACCCGCATAATAAGCGGCGTTGGCTGCCCAATTTGCAAACAGTTCGCGCTCGGATCAACAATTCGATCAAGCGCATGAAAGTCTGCACCTCGTGCCTGAAGCGCGGCAAAATTGCCCGTGCGCTCTAAGAGCTCGCAGCCTCGCTAAATTGATCTCTGTCCTGCCAGGTCCAAAAGCCTGTCTTTTCCGACGTAGTAATATTCGTTGCAGAAATGGCAACGACCTTCCGCTTGGCCATCTTCTTCCGCCATCGAAATCAGATCGCTTTTCGATAGGATTTTCAGCGCCTCGACGAATCGCTCGCTGCTGCATTTGCAGTAGAACGAAATCGGCTCTTCATCGGTAAGCGTGCGAATCTCAAAACCACTTAGAATGCGCTTGAGAATATTTTCCAGGCTCATGCCGCGCCGCATCAGGAAAGTGAAGCTGCCGAAAGTGGTGATGTTATTCTCGATCTGGCAGATAGTCTCTTCCGTGTGATCGGGAAGCAACTGAACGATGAGACCGCCGGCCGCTTCCACACCAGACTTGGCCAAATGCGCACCAACTACGACGATGGAGCCCGCCTGATCCGAATTGACCAGGTAGCGATTGACGTCTTCGCCGACCTCGCCGCTTGCCAGCTCTACAGTCGAACTGGATGGCCGACCAAAACCGTGATCGACAGTCACATGCAAGTAGCCGGTCTTGCCTATTGCAGTCCCAACATCAAAATTCCCCAGGGAGTTAAGCGGTAACTCAACCTGGGGATTATCTACGTAACCTCTGACTGTGCCTCGCGGCGACGCGTCTACGAATACCCTACCGAGGGGACCGTTGCCGTTGAACTTCAGGGTGACCTGTCCATCTCTGAGCACGATCCGGGCAAGAAGGAGACCGGCAGTCATAGCCCTTCCCAACGCAGCCGTTGCAGTGTAGGAAAGACCATGCTTCTGGCGCGCCACTTCCACCGCCTGGGTCGTAGTGGCGATCACCGCTCGGACTCTGCCATCAGCAGAAATAGCTTTTAAGATTCCGTCCTTCATGGAGCCTCATGGACAAACCCCTATTTTTTCATTCTAACAGCTAGCCCTGTATTTACAAGGATTTTCTTTGGTGGCACTCTCGTTAATCCCGCTGCAGCAAAGGTTGAGAGCTTCGACAAGGGAAGCTCTGGAGCCACTTTCGAAGCGAGTTGTGCAAAGTGGAAAACACCCTGAGCTATATCGAACGC
This sequence comes from Candidatus Obscuribacterales bacterium, assembly GCA_019746975.1. Classification (GTDB taxonomy): domain Bacteria; phylum Cyanobacteriota; class Vampirovibrionia; order Obscuribacterales; family Obscuribacteraceae; genus JADYXR01. The sequence goes on from JAIERK010000145.1 coordinate 1,666, forward strand.
AGATACTCTACATGGCAAAAACAGCCATCAAAGCAATGAGAGGCGGACCAAACGGGAGACATGCATCGCCGCTTGTTTCACCATCATCGAGTGACCATCGCTCGAGTGGAACGCGTGCCCGTCGAACGATTCATGTTGCTATCGGCGAACACCGCGCTGACCGAAGGGGCGACGCATTGCTTCAATCGTACGAGTAACCTGCTGCCGCGCATCGTCCCTGTTGCACCACCGAACAACGATTTCACCTTCCGCTAGCAGCAAAACCTTTCGCAGTAGGACAGTGACACCATCAGCGAACGCTCTCGCCATCGGCTCTCGATCACGCTGTAATCCGACTTCGCTGCACGAGTCGCCCGGTCCGAAGGCACGAGCACAACCCAATTAGCTCACACTGCCAAATCTGCAGCTAACTACCCGTTCCATGCCGGTCAGATCCTGGAGACATTCCACATCTAGGAAACCCGCATTCGCGAAGATAGCCGCCACGTCCTTGGCCTGATGGTCTCCTACCTCTACTACAACGAAGGCACCATTTGCATCTAAAACATTGCACCCATTGGAAGCGATATCTCGATAGAACCCGAGACCGTCCTCTCCAGTTCCGAATAGGGCAAGCTCCGGTTCGTAGAGCCCTACCTCAGGCTGCAGGTCCTTGGTCTGATGGCGCGGAATGTATGGCGGGTTGGATACCAATAATTGAAACTTGTCGCTCACTGTCCACCACGTCTCTTCACGAAATAGAGTCAACCTCTCGCTGACTCCATGGGTAGCCGCATTTTCGGCGGTAGTCTCAAGCGCTACCGGTGAGGCATCCACTGCCACCACTTCGAGTTCGTCCAAGTTCTTCAACAGAGAAATTGCAATTGCACCACTTCCCACCCCAATCTCAAGCGCTTTAGACGGAGAGCGCACTCCCTTCATTTTCTCGATCACGCACTCAACAACTGTCTCCGTGTCGGGGCGAGGAATAAAAACACCAGACCTCACCTTGAGTTTTAAACCCATAAAGTAAGCCTCGCCAAGGATGTATTGAATCGGCATCCTGAGCCGCCTGGCATCAATCATCTCCATGAGTCGCGTCAATTGAACATCATCGACCAAGGCGTCAAGTGCGGCAAGTTGAGCCGATCTAGAAAGTCCGAGAATGTGCTCAATCATCATGTCACACTCGGTTAGCGCCTCTTCGAGCTCGATACCAAACCGCACAAGTTGAGCGGACATCTCATTTTTGAGTGAAGCCAATGATTGTCCCGGCGTCAACTGCGATTCGATCATGACTTGATCTAAAGACCAGTCGCTTCCAGAAGCTTCTGCTGTTGCTCTTCCAGGGTGGAGGCCTGAATCATGTCATCCAGATCGCCTTCCAAAATCTTGATCAGCGAGAAGTTCTGGTTGAGCCTGTGGTCTGTGACCCGATTGTCCTTGAAGTTATAGGTACGGATCTTTTCAGAGCGATCGCCGGTGCCGACCTGCGACTTACGCTGGTCATAGATTGCTTTCTGCTGTTCTTCCAGTTTCATTTTGTAGAGCTTGTTACGCAAGATCTGCTTGGCACGCTCCTTATTCTGCAACTGACTGCGCTCCTCCGAGCATGCCACCATAATTCCTGATGGCTTGTGCACGATGCGCACAGCGGTCTCTACCTTGTTGACGTTCTGGCCGCCGGCTCCGCCAGATCTCATCGTAGTGATTTCCAGGTCGTTGTCTTGCAGCTCGACGTCTACTTCTTCAGCCTCAGGCATAACAGCGACCGTCGCAGTGGATGTATGCACACGACCAGACGCTTCCGTCTCCGGTACGCGCTGAACCCGATGGACACCGGATTCGAATTTGAACTTACTGTACGCACCATCAGCTTTGACGCTAAAAATGACTTCTTTAAATCCGCCGACTTCACCACCATGGCTGCTTTCTATCTGCCAGGTCCACTTCAGTCGGTTGGCGTAGCGAGTGTACATGTTGAACAGATCGCCTGCGAAAAGCGAGGCCTCATCACCGCCTGCACCTGCGCGCACTTCCACCATGATGTCTTTGTCATCGTTAGGATCGCTAGGCAAAAGCAAGATCTTGAGCCTATCACTCAGCTCTTCGACCCGTTTTCGCCCTTCTTCCAATTCGGATTGATAGTAAGAACGCTCTTCGTCGCTAACCTTGCCTTTTAGCAGCTCTTGCGCTTCTGCGATCTGTTCGTTGACCTGGCGAAAATCGCGATATGTCTCGATTGTGGGCAGCATCTGGCTACGAGTACGCGCCATAGCAGTAAGTTTGTCCTGATCGGAGATAATCGCAGGATCAGCCATCTGACCCTCCAATTGAAGAAAAGTCTGCTCAATTTCATTGAGTTTTTCAGTGAAGTGATCCACAGCTCGATCCACTCCGAACGATTGTATTGTCTTACCTGGGAATTAACCGGAGAGGGAGGGATTCGAACCCTCGCTGCCCTTGTGGGGCAGACAGTCTTTCCAGGACTGCACGATAGACCACTCCGACACCTCTCCATGTATGTGGTCAGAAGTGACATTATAAACGAACAGCCCAATCTAAGCTAAATCACGTAACGCTTGTTGCCGCATGTTAAATATGCTCAGCGGCAGCTCTTTCATTTTTTAGAATAAATGAATGAACGGTACAGACAAGAAATGCTGAACAGCACCGCGAGAATGGGAAATACCGTTAATGCAAAGCCGCCAGACGCGCTTTCAGACTGGCGCTTGCTCGAATAGTCTCGACTGCTCATGGATCTGGCTGCTGTACCGCTACCGAAAATGAGTGCGACCATCATTGAAGAACCTCGCCAGACGGATTTGTTCGCTCAATGAAGCGATCTTCAGCGAGCAAATAGATTCATCAACCAAAGGTTCGCGACCAGATTCGCCGCGCAGACGCCTATACGAATATGACCGATGCCTAAACCTAAGCCTTGGATGGCACTCTTGCTACGCGCTTCGCGCCGGCTTCGATTATTGGGAGGAACTCTTGAGCCGTAAGACTGGCACCACCGACGAGCGAACCATCAATGTGTTCGAGAGCGAGCTGCTCATCGACGTTGGATGCTTTAACGCTGCCGCCGTACAGTACAGGTATCTGCTCTCCGACAGTTGACTTGTTTTTTTGCCCAGATTCACCGCGGCTGTAGAACTCATTCACGGTTGCTCTTACCAGACCTGCCACGCGATTCGCTTCGTCAGCTTCGCAGGTCTTTCCAGTACCGATCGCCCAAACGGGCTCGTAGGCAAACACAATCTTTTCGAGATCAGTTTCATCGATATCAGCAAGCGCTGCTGCCACTTGCCGGCGGACTACAGCATCGGTGAGTCCATCTTCGCGTTCGTCCAGCGTCTCACCCACACACACGATCGGCACGAGGTCGTGCCGGAGAGCTGCTTTCAGCCTGAGATTGACCGTCGCATTTGTCTCACCAAAGAATTGTCTGCGCTCCGAGTGACCGATCAGCACGTAACCGACACTCATTGAGGTCAGCATCACAGGGGAGACTTCACCTGTATAGGCGCCTTCATCACGGTAATCCATGTTCTGCGCACCGACTTTGACGGCGCTATCTTTTGTCGACTCGGTTACTTCACTCAGTAAGGTGAAGGGAGGGCAGAGGACGATTTCCGGCAGGTCCTTCTTGTCCTTGACACCTTCGACGATAGCGGCGGCAAGCTTCTTGCCCTCGCCAAAGGTCTTATTCATCTTCCAGTTGCCGGCGATTATTGTTCTGCGTTTCGTGCTCACGCCAAGTACCCCCACAAAAAGGCGACCCACTGGGGCCTCGAAGAATGTTCGGAAATTTTAACCGATCTGCCGGACAAAGCCCGAACTACTGGGAGATTCTCGTTACAAGGCGCAAATTCAATGGGCAAATGAGATTCGCGCAATGTGGCGCGTGTCCTAGAATGCCCTAGAATTCAAAGGAATGATTGATCGCCTGCCCCAAGGCGTGTCAAGAGTTTCGTAAAACGAGGGCAATTTTGTGCGAGCTGACGCACCCAAAGGAAATCAGGCATTGGCAAATGCCAGAGCACTGCTGAAGGAAGGTCACAACGACGCTAGCCTCGCAGAGCTCAGAGGCTACTGGCTCGACCACCCAAACAGCATAGAAGCGATTGAGCTCTGCGCGCTGGTCATGGACGAGTTCAATCGTGCCGAGGCAGCCCAAGCTCTAACCCAGTTAAAGGAGGCACTCTCGGAAAACAGCGAGAAAGCCACGCTAGAAGATCACCCAAGAGCCGCGTTCGCTGCGGGATACTTCATGATCAGCACACGCGAGTATCAGCTCGCCGTAATGCTGCTGACGAGTTGCTTGGCGAGCCAGCCGCTTGACTCGACGCTCAACTATGAGCTGGGTTTTGCGCTCATGACTATAAAAAAATACGAAGACGCGGTCGAGCATTTTCTGATCGCGAGAAAAGGTGAAGACGATTTCGACACTTCATGCAATCTCGCAGTTTGCTATTCGCTGCTCCGCAAGGTAAAGGAAACGAAAGACACCATCGGTCTTCTCAAGAAATTAGCCAAGACAGAAGACGAAAAGTACGAGTTGCGCCATCGCGAAATAATCCTAAAGAGGTTAGAACGACTACAGCGCAAGAAGTCGCTAACAGAGCGCGACTGGCTCTATGCGCTGTACGGCACGGTTGAGCTGCTACCACAGGACGTCACCACGAGCGCCACCATAAAGGACGAGAAGGAAAGCTATCGATCGGTGGCATCAACACTCCTGATATTAAAAGGTGTTCTGGAAGGACTGAGTCTGGTCCCCGAGGCGATTGAGTTTTACAATCCCTATTCGCGACCACTTGCGGCTGCGTTGGCCAGACTCTACGACATTCCTTTAGAAAGCTACAAAGGTCCAGATCGTCCGGATCACGCGTTACTTGTCTTGGATTGGGCATCTGACATCATCGGTCCTCATGCTGTTTTTAGTGGCAACATGTCAAATCGAAGCATCTTTGCATATGGCTTGACGCCAAATGATTCTTTGCCGCTGGTACCTGATATAGTGGCACGCTTCCTGGACAACATTGACCTCCCCTGGAGTAAAACCGACGGAGATGATGGCAAGCCCACGCCGGAAGACGCGATTCCACAGATTCTCGAGCGTGCGTGGAACATGGAATCGGATCCCGAAATTTTGAAAATAGTTCAAGAGACCGTCGAATACTATATGGATAAACGCGAATTGATCGTCATCAACAATTGTGCTCAATTCCCACAGCGCGCCGAGTACACAGCGCAAGTTCCATCTGGTAATCCGTCATCATGAACGGTGTATTCAAACGTTTTTTGCTTACACTATCTTATGTGACGTCGCTGCCTTTAAAATCTCTCGGGGCTGAAATCGCAAGGAGCATTGACGAGAACGCAGGCGACCCCGATGAGCCGAGCCACCTCCAGGGATTGGCTAAATATCTGCCCTGCGCCGGTTTAGTCATCGGCGCTGTTTTACTTGTCGCCGCCATCGCACTTTTAAACCAGCTTGGCGCACCGCCCGTAATGTGTGGACCTATTCTGTGTATCACCTGGCTTTGCCTGACAGGCGGACTTCACTTCGACGGCTTGATGGATGCAGCCGACGGAATCTTCTCTCACCGAAACCCAGAGAGGATGCTGGAAATCATGCAAGACAGCCGCGTCGGCAACTTTGGCGCCATGGCTGGAATGTCCGTCTTTCTCGTGAAGGCGACTGCGCTAATCGGACTTTGCTCCCAACCCCTCCTTATGTTCGCAAGTCTCATTCTGATACCAATTTGGTCCCGCTGGTGCGAACTCTACGCAATTGGTCGTTTTCCCTACGTCCGAGAGCACGGCAAAGGAAAGATCTGGCACACAAGCACCCGCTTCCCCAACGATTTATTTCTCGGCATGATAGTACCAGTGGTGGTATCTGCAATCGTCGCACATTGCACCGATCTTAGTACCATTTTCCGAATAGTTGCTTTCACCCTTCTCGTCGGAATATTATCTTCTCACTGGCTCGCCTCACACATCAAAGGACAAACCGGCGACACCTACGGCGCCGTAGTCGAACTTTCCGAAGCCGGTTGCCTTCTGCTTCTTGCGGTGTCAATGTCGCGGTAGATATGGTTACTTCCAACCATCGGAATCGCGTTCTACTATCATGGTAGTCGCAGCTCTGTACGGTCTCCTTGCTTGAGAGAATCGATGACTGACACGACGAGTGGTATAATGCCCTTTCAATAAGGCCAGCCGACAAGAGCGCGCAATCGGCTATACTTCAATAACTTCTGAGTGCGATTGAAACAACCAAATGCATCTTCGCCTGGTCGAAATTGAAAATTTCCGTGGGATAAAACAGTTATCGCTGAAGCTCGATGTCATCACCGCCGTTTTCGGCGAAGGGAGCTTCGGTAAGACGAGCCTCGTGGAGGCTCTCCAACTCTGCCTTACGTCAGGTCCAGGAGACAACGTAGCTAGTCAGATTCCAAGTTTTTCAAAGCAGGACTTTCACGCACCACCTGGACAAGACGAGCCGCAAGCGAAGCGACTTGCCATCGGTCTGACCTTCCGCGAGAGTACGAGGCATCAGTGGAATGAATCAGAATACGAAGCACTTCATCCGGTAATCAATGAGTGGAGAGATGGTCGACGTGAGATTTCTTTGCGCATCGAAGCTGAGATTACTTCATCCGATACGATTGAGTCTCGTTGTGTTTTTCTCAATTCCAAACAGTTTCCCTTGAGGATTTCAAATAGCGAAGAGATTCTCACATCGATCAGACAGATGAGTCCAGTTATTGCGCTTGGATGGCATGATACTAAATACAGTGCGTTACCACCTGACGGACATTCTGCCCGCACCGACATGTCGGTCGGCAATCGTTATCTTCTCTCGTTGTATAGAAAGGCGATTTTCCAGCCGGATCGTTTGACCAGAGACGAATTGATCGCAGCGATGGATGCAATTTCAGAGCTGGAAGGTAAATTCCCTGGCGCCGAGGCCGGCAGAATCGAGCGCTATCAAAGGTATATCGAAGAAATTCGCGAGACGACATCACGGTTCACACCGCTAATAGATAATAAGTCTCGCCTAGCCAGATTCGGCGATCTTCACCAATTGGTGGCACTGATCGCAATAGTTGGCACCTTACTTGAAGCGAGAGGCACTATAGACATTCCTCGCTCGACTGAACCAATTGTTGCGATAGCAAATCCAGAAACAAATTTGCATCCCATTGCACTGGCATCATTCTGGGATCTGTTAGCTCAAATCCCAGTTCAAAAACTCCTTGTGACCAACTCAGATGACCTCCTCTCGTCTGTTCCACTGAAGTCTTTGCGGCGCATCGTAAGAGAGAAGGAAGGACTGAAAGTCTACAACGTCCAGAGCAAGACACTCACCACCGACGATATCAGACGAATCGGATATCACCTGCGATTAAACAGAGCGGATGCGATAATGAATAGATGTTGGCTGCTCGTGGAAGGTGAATCCGAGGGCTGGTTGCTACCTGAGATGGCGCACATACTCGGATACGATTTTAAATCCGAGGGAATTCGATGTGTTGAATTTGCTCAGTGCGGTCTAGAGCCATTGATCAAGTTGGCTCAAGATCTCGGCATTCAATGGCATCTCCTGGTCGACGGAGATAGAGCCGGTCAATCCTACATCTATTCAGCCCGCAGGTTTCTCAGAGGTGACGAAGAGTTCACGACAAGAATATCGTCAATGAGCGAACTCGACATCGAGCACCATCTGTGCCGTCACGGATTTCTCCCCGTCTATACAGAAGCTGCCGGTCCGCGCATCAAGAGAAATGACTCGCAGAACACGATAGTAAAATCAGCTGTAAAACGAAACTCAAAGCCTTTCCTCATGCTGAAGGTAATTGAATATGCGCAGGAACACGGCATTGCTACAGTGTCACCATTGCTCAACAACGTAGTGGAAACGTGCGTAGCTCTCGCTCGTCGAGAAGAGCCGGAATATGCGGTTCTCCGCGCTAGCAGCAACCAGCGATAGTGATTTCCGTCGACAGCTCTAGCGCCTTCTGTTTTACGAAATTAGCGTGATTGTTGGCCGCATCAGCGAAAACCGCTCCCATGAGGAGACAAATACAAATGAGCAGTATGCCGCTTCGAGCCATACTCCACTCTAGCATGTACGTTTTGCTGCTACCGGGCACGCGTCAAGCCGGGTAGCCGTGAGCTCTACTTTATGCGCCCCTTGCGGAAATCAATTTATTTCGTCAAGCCTTCGCGAAGTCAGTCTCGACAACGGTTTACGAACTCGTTAGAGTGTTTTCCGATATCGGAAAACACTCTAAGTTTGACGATTTCCTTGCGCTCCTTGCCCTCAACTCTTGGCATCGAAGACCTTTTGCCGCGCACCGAAATTAGTTGCTATCGCTGTCAGTCGAGCTGAGCGACCTTGCATTCTTCAGGTACGCGAATCTCTTCTTCCAAGAATTCGATTGTTTCGAGAATGCTTGGAGGAGTGGGTCTTGGCTCGCCTGCGTACCAGAGATCTAGGAGGCGTTCCGATAGGATCGTTTGCTCGACGAGAAGAGCTTCGGCAATGCGCTCGATTCGGCGCTCGTTCTTAATCACCAACACCTTCGCCTCTTCATAGCACTCCGAGATTATGCGTCTCCATTCACTGTCGATCTCGTCGGATAGTGCGCCGCCAGTTTGCGATGAGCGCTCCTCGGGGCGAAGATGTATTGCTCCGAGGTTAGACATACCGAATTCGGTAACCATCAGCTTAGCCAGTCTGGATGCTTGTTCGAAGTCGTTGGATGCGCCGGTATCTTTGCAGTTGAGGAAAAACTCTTGTGCGAGACGACCGCCCATTGCAGCCATTATGCGACTGCGCAGTTGAGGCTCGGTGTAGTTGTAGCGGTCGCCGTGGGAGTGGCTCTGCATGTAACCGAGCGACTTCGTGCGAGGCTCGATCGTAACTTTGGTGATTGGATCTGCACC
>JAIERK010000157.1 GCA_019746975.1 Candidatus Obscuribacterales bacterium
AGCGTGACTTAGCTGAGTTGGCCTACGAGCGAGGAGCAGACCTCTGTCTGTTCAAACCGATTCGCAGAATGGATCTATTGTCAGCTGCTTTGTGGAAGCGAAAAGACTCCGGCTCACCGACTGATTCCCAGGAGCTCGTTGTGCAGCGCTCGCTGGCTCGCCGAAAGGTTTCTGAGCCCTTGCGAATCCTTGTCGTGGAAGATAATTCGCTTATGCGTAATCTGACAGTCAGACAGCTGGACAAGTTCGGCCTCGTTGCAGATGTGGCTGCCAATGGCGCCGAAGCCGTCGAAATGACTTTTGCCAACGACTACTCCCTGTTATTGATGGACTGCCAGATGCCAGTGATGGACGGCTTCGAGGCGACTCTGGAGATAAGAAAACGCGAATCCCTGAAAGGTGGGCACGTGCCGATTGTTGCCATGACCGCCTATGCCATGTCTGGAGACCGAGAGCAATGTATAGCCTCCGGAATGGATGACTATCTGAGCAAACCGGTGACGATGGATCAGCTCGAGCGCATGCTCGAAAAGTGGCTGCAGGATGTCACGCCTCCGACATTGCAGATTGCCGGTGCTCCGCCTCGAAGACCGATGGATGGGAAGACGAAAGACACGAACCCGGAGCTGAAGAGCGACGCGAACAGTGATCCTGATGAGTCAGAGTTGGTAGATGCACCAATAGATATCCGAGCGGTAACAAGGCACTATGGAGAAGGTAGTCTACATGAGATTCTTGCTAGTTTTGCCGAAGAGTTGCAGGAATTGGTCCCGGCAATCGCGCTTGAAGTCAAGCGGGGCGATGCTGACACCGTGGCGAAATTGGCGCACCAACTCAAGGGGTTGGTATCGGTATTGTCCGCCGATGAAATCAGTGAAACTGCTGTTCGATTGGAACAGGCGTGCCGCAACGGTAAAGTCAAAGAGATCGAGGCACAAACTGAAAAGCTGGTGAATTCTAAGAATGGATTGATCAGTTTTATAAACAATTTCTTGCTGAGTGAATAGCCTCTTTCAGCCGTCTATAATTGGGTCGATAACAGGCGCTTGCCGAGGTCCCCTGAGTGTTCAAAATAGTCTTGTCAATACTGGCTCTGACACTATTGAGCGTTCCGATTGGAGCGTGGTGGTTAGCTCAAGCCAGCTTGCCCAGAGTCGATGGTATCGCTGTTGTACATACGCTGCAGAAAGAAGCGGCGATAGTATCTGACGATCTCGGCGTGCCGTTCATTACAGCGTCGTCACAACCAGACCTGTATCGAGCCCAGGGCTACTGGACCGCATCGCAGCGACTCTTTCAGATGGATATGATGCGGCGGTTGGCGCGTGGCGAGCTTTCCGAAGTATTCGGTAAGGACTCGCTGTCCCAAGATGGCCTCATGCGCCAGATTGGCTTCACTCGTGTGGCGAGAGAAGAGCTCAAGTTGCTTTCCGCCGATGCGAAGAAGGCGCTCGAAGCCTACTGTCAGGGGGTTAATGAAGGAATCTCCGACCTTGAAGGGCGCCGTCCGATTGAATTCTTGATTCTGGGCTACTATCCGCGCAACTGGACCCCGGAAGATTCACTGGTCGTGATGAAGTATCAGCAGTATATCCAGGAGGAGTCCTGGAGTCTCGACGATCTCAGGCAACGAGTCCTTGACAAGGCTGGGGCGGAAGTCGCTTCTCGATTGTTCGAAGAGAGCTTTCCTTCTCCGCCGGCCAAAACAGTCGGTATCAGCGGACCTAACCTGGGTTCTTCAATCAACATGCCGGAGTTGCCTGCACTGGTGCGGAGGAATGTTCAAACCAAACCAGGCTTCGGCAGCAACGGTTGGGTCGTCACCGGCAGTGGTACCGATACTGGTGGGAGTCTACTAGCGCTCGATCGTCATTCGCAGCTTGTCGAGCCTAATATTTGGTATGCCTGTACCCTGTCCACCGCGGACTTCAAGGTGGCAGGTATTACGATGCCTGGAGTGCCTGGCATCATGTATGGACGAAATGCCAACATCGCTTGGGGGGCGACTGCATACAATGCAGACACGCAAGATCTCTTTATAGAACAGTTCTCCCCGCAGTTTCCCAACAAGTATAAAACGCCTGATGGTTGGGCCGCTGCTCGCGAAGTTATTGAAGAAATTCCGTGTAAAGCCACTTTCAATACCAACATGCTGCAGCACAAGGTAATGGTGACCCGGCACGGTCCTGTGTTGATCAACAGCGAAGGCTCGACCAATGCCGTGGTGCTTGCCTGGAGCGGTAATGACATAGCGACGCCGCAACTGGAGACGTTTTATCGACTCAATCGGGCTAATGACTGGCAGCAATTCCGCGATGTTCTGAAAGGTTACAAGGGCTCTCCGCAAACATTCCTTTATGCAGACAAGAAGGGGAATGGCGGGCTGCAGCTCGCGGGCAACGTTCCAGAACGCAAAGAATCCGAGCTCACGAAGAAGCTCAAGGCGAGCTTGCTCTTGCCTGGTTGGACGGGTAGCTACGATTGGACCGGTCGTATGGATTTTGCCGGTATGCCTAGCAACTTCAACCCGAAAGAAGGTTTTGTCGTCGCGAATTACACCAACCTACCTGGTTACGAAACTCCTGTGACACCATATCCGGTGCAACGCCTCAACTCTCTGCTAACCTCCTACAAGCAATCGAACAGGCGGCCTGGTTTGCCGGATATGGCGGATCTGCAGGGTGACGAGTATGCGCCTCTGGCAGCGCTCATGAAAGAGACGTTGCAAAAGCACATCAATAAGCAGGAAGTTAACGATCAATATCAATTGTCCGCGCTCCAGGTCTTAGATCAATGGGACGGATTTTTGAGAAAACAGAGTGCATCGGCTGCGATCTACGAATCGATGGTTCGTACGATTGGTCGACGAGTATTGATGGCGAAGATGGGTATTCCGTTGACTAATGAATATCTGAAACGCTGGCCTCGTTGGACCGTGCAAGTCGAGCACTGTCTGTCCGGCAAGAGTAACGATTGGTTGCCGCCGGAGGAGAGGAAGTTCGATACATTCGTCGTTACATCCTTCTCTCAGGCTCTCAGGGACTTGCGTTTGAAGGATGCGGGACAAGAGCCTGATATGTCGAAAATGTCTTGGGAGAATTTTCACAAAGTAACGTTCCGTCACATGCTCTTCGATGCCGCTCCCAACCTCGAGAATGCCCTGGCGCGCTTTGTTGAGGTCGGTCCTGAAGGTGTTGGCGGCGACCAGGACACAATCAATTCGTTGAATGTGGACAGCTCTGGCGACCCTGGTAAATTCGAGTGTACGCTTGGTCCAACAGAGCGTCTTCTCATCGATATGTCGGACTCTGATAAGTTTTACGAAACTCAACCATTAGGACAATCCGGACATATGCTGTCTCCCAATCGCTGCGATCAGTTAAAATTATGGCTGCAGGTGAAGCCATTGCCTGTACCGTTTTCGGATGAGCAATCCGATAGACAGCAACGCCATAAGATTATCCTGACTCCACAGGAGTCAACCTGATCTCTAGATCGTCTGCGGCTAGCTTCTACCATTAGCTCTGCATGAATGCATCACAAGAGGGGAAGTCCATGGCAAAAGCAGAAACTCAAGCTACCAAGTCGACCGACATCGAGGTCACGACGAAGCGAGTGCTGGTTGCTGACCAGATCAGCGACCGCGGTCTGGAGATACTGGCTGAGCGACTCGATGTAACCTACGATCCGAAGATCACCGCAGAGAAGCTGCTGGAGACGATCGGCGAGTACGATGCTTTGCTGGTGAGGAGTCGAACCAATGTCACGAGTGATGTAATCGAGCGCGGCACTAAACTCAAAGTCATTGGCCGCGCCGGAGTCGGAGTAGACAATATCGATGTTAAATCAGCCACGGAGCAGGGCGTACTTGTAGTCAACTCTCCGGAAGGCAATACCGCGAGCGCAGCCGAACATACACTGGCATTGATGTTCTCCCTCGCACGCAACGTGCCTGCGGCGGATGCCTCAATGAAGTCTGGGCAGTGGGAGCGCAGTCAGTTTATGGGCGTCGAACTTTTCAATAAAGTTCTCGGCGTAATCGGCCTGGGTAAAATTGGCGGTCGAGTTGCGGCAGCTGCACTGGCACTTGGTATGAAGGTTCTTGTGTACGATCCCTTTATTAGCGAAGAGCGTGCCAAACAGCTAAATCTGGTGTCGGTTCCGCTCGAAGAGATCTGGATGAGGGCCGACTTCATCACCATTCATACACCGAAGAATGCTCAGACCACTAATTTGATCAACGGCACTGTACTCTCGCGAATCAAGCCTGGAGTGCGAATAATCAATGCATCTCGCGGTGGCATCATTGATGAGGCTGCGCTTGCGCGTGCGATTAAGGATGGTCGAGTAGCCGGGGCGGCGCTCGATGTCTTCGACGATGAGCCTCCAAAGGACTCAGCGCTAGTGGAGCTCGGCAGCAAAGTCGTGCTCACACCTCACCTCGGCGCGTCGACTGTCGAAGCTCAGTTCAACGTGGCAATCGATTTGGCTGAGCAGATTCGCGACTATCTGACGGAGGGTATGGCTCGCAGTCCGGTCAATCTGCCATTCATGCGTCCTGATATCCTGAAGAGTCTTGGTAAATATCTGGCGTTGGCTGAAGCAATGGGCGCGATCGCTGGTGAACTCGCGAAAGACAATGTCAGAGAGTTTGAGTTGATCGCTTACGGTAGTCTCGCCAACAAGGCGACAGAACCACTGGTAGTGGCTGCCCTGAAGGGAATGTTCATGGGAAAAATCGAAGCGGTGACCTTCGTCAATGCTCAAATCGCAGCGCGCAACCACGGTGTACAGGTCAGAGAGAGTCGGCTTCCCGAGTCCAACGAGTATCAGGAAGGTCTGTCGATACTTGTCTCCACGGATAGTGGCACGACGTCAATCTCGGGAACCATCCTTGCTCAGCATGACCCGATTATTACGAAGATTAACGAGCATCCGATTAATCTGACGCCGGCTAAGTATATGCTGTTTACGATGCACAAGGATCAACCTGGAATGATTGCCAAGGTTGCTACTGTGCTCGGTGAGCAAGACATCAACATTAGCACGATGAGCGTTGGTAGAGTCGGCATTCGAAAAGACGCAGTGATGGTTTTGACGATGGATGAACCACTCGGTCCAGAAGTGGTCAAAATACTCATGGATCAGTCCGGAATACACACTGCACGTTTCGTGTCGTTGGAATCCATGTCGATGTCGTTGTCGTAATGAGATCGCGGTCGCGACTGTTAGCTCTGGTTCTTGCGGGAAGCTGCATGGCATCTTCCGCTCCAGTCGCGGCCCAATTGAGTGAATCGGAGCTTATGCCGACATTGGCGCCGTTCAAACTCAGGAATGCGGATACCAACCGGCTGCTGAAGCCGAAAGAAAAGCAGACGCTTGAGGATCTGTTCAGGCGCTCCGAGCTGAGAGTCACTAACGCTCAGCCGATCGATCTCGGTCCGGTAAAAATCCCCGGATTACCTGACAAAGGGCTTAATCAACTGGCGATGAACTACTTCGTCGTCGTCAGTGGGACACCGTACAAAAAGATGTCGGATGTCTACACTGAAAATAGGCTGGAAGGCAAGCCTAACTTTATCACCGTCGATAGTATCGTCCATCCCTACTTCGGGTTTACGAATGGAGTGCTGGCGGAGGCGGTAGAAACCCGCCTGGCTGTCGATCTAAAGGTCCTACTCAAAGCGATGCTGGTTAGCTCCATCGCCGACTATCGAAGGACCGACGACGACGAAATTAAAGATGATATCCAGAGAAATCTAGCTTATTTGTGCGTAGCGTTGAAGCTGCTCGATCCGTCTGGTGCACTTCCAGATATTGGTGGTGCATCAGAGCTGGTGGCACAGGACTATGACCTGATCATGAAAGGACAAAAGGGTCGGTCGCAGATCTTCAGTCGGGAAGAGGATTTCTCTACTTTCAAACCATGGGGATGGATGTCACAGCGCGAGAGGACGAGACGTTTTTATCGTGCGTATCAATGGCTTTCGCGCATGCAGTTTGCGCTCAGCAATACAGGCAGTAACACCATGGATGGTGGTGGTAACAGCTTCAGAAAGGCTGTTTTGTTGTACCGCAGCTTGATTTTGGCGAACACGGGAAGAGAGCCGGCTGTAAATCGATGGAACAGAATTGCTACTGTCGTCGCTCTGAGCGGTTTTGATAGTAATGCAAAAAGGAAGACGATCTTACCAATCGAGCTTCAATCTGTTTTGAAAACCTCTGAGAGTGATCTGGATCGTTTGCTCAGTGCGCTATCACAGCCTTTCTTACGAACCAAGCTTCTGCTCTCGGTGCGCAACCAGCGCCCGGTCGAGTTGAATGCAAAATCAGTGTTCGAGATGGGGTCTAGCGGTGGTACTGCCGGCGATGACGTCGTCTTTCGCATGTTTCCGCTGGCTGATCCTCCTGAGCTGGTTTGGTTGCGAGAGTCTGCGCATGATTACAAAGAGGCGGCCGAAGGTCCACCGCGGGTTCCTCTTGGTCTTCTGTCACTACATGCTCATGGAGCACAGCAAGCGACCAATGTCCTGCATGAGCAACTCGATACACTTGATACTGGTCTGGCTCAAACGGTGCCGAGGCTGGAAAGACTCGTAAAGGTAGTCGCTCCACAAGATGCGCAGGCCGACCGGCATTGGGCAATACTCTCGCGCCTTTATCGTCCATATCCTGATTCCGTGCAGATTGGTTTGCGTTCTGAAATGTGGCTGACCAAGGAGTTGGAAACCACGCTTGCCGCCTGGATTGATAGTTACTCGGCTCTATCTATGATTCCGAAGGAGACCGATTCTACACCGGCTCACACTGCAGGCTCTGCCGCAAGTGCTGCGGCTGCCTCGGTTGCAGGCAGTAATGCAGCTGGAACCTCGTCGTCGACTTCCTCTTCTTCTTCCTCCTCTTCTTCTTCTTCTTCGAAGACCGTGCAGCGCGCAGCCGGTGCAACTGTTGATTATAAGAACGCTGTTTCGGGCGGTTCCATTTCAGCTGCCCCCGCTACCGCCAGTGATACTGCGCGGATCAGAGGTGCGGCCACCAATGTTAGGCCTGCCCGATTTCACTATCTGGATCCGCGGCTTGACGTGTACATTCTGCTGCAAGAGGATTGCCAGAGCTTTGTTTATCAGATGGAGCAACTTGGCTGCCTGCCGGAGCGATACAAAGGCAGGTCTCAAGATTTCTTGCGCCTATTCAAGCGATTACAATCAATTGCAGAGCTTGAAGTGAAGAACGAGCCGTTGTCGATGAACGATTTTAGCCTGCTCGCTAATATAGATAAGGTACTGGCTCCGGTTGATTGTCCGATGTCAGCATATATCTATTTGGATACTTCAATGATCTTATCCTCCTCGCAATCCAGCGAAGTGGGCAAGGTTCAAGAAGGCTTCAATGCTGGGTCTACGTCGGGAGTTAAGGATGCTCCAAGAGATGCTAACTCGAGCCATGCAGAGGCTACGCTTCAGTCGAAAACAGAATCAGGCGCAACACGCCAATCAGTCATACCAGACAAGTTCGCGGAAACCTTGACTGGCTCGGCGAAAGACGGTGTTCCTGCAACCCGCACGGGAGCGACTATGGGTATAGGAAGAGCTGGAAAGATATACATCATATGTAATACCAGCAAAGGTCCGATTCTTACTAGAGGTGGTTGCTACTCGTACTATGAAATTCAAGGCGGACCTGCTAAAGATGAGCACTGGGAGCGGAAGTTAGAGTTTGGATTGCTGACGCCGCCTCATTGGACTAGGAGATTCAATATCGCCCAGGATGAAACAAATGGCACCAAGATCAATGTAATTGAAGACGTGTCGCAGAGCGAATCTTCGAAGAAAAAACTTTGATATTGTAGGTCTTCGAACTTAATACCTTGTTATTTTGTTTTATTACGCGTGGATTAGATCCTGATAAGCCAATGCTGGCCTCATTCTCGTCAGTACGTGTGAATATTCCCACTTGCGCCAGAACACTGATGTAATACCATCTTCATAGACTTTTGCAGCTGCCGAACCGTCCCCCTAATCCTGGGTCCGCTTTGTCGTAAATGGTTTATTCTCCGCCGTCCAATGACAAAAAGTCACAGATTCCGCTCGCCGATACGGTGGCGCATTTGGTGACTAGTGATATTGATGCCGGCGCGACACGTTTGCAGCCGCCGAAGATTCGATCTGTTCATGGACGAAAGTCGTCCAATGAAAAGCGTCGCAAAGCGCCCGCTGCAAAACCACCGGGTCCGATAACGGTATGGGAAACACCATACAATCGCCCAATCTTCGAAACACCTGAGAACGTTCAGTACACGCGTCTGGCGCTCCAGTATCTGCAGCAAGGGCGAATCGAAGACGCTGAGCGGCTTTATAAGCAAGCGCTCGTGGTGGCAGAACGTACATTCTCCGAAACCGATTCCGTGGTTTTCCGGGCAATCGAAGATCTGGCTGGATTTTACTTTGCACATGAGCGCTATCAACAAGCAGAGCCGCTTGTATCTCGGTTACTGAAGCATCGCATAGATAACCTGCCCTGCGACGATTGGCTTCTGATCCGCACCGTCGACCAGCTGGCCGAGATTTATGAGAAGTGCGGTGAACCGCTCAATGCTCAGGCGCTCTACAAGCTGCTTCTGGCTCGGCAAGAAGATATCGTCGGAAGAAAATCACTTGTCTGCGCATTCACCCTGAGTCGACTCGCCGAAAGTTATCTGCGACAGGACCGACTGCAAGCAGCCGAGTCCCTGATGATTACGATGCTCGAGATTCAGGAAAGCGCGCATGGTCGGTGCTCTATCGAGATCAGCACCACTCTGCAAGAGCTCGCAACCATTTATCATAAGCTCGGTCGCATCGACAAAGCTGCTGAAATGCTGGAGCGTTTGCTTCATGTCCTCGAGACAATTCATGGAGATTGTGGACTTTCCGTCGCCAGTTGTCTCCTACGACTAGCGGATCTTCTCGCTGAAGTCGGTATGACATTCGAAGCAGAGCCGTTGTACAGGCGTGCACAGGAAATTTACCAGATTAGTTACGGCGACTCAACTGCAGCTCATTCTGTTTTCAAAAGGAAATTGGAGCGGGTAGGCAAGAATCAGATTTCTAAAGCGTCGAAAGACAAACCACGAGATCAGGAGCATTGTTCTCGCTTCCCGGCATTGCGGCTTAATCTTGATGATATGTTGCCTTCGAAGCTCGGTACAGGGCAAGTAAATCGTTGTCTCGGTCATGGCGTGAGCGCTGATTTTACGACTGTGCAACCTCTGATGAAAGTCGCACCGGTGAAGACTACGACGATAAGTGGTTCCGATCCGCTTCTCGACTCGCTGTTCGTCGTATACGCCGATTCAGTAGACGTGTCGATTTCGACATCTGAGTGGTGTCTTACTGATGAACTCGTGAAGACAGAACACCCGACTATTGCGATATCTCAAGGCATCAACCAATTATATGGTCAGGACGATGCCGCTGCGCTGCCCCAGTGGCATCAGGTCGGCTCAGAGTCATACAATGTCAATCCGGGGCGCGGCATCGAGACACTTAAGTTACCTGCTCTGCAGCCTGAGTGGCCGCTTGTTCAGCGCGTTGAGCAGAAAAAGGCAAATTCGGACTGGACTTCTTTAATCGATTTCGAGTCTCCCTTAGAACCGTCGGTTTTTTCAGCGCCTGACCCGCAGTTACTATCGAGATTGCAGCCGGACTGGTCGCTTGTTCGTCGACCTGAAGAGTTCGATGCTGACTCAGATTGGACTAACTCTATCGACTTCGAGACTCCATTGTCGGGAGCGGTTGTTGCCGCGCCGGAGCCGCAGGTCTTCGCCGCGCTTACAGGAGATTCAATCGAGGTCCACGTACCTAGGCATGAGGACCGGATGTCCGACCAACCGCTGCCGTGGAACCTGGCTGGCAGCAATCCTCCGAATGCGTCTGTACAGCATCTGCCGTTCGAGTTCAGTTCTCCACCGCCGTTGGCGCGCGCGCCTGAGGTGCCGTTATCGTGGGACCAAGTTATCTCCAGCGCGACCGGTCCTGATGTTGAAGACGATTTGATTGAGATACCGCCGCCGGTATCAATTGCGCCTTCGCCCGACCGGTCTCTGTGGAACGAAACTGAGTTTACCTCCGTGAATGCAGTTGTTCCAATCGAGACATTCTTTGCTTTGCCCCAACTCTCAGAGTCTGTGATCGACTCACCGATGTGGCACCAGGCGGAATTTAGATCTGCCAACGAAGGCGTGAGGAAAGAGACATTCGAGATGGCCGCGCCTCGACCGTTGGAGCATGTGCCTGATACTCCGATGTGGCATAAAATTGATACGGAATCCGCGAATGTTGTCCCCGCCAACACAACCTTTGATCTGGCTGCGCCTCGACCAGTGGAGCATGTGTCTGATGCTCCGTTGTGGTATAAAACTGATACGGAATCCGCGAATGTTGTCCCTGCCGACACGACGTTTGAATTGGCTGCGCCTCGACCAGTGGAGCAAGTGGCTGATGCGCCGTTGTGGTATCAAACTGATACGGAATCCGCGAATGTTGTCCCAGCCGATACGACGTTTGAATTGGCTGCGCCTCGACCAGTGGAGCAAGTGGCTGATGCGCCGTTGTGGTATAAAACTGATACGGAATCTGCGAATGTTGTCCCAGCCGATACGACGTTTGAATTGGCTGCGCCTCGACCAGTGGAGCAAGTGGCTGATGCGCCGTT
>JAIERK010000090.1 GCA_019746975.1 Candidatus Obscuribacterales bacterium
CGATACCCTGAACAGGTGTCGGCTCCTCCATTCCGAATTTGGTAACCTCGCCGAGCAAATACTCACTTGTGAGCGGGTGGCTTACGGCTACGAGACCACGAAAATTTTTGCTGCCATCGAAGATCGGCAGTATGGATGACATCGTAAAAGTCTGCGTGGCGCTGAAGTCTGTTGCGCCTCGGAAGATCTCCTTAGTTTGCAAGACATATTGCACGGCCTCATTCTGCTTCGCGGAGAACCCATGCTTATTCGGTGTCTCAGTGCTGTAAAAGACAGCGCCGTTTTCGTCGATAATTGTAACGAATCCGGGGAAGGTCTCCTGGCGGATCAGGTTGTTAAGCGCATCTTTGGTGCCGCTGCGATCTTTGCGCGCATAGGCTTGCATTACCGAGCCGTTGGTCAATACTACCCTGGCGAATGCTTCTGAAGAAAGCTGTAGCGCAATATTGTCGCGCCCGACTTTGCTTGCCGCCATGCCGACTTTCTGGTCTGCCGCCAGTCGAGTTGAGCGAAACTCGCTAAAAAGCGCGAACACTGAGAAGCTGGTCACCATGACACCAATCACGATGACGAAAGCGATAAGCAGTCTGGAACCTAGACCCAAAGGCTCTCCATTAACCTTGAGGCGTCATTGATCAAATGCCTCTTCCTAAACTTACTTTCTATGAACTCTAGTTTGATATTCCACGAAAGTAAAATAGGTTTAACCCTGGAATTGACCGTCGGATAAACTTGGCTGTAATGATGGTTTTGCGAAAGGAGCGACTATTCAGCTTCTTTCTCTTTAAGTTTGCGAAGCTCAGACTGCACTTGGATAGCTCTAATTAACTGGTTGGGTCCGCAAAAGCCCAATTCAAGAAGGATTTGACCTAGAGGCTTTCTTTCTTTGCCTGCTTCTTCATCGGTGCGCTGAATATGGAGGGCTTCATCGAGCTGATAAATAGTGATATAGCCCAAATCGACCAGTATCTGACCGAGCAAGTACTTGTTATCTTCAGCGCCTTGGGAGCTGGTAGAGGACTTTGTAGTCGTGTCTTCTTTTGTCATTTGCCCGTGTTAATTGCGAAAAAAGGAATCAGACCGCTGGACACACCCGAAGGGTTCAACTTATGGCTGCTGGGTTTCCCCTCTGACCAGGTTCGTCGGCCTCCGCCGCGCCCAACGGCCTGTAGCTCAGATTATAGACGATTGAATGCCGATCCCGTAAAGAGGCTGGTTGTCATTGATTCACGTAACTTCTTAACTTATTGCGGTTTAAGGAGATTCGCCCGCCAGTTGTGATGTTTAATTGTCCTGCTATTTCTTAACGCGCCGTTACCTGCTCGCGCCTCCTATGGCACCGGATATGGTGTCGCGCTCCTGGCTCCCTTTGTCAGCAACGAGGTTTTATCATGATTGGTTTATCAACAAAATCGCTGAACCCGCCCCACACCATTCAAGGTTTGATGCAAGGGCAATGGGCTGGAGCAATTATCAGTACGGCTGCATCGCTTAAGATTTTTGATGCGGTCGATTTGGGCTTCCGATCTCCTGATGAGGTAGCTCGCGAAAGCGGCATTCAGCCCAAGGCGGCGGAGTTATTGTTGAATGCTCTGGTCGGAGTGGGGCTATTGTCGCAAGATGAAAAGGGCTACCACACTACCGAAGAGTCTCACTATTACTTGGTCAGCACGAGTCCTTTATATGTCGGTAAGTTTTTCGAGATTAGACCGAAGTCTCAGGAAGCCTGGATGAATCTTGGCACGGTGTTGAAAACCGGCAAGCCGTACAACGAAATCAACAAGCAGGAGACTGCTCAGCAGTTTTTCCCAGCACTGGCCGCCGCATTGTTTTCAATCAACTATGCATATGCGAAAAAACTTGCGGAATTTTTAGGTATGGAATCAAGGCAACAACCGGTCAAAGTTCTTGATGTCGCATGTGGAAGCGCAGTCTGGAGCATTCCTATGGCGCGAGAAAACAAGGGTGTGCATGTCGAAGCACTTGATTTTCCTGTGGTTATTGAAACCGCCAGAGAGTTCACCGAGAAAAGTGGTGTTAGCGAACAATACAGCTATCTGTGCGGTGATTGGCAGGACCTTGCCCTCGAGGAAGACAAATATGATATCGCCGTGCTCGGACATATTTTGCATTCCGAAGGGAAGGGGCGCAGCAAGGAGCTCTTGAGCTGTGTTGCTAAGTCGCTCAAGAAGGGCGGTTCCATTGCAGTTGCCGAATTCCTCGTCAACGAACATCGTAACGGACCGGCTTTCTCCTCCATGTTCGCCATAAATATGTATCTGGTCACGACCAACGGATGTGTTTTTTCAAAAGACGAACTAACCGAAATGCTAAAAGAAGCAGGCTTCACCAATGTCCGCTCTTTGCCCCTGGAAGATAGTGATACCTCGGTACTCATTGCTGATCGAGCCTGACCACTCCTCACCGGCTGCGATGATGGGTGTTAATCAGGGTTGAACTAGATTGCGATTCTCGAAGCGGTCATCTTGAATGACCGCTTCTTCTTTGATTGGTATTGCCAGCGGTGCGCCAACGATGTGTTAACTGATGGCGACTGTATTCAATTTTAGTCCTGACTTCCAGTTGCAAAATCATTGCCGTTGTCGGCCATGTTCCACTTCAGGAGCTCTCTGCGCCATTCCAGATCGGCTTGCGCTTCTTTGATTAGACTGGATAAGCCCTGGTAGTCTGCAAACGAAAGATCGATTGCAACACCGAGATCGAAAGTTAGTTTTACTCGTTCGCAGTTAGGTACGCAAGACATACAGACGATGTGATCAGGTCCGCATACTTCGAAAACCTGGTTGTCATCGCATTGCAAGGGATCTCGCTCCCAGGTCAGATACTCGACGAATTGTTCGTCTTCCACGCTCTGTTGAACCAGTAATACCAACGCCTGATACTGCGTATGGTTCAAATAAATAGTCACTTCCTGGCGCCGGAAATCGAGTGCGAATTCCCCGGTTTCCTTGTCTAGATACAGATCCGCAAAAGCGTTGGCAAAACTGATCTGATTGCCTGTGCTTGTCTTCATTAACTTAGGTTCCTCTTACCAAATCATTTTACAGCAATGAATGACCATCTTCTTTATGCAAAATTTCCAAGTCTTAGCCTAACCATCGTGCCATATCTCTTGCATGATAGGTAATCACGAGATCTGCGCCGGCTCTTACAATCGAAGTCAATATCTCGGTGACGACGCGCCGTTCGTCCAGCCATCCGTTTTGCGATGCCGCCTTGACCATGGCATATTCGCCGGACACGTTGTAGGCAGCGATCGGATGTTTGAAAAGGTGTCTGGCTTCGTTGATCAGGTCAAGATATGCCAAAGCCGGTTTGACCATGACGATGTCGGCACCTTCTTGGATGTCGAGCTCGATTTCACGCATCGCTTCGCGACGATTGGCGGGGTCCATCTGGTAGCCGGTCCGATCGCCGAACTGCGGTGTTGATTCTGCTGCATCGCGAAATGGTCCGTAGAGGCTCGATGCGAATTTCGAGCTGTAGGCCATTATTGGAATGTTTTCGAAACCAGCATCGTCTAGGGCGATTCGAATCGCTTGTATTCGTCCGTCCATCATATCCGACGGGGCGATAATGTCGGCACCCGCTTCCGCCTGCGACACCGCAGTTCTTGCAAGAATGTCGAGACTCGGGTCGTTCAGAACCTGATTGTTAGCGATAATTCCGCAATGTCCGTGGTCCATGTACTCACACAAGCATGTATCAGCGACGACGACCAGCTCTGGAAATCGTCGCTTGATCTCTCTCGTAGCCAATTGGACGATACCGTTTTCTTCCCAGGCGCCTGTCGCCTGGCTGTCTTTCTCGTTCGGTATACCGAAAAGAATGACTGATTTAAGACCTTCTTCGGCGGCCTGTTCAATCTCGAACAGCGCTTTGTCGATGCTTTGCTGATGAATTCCGGGCATCGAGCGAATTGGAGTATGCTTGTTGCGGCCCTCGACGATGAAGAACGGGTAAATTAGCTGTTCTTTCCGGACGTGAGTCTCTCTGACCATGGAGCGGAGCGCTGGAGTTGCTCTCAGGCGTCGCATCCGCATATTCGGGAAATTGGGCGAAGTGTTGTTATCTCTGATCGCGCCTGTTTTCATGCGCGCCTCTTTGACGGTTGACTTCTCCATAGTCGTCGAAGGCCCCTCTCTTGCTTGTCTAGTGAATCTGACAACTATATCGCTTGCCAGTACTCAATGCGCATATACAGCACATTTGTTTTATACATTTAATGTTGCCAAGGGGAGCTTTTTTGAGATATTGCAAAGCTTTCCGCTTAGAAAACGACGACTTGATTATCGCCTAGCGACTTTGCTTTGGCGAGGGCGCCTGTCGCTTTATCCAGAAGTGTCTGCAGCGTTCCTTCGCCACTCAAATGAGACACTCCGGCGCTCGCCGTAACTTTGAAAATCTCGCCCGATGCTTTATGAGGGACTCCTGCGAACTGTTCCAACAGTCCACGAAGAACCTCGACATTTTCGTGAATGGTGAGACTGTCATCAAGCACTGCAATTTCGTCGCCGCCAATTCGACCGATGAGATCGGTGTGTCTGAACGTCCATTTGATAATCTGCACCAGAGCAAGAATGGTTCGATCGCCTACTGCATAACCGAATGTGTCGTTGATTCTCTGCAATCCGTCGATATCGAATATGGTGAGAACTTGCGAAAATTTCTTACTGCGAATCCTGACACTTCGTTGCGCATATTCCATGAAATGGCTGTGGTTGAGGATCTGCGTCAGTCCATCGTTCTTCAAAAGCCTTTGAAAGATCCGATATCTCTCCAGGCGACCTGCGATAGTGGCGACTAGAAGTTGTGGGTTGACCGGTTTGATCAGATGATCGTCCCCGCCAGTGCGGGCGCTCTCGATATGCGCTTCCAGCTGATTCTGCGTGGTGAGAAAAACAATTGGAACTGTGGCAAAGCGCTCATTTTGTCTGACGAACTTAGCCAGATCAAAACCGTTGATCTCTCCCATGACGATGTCGAGAAGGATGAGGTCCGGGCAGAACGTGAGAAGCGCTTCTTCGAATTTCTTTGGGTCTTGAACCCAAGCCAGATGATAGCCTGCTTCTTCCAATTGCGACACGAGGTAGGATGCTTGCTCTGGATCGTCTTCGACCGAGAGAATTCGATAACGCTCCGGTCTGGTTCTTTCGAACAGAAATCGCAGCTTCTGGACTATAACGTCGACTTCGACAGGCAACTCGAAACTGGCATCGGCGCCCGACTTGATCGCGGCAATTTTGTCCAGAAAACCAGGCTCCTCACTGAGCAAGACTACGGAGACGCTCTCGCCGCCAGGCAACGAGCGGCAGCCGGCTACGAGGTCATAGCCGTTGCCGTCTTTGAGTGGTACACACAAAAGAAGGCCAGCTGGCAGGGAAGATAAGATCTGATTTTTCGCTTCGTTCCATGTCGGGCATGGTCGCACTCGCATACCGAGGTTGTCCAGGCGCTGAGCGAGCGCGTTCAAACGATTCTGGTCGCTTGATACCACAATCACGTCGGGTCCCAGTTGAGTCACCGGGTTTGGTGTCATATCCGGATTCCAAACCGCAGCCGGCACGAAATTAGCTCCGCTTTGTAGAGGTGCAAGGTGATGACCACTTGTCGCTTGAGGCACCGCTGTCTCTCTGAATGAAAGAGGCGGCTGACCATGCAGAGGTGGTTGAGAACTGATCGGCGGCTCCGCCGAACTGGTGGTGCGCTGTTCTTGTTGCGGTTGATAGCTAGGTGGTTTGGCCATGGGTGGCGAGGTTATCGGCGGACCACCAGTGCTGCCGCCGGATACCGGAGGACCACCGGATGGCGGCATGCCATTGCTCGGACTTTGGGCCTGCTCGAGGACAGTCTTCATTTGTTGAATCATGTCTCGGAAATGTCGCCAATAAACAATGATGTCATCGGGCTGACTCTCGAAAATATTCATGCAAAGGCGTTCGCCGGATTGGGCGATGTTGGCCAGGTCGCCCATCTGATGTATTCCGGCGCTGCCTGCTACTTGATGGAAATGCTCGTGCAATTGTCTGAGATTGTCGACATCCCACGGACTTTGCGCAAAATTATTGGCATGCGACTCCATCGGTGCCAGTCTCTCCAGGCATCGCGTGATGTAGTTTTCTCGCTGCTCCTTCATTTTTTCGGAGTAACCTTGCATCGCCTGGTCGGTAAGCTCCCGTCGGTTTACTTAAACAAGTCGGTCCATTCAGACGTCCACCGTTAATAGTAACTCAACCTGCCTGGTTAGGTCTTCTAACTGAAAAGGTTTGGCAAGATACTTGTTTGCGCCTGCTTGAGTACATTTTTCCTCGTCGGTGCTTCCATGCATACCTGTCAGCATTAGAACGGGCAGGGTGCCTCCTTTCTGTCGGTATCTTCGGCAGACTTCAAGACCCGTAATACCCGGCAAATTCCAATCGAGCACCACTATGTCGAAGTTTTCTTCGCCGAACATCTTTTCAAGGGCTTCCGGTCCGTCGGCAGCGTGTTCGGCCGCATGACCTTTAAATTGAAGCCAATCGAGCAGCGTGTTGGCAAGAACGAAATCGTCTTCCACCAGCAGAATTTTTGCCACCTGACAATCCCCTGGAGATAATATCCATATCCTACCGTGAATCCAGGTGGGGCGGCCAACTTAGCGTCAGACCCTCTTAACCTCGATCAGCTCAGAGAAATCGCCTCTCGAGGCTCTCTACCAGCCCATGCGCGGTGTGAGGAGTTGCCTCGACATCGACTCTGCCGAATAGCCGGCGAGCGACATTGCTTGTCACCGGTCCAATCGTGGCAATCAGGCAATTCGGTCCCGGTGCGACCTCGGCCATCTCGAATAGAGTAGCTAAGTTCTTGGCGCTCTGAGCGCTTGCTAGCGTGATTACGTCAATAGCGTTATCCTTCAGAATGCGAGCCAATTCGCGAGCGGTTTGCTCCGGTGGGTCTGGAAGTGATGTCTGGTAGGCATCGATCGCGTCGACGTGGGCACCATTCTCTCTCAGTGTATCGGTGATTAAACTTCTAGCTGAGCTGTTGCGAGGATAGAGAATTCTCTTGCCTTCGACATCAGCTTGCTGCAGCAGCTCGGTGAGCAAAGATTCGGCAACGAAGTCGGTTGGTTGAAAGTCGATGTTGAAACCTAATTCGACCAACCTGTCGGAGGTGGAGCGACCTATTGAAGCGGTTTTTCTTGCTTTTAGTTCATGCAGGTCGGCACCGATAGTAGTGGCTCGTTCGACCACGATGGTGGCGGTATTGGTACTGGAAAAAATGATCCAGTCGTAAGATGCAATTGCACCAAGTGCGGTATCAAGAGCCTGCCATGAATTGGGCGGGCAGATTGCGATGACCGGCAGCTCCAATGCGTGTGCACCGCGTAACTCAAGCTCTTTGCGCAGCTCGCCCGCCTGATGCGCGCTTCTGGTAATCAGTACCGTGATGCCGGCAAGAGAGGTCATCTTTGGCTCGCTCTAAGTTTCTTCAATCCGTCTGACATCGTCCTGGATGCTGTTCACCGGACATGTTACTCGCACCACTGGGTGCCCTGGTAGCGAGGCGTGTTCGCGCGACTCTTTTCTCTTCATCGACGACGCTCTTCCAATCAGGGTGGGGAGATTTTATTGGGAACCGTCAGTTTGAGCTCGTCTACGAGCGGCCGGGCCCCACTGTCGAGCATCTTCATCGCCAGTTCTTTCCCAATCAGCGATGCCGCACTTAAATTGCCTTCGTGTTGCATTCTATAGACCTGTTTTCCGTCTAGGGCGGCAATACAACCTGTGACCTCGAGTTTGTCACCGTCTGCGTGCGCTAATACACCAATGGGTACGGAACACCCACCGCCCAACTCATATAGGAAGGATCGCTCGCATGTGATTTCGGCTCGGACATTCCGATCCTCTAGATGAACGAGTTTTTCCAACAGGCTGAGATCGTCCGCTCTGCATTCCACGGCGAGAGCTCCCTGTCCGGCGGCCGGAGTTAGCACGCTTGGGTCGAAAATCTGGCTGACCTTTTCGGTCAAACCAAGTCTGAGCAGACCGGCATGCGCGAGAAGAGTTGCTTCACAAAAGTCCTCGTCCAGCTTTCGCAGGCGAGTGTCAATGTTGCCGCGGATGTCGATGAAGGTGATGTCTTTTCGAATCTCTGCGAGTTGAGCGGCTCTACGCCTGCTCGATGTGGCAACGCGGGCATTGGGCGGCAACTGTTCGAATGTCAGACCGTCTCTAGTGACGAGAACGTCGCGCGGATCTTCTCGTTGCAAGACGGCAGCCAGGGTTAGCTTGCCGGGAATATCGGTGGGCAAGTCTTTCAAGCTATGCACGACGAGATCTACTTCGTGTGCTAGCAGTGCCTCTTCCAGTTCTTTAACAAACACACCGGTCGCGCCTAGGTCGGCGATCGGCCTGTCTCTTTGAGAGTCACCACGGGTGGTGAGCGGGATCACTTCAATAGCTAAATCAGGAAAATGCAGCTTGATTCTTTCGACAACAATATCAGTCTGTCGACGGGCTAATTTGCTGGCTCTTGTACCTACGCGCACTTTGATTTTCGAGAATCAGTGTTTAACAAGGTTATGATCGACTCGCTTACCACGATGTCGTTTTGTGCTTCCGGGCTCATCGAGCGGATCCAGATTGAACAGGGTACGAAGCGCTTCTGCCTGTTGTTTTAACACCTGATAGTCTTTGGTAGCTTTAAGTTGTACGGTCGGATGGTGCAGAATCTGATTAACGATCGCACGGCTGACAGCTTCAGCTTCTTCCTTCTGGCGACATCCGCTTGGTCTCGCCATGCCACTTGCGCCTTTAGAGATCTCTTCCATTCTAATTGCTTCAATCTTCTCGCGCAGACCGGCGATGGTAGGAACGACGATTCTGGATCGTTGCCAGTTGTGAAACTCGTCCAGGCTCTCAAACACTATCGTTTCTGCTTCGGCGACTAACGCTTCGCGTTCCGCCATGTTTTTCGTCACTACCTCGGATAAATCGTCGGCATGCTTGAGCGTTACGTTGTCGATTTCACCGATTGCCGGGTCTACATTTCGCGGCACTGATATGTCGATGATAAGACACTTCGAGTTATTGTCTTTGAGCTTCTCTCGCTCTTGCAAGAACTCTTCCTTCTTGAGAAGAAAGCTTGGAGCGCTGGTTGCCACAATCGTCAAAGAAGAGCTTGCCGCAAGCGCATATCGATTTTCGAAAGTCTGATCCAGGCAAAGTCGCTCAATCCCTTTAAGTTGTTCGTCAGGCAGCACCGAAAGCTTCTCTTTTGAGCGGTTGATCACATTAACCGTCGACTTTGTTTTATCTCTAAGCAAATGTTTGAGGCAGAGCTTAGCCATATTGCCTGCGCCAATCACCGTGCTGGACTCGATTTCCGCCAACGGTAGGAGGTCTTTTGCCAACTCGACCGCTGCGGAGCTGACCGATACTGCTCGCTTGCCGAGCGTGGTTTCGGAGCGGACGCGCTTGCCGCAGCTCAGGGCGAGCTTGAACAGTTGATCGAGAACGGTGCCTACGGTGCCGGCCTCCTGCGCCTTACGGTGTGCTTCTTTCACCTGCGCCATGATCTGACCTTCGCCCAACACCATGCTGTCCAGTCCTGCTGCGACCCGCATCAAATGCAGTGCTACATCCTCTCTGAGCAGTTTGAAGTTAGGTTTTAAACTTTGATGGTCTGATATTCCCTGGACGGACTGATAAAAGCTCTCAATCTCTTTGAGTCCAGCGTGCAGATCGGTAACGACTGCATAAACTTCCGTGCGATTGCAGGTTGACAAGATGGCGGACTCGACCAAATGCGGATAGCGAGAAAGCGCTTCAAGTGCATGCTTCACGCAAGAATCAGGGATGGTGAATCTTTCGCGAATTGCTATCGGTGCGGAGTGGTAATTGAGTCCGCATACTACAAGATGGTTCATAGTACCGAAATCGACATCTGGGTCGCCTGTCAGTCCTTCCGCCAACTGTGAAGGACTCATGAATTTTAGATTGGGCAATTATATCTAGCTTTGGGATGCTGGATCCGCAAGTAGGCGATGCCGTAAAGAAAACTTTAGTTGGACGTTTGCGCCCAGGTCGGTAATAGAGCGATCCTTCCTTAAATCTAATTTTGCACAGGGGCAACTCGCGGATTTCCACAGCGCAATATCAGTCCGGATGCGCCTCATGTCCGCACCTTTGACCAAACCTTATCAGACTATCTCGAATTGGCGCTGGAGGAGCCCTTCAATGCTTTGTCATGTCCAGGACGAGATGAGGAAAAGAGCGTAGTACAGAAATCGCCAACTGGAATGGTTCCGTACTGGCTAATGGAGCCGGTGGGACCCCGGCTCCATTAGCCAAGCCTCTTCGGCAACGCAAAACTCTCGGGTTGTGTCTGCCGACTGGGACCGCCGGTGTTCCGCCGGCACCGAGCGTGTTCGAATCCGTGATTGGATGAGATGAAGTTGGATGAGACCGGCGTAATAGATCACTCGTCTTTCGTTGCGCCGGTCGACGTGCTGACCACAGCGGTCGACATGTCCTGCTTTAGATCCAGCGGCGCGCTGATACCGGTGCGGGTAGTGACTCGCACAGCTGTCGGCAGTTCTTCGAGCGTTGGTCTTTTCAGTTGGCCTGGGGCGATCAATGTATTCACCCTGGTGAAGTCCTCTGAATTGATCAGGCGAGGCTCTGAAATCGTATCTTTGATCTTGGGTGCCAGCGACGCGAACTTGAACGCTAGATCGTTATCGGGTGCTGGCAGGGTGGCGTTGACTCCAGGTTTGAAATAATCTGTTTTCCCATAAAGAAAACCGGAGTG
>JAIERK010000049.1 GCA_019746975.1 Candidatus Obscuribacterales bacterium
GCGCACACTCGCTTGAGCAGCTACGTGCAACGCGAATTGTTTTACCGAGCAATCGATGGGTCGAGCTGGGGGCTCTCGGCAAAATTTCAGACGGCGCTTCAGACCAGCGTCATATGGCACTCCTGGACGGCAACTCGGCAGTTGGGATGGAGATCAATCGACGTCGGGGTCACAACATCGTCGAGGTCGAGAAGAACGCAGAAGAGATCATTAACGGTCTCGAAAAGAAGTATCCTGACGTCAAGTTTACGCGAGTCTTTAGCGGTGCTCGCTATGTAAAAGAGTCTTGCGAGGCTACATTCGAATCGCTCATCATTGGTGCGTTACTCGCGGTTGCTGTCATCTGGGCTTTTCTCAGAGATGGGCGTGCAGCTCTGATTTCGGCACTTGCTATGCCACTGTCTGTGATACCTACATTCGCATTCATGAAGGCAGCCAATTTCACGCTCAACGACATGTCTCTCCTTGGTCTGGCGCTGGTGATAGGCATTCTCGTCGACGATGCCATCGTTGAAATCGAGAATATCGTCAGGCATATTAATATGGGGAAGAAACCTTATTTCGCATCAATCGATGCAGCCGACGAAATTGGTTTGGCAGTGGTCGCGACGACCTTAGCCGCAGTCGTCGTATTTTTGCCGGTCGCATTCATGGGAGGAATTCCTGGACAATTCTTTCGACAGTTCGGGTTGACCGTGGCGGTGGCGGTTTTTTGCTCGCTTCTGGTGGCACGTCTCGTCACACCGGTGATGGCTGCCTACTGGTTAAAATCAGGAGAGACGCACCACGAGGGCAACTGGAGCAATCGCTTATATGATAGCGCTCTTGCTGTAGTGGTGAAACACAGATTGACAACCGTAATCGCCGGAATTATATTCTTTGCCGCTAGCATCGCGCTGTTCCAGTCACTTCCCACCTCTCTCGTCTCCCGTATCGACCGAGGAGAATCACACATAAATGTGGAATTGCCTCCCGGATCACAGCTCAAGGACACGGTAGCAGTAGTCAAAGAGTTGAGTCTGAAGGTTAAGGCCAGACCGGAAGTAAAAACTGTATTTGCAAATGCAGGAAGCGGTGGTGAGGTCAACACAGGCAGACTCGTTGTTCAGCTCGTACCACGTAATGAGCGCAAGCTGTCGCAGGACGAGTTCGAAGACGCCATTCGACCAGAGCTGCAGCTCACTCCTGGTGCTCGAATCAACTTCAGTGGTGGCTGGGGCTCTGGATCCGTCCACATTCTTCTGACCAGCCACGACCCGAGTGCTCTGCAACAGACCGCTCAAGCGCTTGTCAAGGAGATCCGAGCCATACCCGGGCTGACTGATGTCCAATCCAGCGCGGCGGCTCTGAGACCGGAGATTGTTGTCTATCCAGACCTGGCGCGCGCGTCGGAGCAGGGAGTGTCCGTCGAAGCAATTGCCCGAACGGCTTTAGTTGCCACCATGGGCGATATCGACGCGAATCTACCTCGATTCGACCTGAGCGATCGACAACTGCCGATCGTCGTTCGCATCGATCCGAAATATCGTCAAAAGATGTCTGTAATACGAAACCTGCGCGTTATGGGCAACAATGGACACCTGGTACCATTATCGAGCGTCGCCCGCGTGGAGTTCGACAGCGGACTCTTCAAAGTCGATCGATACGATCGCGCCCGACAAGCTTCGATCACGACGAAGTTCGGCGCATCGCTCACGTTGGGAGAGGCGATCAAGAAGATTCACGCGGTGCCCGCGTTCAAGCACATGCCTGCTACCGTCAGCGAACATAAAGCCGGCGACGCTGAAATGCAGAGTGACATATTCGGCGGCTTCGGCTATTCGATAGTGACCGGTGTACTGCTCATTTACGCGGTGCTTATTTTACTTTTCCGAGGTTTTCTACAACCATTCACAATCATGATGTCGCTTCCGCTTTCGCTTGGAGGCGCTTTGATTGGGTTGCTACTGTTCAACAAACCCATTGATATGTACGCACTCATCGGCATCGTGATGCTCATGGGCCTGGTTACGAAGAATGCCATTCTCCTGGTCGAATACTGCCTAGTCTCGATGAAGCAAGGCATGACTCGCGACGAAGCTATATTTAGCGCGGGCAAGACACGCATGCGCCCAATTTTGATGACAACGACAGCGATGATTGCTGGTATGATGCCAATTGCAATCGGCTTAGGTGCTGGTGCAGAAGCACGAGCCCCGATGGCCATCGCTGTCGTAGGCGGTCTGTTCATGTCGACCGTTCTGACACTACTTGTGGTACCAGTAGTGTTTACCTACATGGATGACTTTCAACAGTTTATCCTCAAGAGATTTAAAACAGATGACACCGATGGCGGTGTCAATCCTACTTCAGACACGAGCGACACTTCAAGAGAGCTGGTTGGCGCTTCAAGCGGATCAACAGATTCCCACTGAATCAGGCTCACTGACTAAATTGCAGGTTGTCGCGACAACCTGGTATAATTTCAGTCGTAAGAATTGCCAAGGTCCGGCTGCCAGCCGGATTTGAAGAGGATGCTATGACGGGCGATAAGCCAACTCCAGACGACGATACTGACAAAACTGCACCTGCAATCGGTGAGGCTGCATCATCAACTGGGAATGGCACACCGGCCACAGAGAAGGTTGAAGAAACAGTGAAAACGGGAGAGTCAACAACCAGCGGACAAAGTGCTTCTAGGACCGGAGAGCGTATCGTGACCGAGGAAGCAACTTTGACTTCGGAAAAGAGTCCTTCCTCGACCGTGGAGGCCACCTCAACAGCAGAGCAAGGTTCTTCCAAGACCGCGGAAGCAACTTCAACGACACAACAGAGCTCTTCGACCATCGGGGAGACAACTTCAACGGCAGAGCAGAGTTCTCCCACAACAGCGGAAGCTAATTCAACGACACAAGGAAGTTCTTCACTCACCGAAGGTGGAACCTCAACGGCAGAGCAAAAATCTTCCGTGACCGCAAATGACATTCCGACATCGGAGCAGAGTAGTTCTTCAACGACTGAAGGTAATTCGTCGACAACAGGAAGACGCGCCTGGACCGCGGCAGAGCGTCCGACCGTGTCAAGTACCGCCGTCTACGGAGAAATCGAACGACAGCTCAGCACCCTGATCAGCCTGGAGAATCAGGAAGCCGCAAAAAATATGTTCAACGATCTTCTTCGCATGGGCAGGGACGGCTATCAATTCGGAATAGACCTGATAAGCGAACTGAGCACGGAGCTGACCGGAGTGAAGTCCTTGCAGATGATTCCTAAAGGGCCGCTAGAGCTGGACGTGGACATGAAGCGCAAGAAGGATCTCGTGCTCAAATGCAAATACCCGATCGCTCCGTTGATAGATGTGCATGCCGTCACGTTTGGCGAGGACCTTAATTTCGGCGCGCTGGTCGATAGAGACAAAAAAGCGCTCAAAATGAATATCCGAAAAGGGCTGAAGTTAACCATAAAATTCGGACCGATCGAACAGACCGTCGACATCAAGGGCACTGCCATGCTCTCCCGTAACGAGAAGAAGCAGCTTGTCTTGTCCACCACCACGACGATTCCAGGAACCGACAGCCCGATTACCATATCGATTCCCTTGACCATGCTGTTTCAGCAACGAAAAAACCTAATCTAAGTTGGCGGTTCTCACCGGTCATTGGCACCACAATCGGTGCAGCAGTGTTAATTTACGACTCTAGTTCGTCCAAATAGCATCTGAAAAACCCCCGATCCAACATCAGGGATCTCCCCAGTGCACACTTGGCTTGAAATGCTTATCTTTGTGAGACCGGGCATTCTCATGCTTACCAGTGGCACCAACATTTTCGTCTTGCCGACTGCAAGCCGATACATATCAAGGAACATCGACTTACATGAGTTTCGAGCAACCTGCGGTCGAGGTCATCGACCTGAAAAAAACGTACAAGGGCGGCAACGTCTGCGCGCTCAATGGAATTAGCTTCACCGTCCCCCAGGGCGAGATCTTCGGATTGATCGGTCCCAACGGAGCTGGAAAAACGACGCTCATCGGCTGTCTTCTCGCGCTGCTTCAGCCGGACTCAGGCAGCCTAAGAATCTATGGAAAACCATCTGATTCTATTAGCGTTCGCAGAATCACAGGCTACGTGCCGGAGCGCGCCGACTTCGAGCACTGGATGACCGGGAGACAATTTCTGGAATATCATCACGGTCTTACCGGCAAAAACGCGAAGAGCCGAGAAGCCGATATTGATGAAGCACTAACGATGGTAGAGCTGTCAGAATCCGCCTGGAGACGGCGATTAAAAACTTACTCTCGCGGCATGTTGCAACGACTCAATATCGCACAACTACTGATCGGCAAACCACAACTAGCACTGCTGGACGAACCCACCCTCGGTCTCGATCCGACCGGAGTAAAGGTAGTGCGTAACATCGTCCAGCATATGCGAGATACAGGCATCACGGCGATAATAAACTCTCATCAACTGGACGAAGTCGAAAGACTGTGCGACCGCGTCGCTTTCATTAAACAGGGTGAAATCGCCTCAGTCGAGAATATAAAGAGCGGAACTCTTCACAACTACATGCTCTTTGTCAGATGGAGCGAGAATCAGCTCAACGGCACTCTTGCTTCAGTGGTAAGCGATGCCGCAACCAAATCGGAGGCCCTCGTCAGCGAATGCCACCACCAGTGGGGGCGCTTCTCGGTTACCGATCATGTTGCCGCGTCTCGATTGATTAGAGAGCTGGTAGCAAGGGGAGTGCCTGTTGAAGAGGCTGTACCTGAGCGCACAAAACTCGAGCAACTCTTCTCGGTACCAGGAGGCAAGACAAATCATGAATAAAACTATCATGCGATTTACCGCGATGTCGGCCTGTTTAGATCCGCTCAAACTGCTTTACGTCGCCATGCTTGGTTTCGTCATGCCTATTGGCATGAAAGTAGCCTCGATGTTTCACGGCGCATCAGACTCACAAACGTTCGAGATGCTGACAGGAAAAGTCGGGGTTGCATTCGTGCTTATGGTGCTCTGCCTGGGTCTCGCCGGTAACAGCGCGACCCAGGGACGGGGCGGCGAATATCTCCCGCTGCTTTTCACAAGACCGGTGACAAGGTCGGAATATGTGCTAAGCAAGTGGCTGATTATCACGCTTATCGGCGGCTCACTCGCCGCACTGCAAAACGTAGTTGTCGCAGCAATCGGACTCTACTTCGGAGAGGCTATAACGCTTTCGGCGGTCGTAAGTATGATTGCGGAAAGGTTCATGGACGCAGCCTTAATTTCAGCCGCTATGATTCTGACAATGCTTAATCGCAATCCAGTTTTTCAAATAGTGGCAATTCTTTCGTTCTATATATGGTTGGCCGGCCAAACCATTCCGCCGGTAAGTGTCGCCGGAATGAGCGCCGGTGGTGATCTGTCCATTGAAGCAACCAAATTCATGTTGGCAGTTTCGCAATACATCGCGCACCTTATTCTGCCGACAGTCAATGTTTATGACTTGATTTCTGCAAGATGGCTGAACGTCGCACCACTCATAGCCTATTTATCGGCAGTCACACTCTATCTTGCCCTGGCAATCTCGACAACCAATAAGAGGGAATTCTTCTATGGCACCAATTGATGACAGGTCGACTCGACTCATGCCCAAGGCACTGGTGGCGGTGGCAGCCCTCTTTTGTTTCGCACGCATAGTAGATCTTGGAATCAGCGCGGCCCACCTGCCTGATAGGCACGCCTCAGAGCAGCTAATCAGTTGGCGCGACCTGCCTGATTTGAACATTCCAGCGGTCAAGACAAAACAACAATACGTGCCACCACCGGTACACGACATCTCTCCTGAAAGCGTAGAGGAGATTAAGAAGGTCCTGGCAGAAAGCCGACAACAAGACAAATACGTACTTTACGAATTCTACGCCAACTGGTCGGATCCCTGTAAAGAGATGGAAAAGACTTCGTTGTCCAACGATCAGGTCACCCGCTTGGTGGAACATAACTTCATGCCGGTTCGCGTCACGGACAGGTTGAAAGAACTAGGCAAAAATCCGCGGCTGGTCACCGACTTGCAAAAGAAATTCAGAATTTTTGCCTTTCCAACGCTCGTCATAGTAGATCGAAGAGGCAACACGGCAGCGACGCTCGTAGGCAACTGCTCCTCACTCACGACCTATCGCTTTTTGAGTCGGGCGTTGCATTCCCTCAATCAGCGCAAAAAGAATTCCGGACAACCATCAATTGCTTATTCCGTGATCGACGTCGCCTCGACAGGTTGTGTTTGAAAACTCGGATCAGGTCAAGAAAGCCATCCTGTCTTTTTCGAAGCGAAAGAACGGCGCCAACAGCAGCAATCAGGCGATCATCTGCACCTTTGCTCGAAAAGAAACATGCGCCACAGGACTGAAGCTTCTTAGCGAGCTCAGGCCTCTGCCGAGGTTTTATTCTCAGACGCGGCATGAATCACCCATCCAGATGCCTCTGAGGCATCTCTGGTGAGTCTTCTGAACACAAATACACTGATACTTGTGGTTATTCTTGTTGCAAGTTAGACTCAAGATATCGTTTTACATCGGATTGAGCGCTTTTCTCATGTTCAATTTAATAATCGCACTCGTGTTTTCAATAACTTGTCTCCTACCGGCAATCGCGAGTACTTTCGAAGACAAGTCGCCGAGTCCCTCCTCAGAAGCCGCGCCCGATCCAGGCGCGCCGAAGGAAGCACCGCCACAAGCCGTGCAACCCCAATCACCAACAGACTCGCCGCAAGCAGTGCAACCAAAGTCGCCTACAGACACACCGCCACCCAAAGCCACGCAATCGCAACCGTCGATAGAAATCACGAAATCTCAATCGCCACCGACGGCAAACGCCCAGGTTCAATCTACCTCTTCAGCCGCCACTGAAACGAGAGCTCCGGTAGCAGGCGAAAGTAACAAGCCCGCCCCCAGCTACGACGACCTCTCCCAAAAAGCGCTGGACAAAGGGACGCCGGGCGAAGCCGCGGAAGGTCCGCTCCTCAAAGACCGTCGCAATATTCGTAGTTGGCTGGTCAGCGTAAAGCAGCGCGGCGTCGGTATCGGATTCTACCTGCCTCTTTATGAGGAAATGGAGAGCGGCGTCAGAGCTGGCGTGCCCGAGCAAGTCACGAATTCTAGAGTTCAAGCTATTTGCGCAAAGATGGCAGCACAGGTGAAAGAAAGTAGTCGACTTCAGTCTTGGCGGCCGGTCAGACCTCCGAAAGAAAAGAAGGAAAGACCAGTCTACTGGATCGGCGAACGAAGAGACGATGATGCTTTGAAGATGAAAGCTAACGACT
This sequence comes from Candidatus Obscuribacterales bacterium, assembly GCA_019746975.1. Taxonomy (GTDB): domain Bacteria; phylum Cyanobacteriota; class Vampirovibrionia; order Obscuribacterales; family Obscuribacteraceae; genus JADYXR01. Next base: position 7,279 of record JAIERK010000049.1, read on the forward strand.
GGTACAATAACGCGCTCCATAACTTAGTTGATAAGGACGATCAAGAGCGACGTGAGGTTCAGTCTCAACTGTGGCGACAGCGCGATGCCTACTTGAAGGATATGCGAGAAAAGTGGGGCGGCCCGCAGTGGGAAGGTTATGGCAACAACGACAATCTCAAGAAGGACAATCAAGTCGAACCCTTGTGGAGAGCACCGAGGAAAGATTTGCAGCACAAGAAGTGATCTTCTAGACCATTATCCTGGCTCCGTTTTCGGCGTTTCATTTGTAAATCTCAAGCAACTTTTTTGGTCCAGTTCGGCAACGAATCCATTTTTGGATGCTACAAGACGAGGAGTCAAGCACGTCTTGGAAAGCGAAGAAAATATTTAGTGGACTTATGTCAGTACTTGGTTTTATTCTCTACTGTCTGGTAGCCGCTGTTTGTGCCGGTATCGCAGATTACCTCGCACCAGGAAGAATCCCAGGCGGATTTCTTGCTTCTGTGATCGTTGGTATCATTGGCGCCTGGATCGGTGCCGCATTGATGGGTTCATTCGGACCGGCTCTGGCTGGAGTATCGTTATTGCCTGCCATTCTTGGATCCGCGCTGCTGATATTCTTGATGTCACTGTTCGGCAGAGCGCGCGTCAACTAACACGCGCACTAGACACGTAGCTGGTACCGCTAATGGTGCCGGATCATCACTATCATAACAATTGTCAGCGATTTCTGACACCATTAACGATACCGCAAACAAGTTTTTAAAGGCATATATTTTTTTGGCACACAGTACCAGAGGTACAGTCTGCCTGGACGGAATTGTCGGTCATCCGAGGAGAAAGAAACAAAGTGATTTTTCCGATACGACTATTATTACTTGCACTCGCATTTCAGTTTATCCTGCCGGTGATCCCCGGAATTGGTGTTCATGGAGGATTCGTCACTTCGCTAGGATTGGCACTGATGTTCTAAGTCCTGGGTGTAGTGGTGAGTTGGGTAGCGGCTATCTTGACCGCATTACTGACGGTCAGCACGCTAGGAGTGGCGCTCATAGTCTTGATTCCGCTGTGGATTCTCGGCTTCTGGCTCCTACCGGCGTACACGTTGATGCTCACGTCGGATTTGATGCCTGCTTATCTGAGCGTAACAGGATGGGGTCCTGCGGTTCTTGGCGGGCTCATCACACTAGTCATCGGGATTGCCACTGATTCCGACAATTTCTCGAAGCGAGTCGCATAAGATTTTTGTTTAAACCCCAAGACAACAAAGAGAATTCCAATCGGATTTCTCTTTGTTGTTTTTACGCATATCTGCTCGAGAATTTTGCCACCATTAATGCCACCAGAAGAAACCGAGAAGTGCGGCTCCGACCACGACGACTCCGCCGACCACCCCATGGGAGCCATCTTCTTCTTAACGCGTGCGTTCAAGTCCATATCCTGGACACTGTCGAAAACCCTGAAAGCAATCAGGACAATATCTCCAAATATCAGATGCCCGTCAAAACCATGAGGTTATTGGCGGTCATCTGATTCTCTCCAAGGCTTGAGTCTTTAGGCCATGTAGCCCTCGAACTCCTCTCTTCGGGCTAACTTTTTCAGCTTGCGCATCGCTAGGCAAGAAATCTTTCCAACTTGATCTCTCGTGAGACCAATTTCCTTGCTGATTTCTCTAAGGCTTTGTTCCTTGCCAGTGCCGAGTCCAAATCTCAGCTTCACGACCTTGCGTTCTCTTTCGTTGAGGCCGCCTAACAGGTCTGCAATCTGCTTGTTGACGTAATGCGTGTCGGCTTCGTCAACCGAACTCAGTCCGTCTTCATCCATGATTGTCTCGCCTAGAGTGCAACCTTCATCATCATTGGTCGCAACTTTCTGGTCGAGGGACAGGCATGGTTGCGAGCTGTTGAGCGCCTTTTCGACTTTCTCGATATTTTCGTGGAGATCTTCAGCAATCTCCTGAGTGGTGGGTTGTCTGCCGAGTTTTACAGCGAGATGGCTGCGAACTCTGCGGATCTTCGTCATTAATTCATTGAGGTGGACAGGCAGTCTGACGATACGCGATTTGTTGGATAGCGCACGGGTGATCGCCTCACGAATCCACCAGGCAGCATAGGTCGAGAATCTGTGACCCATCTTGGGGTCGAACTTTTTAACTGCCGACATCAGCCCGATGCTGCCTTCCTGCAGAAGGTCGATCATCGGAAGACCTCTGTCTTCGTAGCGCTTGGCGATGGAAGCAACTAGCTTCAAATTGGCCAGTGTAAGCACATTGCGAGCGCGCTTATCGCCTTTCTTCGCTTTGCTTACCAGGTCTCGCTCTTCGTCGACGGTTAGAGCCTTGATATGACCAATGGTATCAAGATAACTTTTGACTGGTTGGTGAGATTTTCTCTTATCGAACACTCGGACGTTAGACATGTGCTCGATGTCATCAGCTGTAGCCTTCGGAAACGGAACTGTGTTACCGGCGCTTTTCATCTCGTCGATTTCAGTTAGATAGTCGTCTAAATAGAACTTTCCGTTTGAAGCTAACATGATTGACCTCCTGGATGCGCATTAAAGCACCGCCGGTAAAACCCAGTACTGGCGCCTAATTGCTATTTTTTCAAAGAGTGGGTTCGCAAATCTGCTAGAACCGTTCACTGTATAAAATATACTACAATGACTGCCAGATGTCAACGATTCCGTAGACTAAAAGCTACAGTTTTTACAAAGTCTCGGACCCTGAAATATCCCGAAACTGAATACAGTGTTACCAACATAGAATTTTGCGGCATATCTAAAGGTACAAACTCGTCGTTTTTAAGCAACAACGATCGGAGACTTTAAAATACATCGACATCGATGATCGAATTGTAGCGTATAATCTACACAGAATCCTTGATGGAAAATTGGCACATGGCAGATTCTCATAACCTACTTGGAGCAATCGGAAAAACTATTCGTAAGCGGCGAGAACAGCTCGGGATATCGCAAACAGAATTGGCAGAAAAAGCTGGATTGCACAGGACCTATATCAATAACATCGAAGGCGGGTCGAAAAACATTAGTATCGATAGCCTGAAAGGCATCGCCGACGCGCTCAAAACCAACATCTCCGAGCTATTGAGTTCTGCAGAAGAATCTTCGGAAGACTCCGGTCAACCGATAAGGATTCTTCTGGTTGAAGATAACCCAGCAGACGTATTTATGTTCAAACGATGCGTGAAACAGAGCTCACTGCCCACGGCAGTAGAAGTTTTAGACAATGGAAAAAAGGCTCAAGATCAGCTGGACAAGTACAAAGACATGCCGCCCGATGAGCTTCCCGACATAGTATTTCTCGATCTCAACCTCCCGGGTCGCAGCGGCTATGAAATTTTGGTCGACCTGAAGAGCAACGATATGCTCAGACATATTCCGGTGATAATCCTCACCACATCTTCGAATCCACAAGATGTGAGGCGAACCTATGGGCACTTTGCCAATTCATTTATGACAAAACCGGTTGATCCATCTGAGTACGAGAAAGCAATCAACAACGTACTCACTTATTGGTTCGCCACCACCTTACTGCCGTCGAGTCGTTAGCGGCCACGGCTATCTCATCCTTTCCTTAACTATTTTGTCGAAAGCCCTGGATTTGCCGCAGAGTGCCGAGGAAAAGGATCGGCTGGATGCGGCGGCAGCTCCACTTTAGAATTACTGTATTCGCCT
>JAIERK010000121.1 GCA_019746975.1 Candidatus Obscuribacterales bacterium
TCTTCGGTGTCATAGCGGCTCCTTTCTAGTTTATAAGCCGCTTGGCTTACCGTATGACACAAAATATTTTACAGTCTTTCAGACGCTGAACATCCAGGGGCTGCGAAACTATCGACAACGCTCGCTGTTGAAGCAAATCAGTCGAATTCAGACACCCGCCTATCTTGTTTCCGGTCGTTATGGGAGCGTTCGAGGTGTTGTCACGTATCTGCAGGACTGCGATCTACTTCAACTTCAAGGGTTCCCGCGCATTGATCATCTGATCGCATCGCATGGAAAAATCTCTCTCTCTGGAATTAAACAACTTGCAGACTTGTCCCTTAGATCCATTATTTTGGATAATTCTGTCCTGGATGATGATGTACTTCTTTGGATCGCAAAACAGCCGCAAATCAATGCGGTAAAGCTCAACCATTCTAGCGGCTTTTCCGAAGTGGGGTTGAAGGCGCTCAGTAAATTAGAGCACTTGACCGAGCTCGAAGTAGTACCGGATGGCAAATCAATCAGCCAAAGTTGGCTTTCCAAATTCACAGGACTGAAGACTTTAACGATCGGAGATAACGTAAATAACCACGATTTAGGCGCGCTGAATCATCTATCCAGCCTGACAATCGAATCCAATGGTGGTAAAGCAAACCTCGTTCCATTGAAAGAGACGAGGATAAGCACCCTGAGGTTAACACTCCAGAATATTGATGATTCAATTGTTCGTGACTTGTCGCAGGTATCATCCCTCCATTGGCTGTATTTATATTTGGAAGGCAAGCAGATTGATGACGATAGCATCAGAATTTTGAGCAAGTTACCGCCACAGAAAGCAGCACTATCGCTAAGATTGAAGTCTACAGCGGTGACTGACGAAGGACTGAGTCAAGTTAGCGACTTCAAGCAGCCAAATATATCTCTGTCTATCTCGCATCACAAATTCAGTCATGAGGCAATAAAGAAGCTAAAAGCTGATTTTCCGAAGTTGAAAGTGTATGACCACGATGCGGACACGAGACTTTTGAGGGCTCAACTCGGTGAGGACGATATAGGGGAAACACCAGAGGATCCGGCTTCACCACTGATGCGCGATGCGCCGGAGACGCCGGATTAGTTGCTAGGCTCAGAAAGATAAAATCCACTTGCATTGTCTTGACAACATGGTATCCTTGGGCTGTGAGAACATTAGTACCGTTCGGGAAAGTTGCGTAAGTCGATAGCCGTCGACTACTCAGCATTGCATTGAGCGCGCGTCTATAAATCGGACGCCGAAGGACTGCTCACGGAAAGCCAGATTCAGGTCCTAAGATTCTATTCCAGGTTAAACGCCATGAAAACAATACTTACCACATTGGTCGTGCTTTGCTTTTTCGCCAGTCCTGCACTCGCGAAACGGTACGAGTACAATTTCAATTCGTGTACGTATAACACTTACGATAGTGTTAATCCAATGAACAAGACTCCAATATACGCGCCGACAGGTAGTCTCAATCAAGGAATCGGCAACACTGGAGCCTCAGCAGAAAAATTGAGAACGGCAATTCCCATGTCGTTGTATGAGCAAACTCCGCAGCGGACAATCACCCTGACCAATCCAAAGCGACAGAAAACACGTTTGGTGCAGGTCAATAACTATCAACAGCAACAGCGGCAAGCCTACTATTATAGGCCTGGGCAAAACGGACAGGCGACGCAAAACAGCAACCAGAGCGGCGTTAGCTACCAATACAACAGCAGTGGTGCAGCCACATATTCTTCTGCCGACAACAACACTAACAAGTAACTGATCGTCCCACGTTGTGAGTTGACCGACAGAGAGATCAGTATTAACGCTAGTGCTTCCCTCACAGACCAGTGTTACGATCAAGGCTGGAGGGCAGAGGGCATTGCCATGACCAAACTTGGAATTGTACTTATTCTAATTTGTGCTCTCAGCGGTGCAATTTTTCACGTCTGGACCGAGAGCGAGACGCCAGCTTCACCGGCTGTCACTACTGAGAAGGCGAAACCAGAATCTCAGGACAAAGTTAACTTCGGACCCTACATGGACGACCTCCAGCGGCGTATAAAGCGTTCTTGGTTCCCCCCGAAGTCAAACCAGTCGAAACACATTCAGGTTGTCTTCAAGGTGAAAACAGACGGGACAATTTCCGGCGTACGCTTGCAGAAGAGTTCAAAGTCGGGATCAGCGAACGCCGCAGCTCTGAAGGCTGTCAATAATGCCAGCCCTGTTCGACCACTCCCGGCTGGTGCCCCGAGCGAAGTGAATGTCCAGTTCACCTTTGACTACAATGTTATACGTGATACCGACACGAATACTTCATCCAAGTGATACCGCATTCAGTGACCAATGATCTCGGCGGAATCTTCCAGATACTAGACATCAATCAAATTGACTATTGGCACTTGCTGGAAAAGACGTCTCCAATGCAGCCATTCGTCGTGCCGCCAGCAATTGCGTCTTGCGTACATTGACCTGTCTCCAATAAAAGGCAATTGGCGCAATAGCAAGCAATGCGACTAGTGGGCAAAAAACAAACATCATAGTTGGCGTTGTGAAATAGACGATGACGATATCGGCTACGAGAATCCCAATGATACTTCGAACAAATCCCGTATGAATAGAATGCAACTGTGCGATTGTTAGATTGTTAATGCGAGTCGAATAGGTGTCGATATCCGACGCATGGTTTCTTTGCTTTTTATCGACCACTAATGTTTTCGACCACTCCTCCCATGGAGGACGAGAAAGGACATCTACAATACAATTCCAGCGAGACCGAATCGAGACTTTCGAATCCACTAGTAGTATGAGCCTCATAGCAGCAAATACACCTGAAAGAGAAAATACTTTGTAGAAGGACCGCCGAAGTGAGGTTGCTAGAGTCAGCCTTCCCCCATTGCGGTCAACAACAGCAAGTCGGCACAGAAGTTTGCCAGGCGTAGCCTTGAGTGGAGAGGTTTCAAAAAGTGTGTAATAGACGAGTGCAACGAGCAGAAGCACAGGGATCGACGTTGGAAGTAAGATAAAATCGATGTCGTATAACAGATACAAAATGATGCCTTGAACTAAAAACACTGGACAAAACAGCGCGACGAAAAAAATCCAAAAGCCTCCCACATAAAGAACTCCATCCCAGAGATCTGAACCATCCCGAGCATGATTAGCGACCGCACCCATGTCCCATGAGGAAACAGCGGTTCCAGAGAAACAGCAATTGCCAGCAATAGGAACAATGATATGATACCGAGAAGCGCGCCATCAAATATCATGGCGGTCAACCGTCTCAATGGACTCGGTCGCAATACTATATTCGGTGCCTCCAAATCTTTTGACAATCCGAATACGACTTCGTCAACATCGTATGGAGCGTAATTCGACACATCGTCCCGATGTTGAGTCGAACCTGGCTCAGTCTCTTCAGATGCCGCAGCCACTTCCTCAATTTCTATTCGGTGTTTCGCCCCGACTATTTCTTCGCTCATTTGCAATCCGCCTATGCCTAATTCCAGCCTCGAATTAAATCAGGACAGAGTTGAAATAACGTTGAGTCCGCCTCCAGGCACTGTTGAAATCGAGCGAGACAGCTTTTGTTAGAATCCAGAAATAGGTGAAGACGTCGTTCTTGACAGCGGTTCTGAGTCCGATCCATCGATAGGTAATCGCAAATAAATACATCATCCAGCACATGCGTGGCAACCCAAGCCGTCGTTCAGGGAAACTGTGCGTCGGGTTCAATATTCCACGTCGGTCATTGCCTCAATCGAAACTCGAGCAACCTGTTGCTAATCCCACCAGTCGCTCGTAGCGCGATTAATTACCCTTGAGTAAATTGATACTTACCGTCGCTAATTCCGAAGGGGGAAACTTGCAAAAATGTTTCGGGTCTGGATAGAGTCCCGCCTCAGCCGCGATCTGGTTAAACACATCCACTTCCACGATGTATTGGTCCGAATAGCCATGCGTAGCATCGTATGCGGTGGCGGATGTTAGACCTATATTTTTGGAAGCAAGTTCGGGAGACACCGTGTGTAGCTCAATGACAAGCAAACCGAATCGACGCACGAATGGTTGCCACCGCTGGAAGTGCTCCAATAGACCAGCTTCGACATCGTTATTATTTAATCGCTTGCCTCGGAAGCAGTATCCACCGGAGGAATTGCTTACGCGACCCGCCAGGGCATGAGACGGTGGTTCCCATGGCCGGTTGTGGTCCAGGAAAGTGCGTACGTTGAGCAGGTCTTCCAGCTCGATGCCGTAGTTGTCGCTAAGATCAGTAGCCAATAAATCAGGTCGCCCGATATCACCCCAGGTGACTTTTGCCCAGATGTCAGCTTTCGTGAGATTGGCCCGAGTCACACGTAGCGAAACTTCGTTAAAATCGGCGCCTACTAAGAACAACGGATAATCGTCGAGCACTTCACCACGAAGCGTACGTTGCGAGATGACCTCGAAGATATGCTGCAAGAATGCACCGTTACCGCAGCCCATGTCTACAACGCCCTTTGGCTGCTCATCCAGTGGTCTGTTAAACAATTCGATGATAACTTCATCGATCTTCTTGAAATAGCTCGTATGCGCACCGCCACTGCCCCAGACATTCATCTCGCGATCCACGTGAAGCTCTGGCATCTCAGGTTTGACATTGGTCAAAATTTCAGGATTTCCGAAAATTAGTTCTTCTAGATTGCGGAAGGTCGGAATATAGGACACGGTGACACCGTACGCACTAGCTCTCCGTGCGAAGAACAAGCCCTTTTCGGTGAATCTATATGTCTGCGCTTTCTTTTCAAACCATCCGAGAAAAGCGAAAAAATCCAGAATTTTTCCGAAGCTTTCAGAGTCTTCGTGAAATTCCTCCGCCTTGAACGAAGCCTCCATGAAGTACTTATGAAACATCCCGCCCATACCGAGTGATACGATGGTCGGGCCGATAGCGACGCCTTCGATGTGTTTCAACACCTGCTGTTGAATAAACAAAGTATCGGGATCGCTGGAAAATTCGATACCAAAATTTTCGCGGTATTTTTTGAAAATACTTTCGAGCACCGTAAATGGTGCTCGCTCGAATTTTCTTCTATGGAACTGACCAGAAAACCGAAGCAGTGTGACCACGTCTTTATATAATCGGCAAAGATCGAAGGCAGTGGCACTCTTGGCATTCACACGGTATGTGACTCGGTTATTGGCATTGTCCAGCTCAGTATCAAGCCAACCTTGAGAACACAGGATGCGCAACGCTACATTGAGGTAACCCTCATTGGCTTTGAAGCGAGACGCCAATTCTGTGACGTCAGCCTCCTTGCGTTGCAACAAGTCATCTAAGATGCCCTTCTCAAGAAGCGTATAGGCGGTTGGGGCTGTTGCAATTCCGTCCAGGTGGCGGAAGATTGTAGCGCGGAGCGCTGCTTTGTCTTGCTTGGTTAATGACATCAACCGGTACTATGGGATCTGAGACACCTGACGGTTTCAAATGATAGCAAAATGAAAGCATCCCGGTCATTGACGGCTGCGAATTTCTATAAATTCCTTGAGCCTCGACCTATGAATGGAAACCGTCTTGCCCGGACAAACATAGCCGGTCTATTCTCAGAAATCCTTGCGCTGCTCAGCGGTGAGGGGCTTATCGCTAGCCCAGCGGATCCGTTCAAAGCTTTTTCTGAAGTCGGCGAGTGGCATCTGGAACTTGCCATCGTTGGCACCATCCTTAGCCCTGCCATCAGCTCCGGCGGGCTCGACAAGTCTGCCTCCCGGTGATTTGGTGTTCGGATTCATCAATTCGACCATTCCGGTCTTTTGATCGAAACCTGTGAGTGCATATGCGTGGTCCGCGACGATACCGGTGCCTCTCGGCATATCTCTGCCTTTTTTGGAATCAGCCACCATGACATTGTCTTTCGAGTTCGCAAGTTTCATATAGTCAGGTAAGTTAGAAGCTCTTGTTTCGAATGTAAAAGCTTGTTTGCCGGTCAGATATTCCAATGCTTCCCTGGATGAGCCACCTCTTTGAAGCACTTCCTGTGGTGGTACTTTGTTTTTACCGCCGCTACCATCGAATTTCCCTCCTGTGCGCTCAATGTCAATTCGCTTCTCTGCGAATGCCTTTTCAATTATTGCCATGTCCTTCCCATTGGAGTATACCGCCAGCTCGGCCTTGGTGGGATTCGTGACAGTGACTGGTTGTTCGGCAGCCGGGAAGGTGACAGTTGAGGTGCCGTCTTTGTTATCCTTTATCATCGATTTGAGAGCATTCGGATCTTTTGCTAGCAACGATTGAGCCGAAGCCAGAAGAAAACACGATCCAGTGTGTCCTTGACCATCCTTTTCATTTAACCGCTCTTGTCGATGTTTTAGACTATCACTCAACCCTTTCGTGAGCTGGTCTCCGGTCCTCGTGAAATCGCTCAGGTCCTTACTGCTCACATATTCTTTTTCCCGAGTATCCGTCTTCCCATCCTTCGTCTGAGGGACGAGTGTTCGTAGCTTGCCACCTTCACCAGGGACTTTATCATCCGATGCCTTCGCTACCTCGGAAAAACGCTTCTGCAGCAATTGCAGACTGTTTCTCTGATCAGGGGTGAGATCAGTTCGCTTAAGGGACGCAGACAACTCTGATTTTGTAATTGTTCCATCTTGATTGGTATCTACTTTTTCTCTGAAACCAATGATAGAAGTAATCGCCATTCTGTCTTTGAAGTCCTTCGTGTTAACTCGCTCGAGGTTATCACCAACGGTCTTCAGATCCTCGCGTGTGAAGCCTTTGTCCTCACCAGATTTAGGATCAATCTTTTTGCCTGAAAGTTCCGCTGCCGCTTTACTGATGTCCTTTGATCCAATGTATGCTGTTGCGATGTAAGCCGCTCCTTCACCGTTGCCGAGCTTTGGATCTAACACAGCGTGTCCGAGTTCTGCTTGTGTCAATCTTCCATCCTTGCTGCGATCTAGTTTATCGAAGTTTTTTCCTAGCCAATCGAGCATTTCCCGCGTTGGATTTCCCTCTTTCTTTTCTCCTCCACCGTTTGGTTTTTCAGCTTCGGCTTTGACGAAGACACCTTCCTTGAAATCCAGATATCCCGCTCTGTTATTGTCATCATTGAGACCAGTCGTCGTTTTCTTGTCGTTGTCTTCCCTTCCAGTAGAGGTGCTGTTTCTGGATTCCGGGCCAAAGGTTTCGTATCTAATAGAATTTAGATTATCATCGGCACTGAATTGATTGCGTTCATTTGGTTTGTCTCGAGGAAACTGGTCTCCATCGCCCATGGTGTTTGGTCTCTCCCGTGCATATCAGAAGCGAATGATATCCAAGCAAAGTTGTGAGAATGCTGACTTTTTTGAGGTCGGTATTCGAAAACATCACAATCTAATCGATTCGTATCTCGATGGTTCGAGTCTTGTGCGAAAGCTCTTGCTCTACGTTTCATCATGGTTGGGCGGCATCGTCAAATTTATAGGGCTTGAACAACGAAACAAAATCTCACGTTCTTGTCATGTGGTCTTATATATGGTGCGCTCCAAAATTGACTAAGTTCCTAACACTAAATACTGGGTCTTTGGCTTTCGGTTCTCATTCGCTGGCGCGTACCAGCAAAAACTGTCAAAATAGAGTTTGAGTTAGAGGATTAAACTCTCATGAGAGCATTCGCCAGAGTTCTATTGCCGCTTGCCTTATTGTTAGCTGCTCAGTCCGACACATCAGCACGCAATTCCGAGTCTGATATTCCGGCATCTTTCAAAGGACTTACGCGCGAGCAGCAGACTGCTTGCATAGAGCTGGACGCTCTCAATCGAACCCATAACGTAGAGTCTCTTGTGGAGCGCTTATGGCGCCTGGAGCAAAAGGCGTTAAGAACTCCAAACACGACGAGCAAGCCCGTAAAGGATCGAATCAATGCATTAGCCGTGGAGCTTCCGCCCTCTGAAGAGATTATCGAAGAAGTGCGCACCAGAATGTCAAAGCCCGGGCATGGAAAGTTGCCGCCTGATCTGTTCAGGGACAAATCTGGTATCCATGAAGTTGATGCCGCCGCAAGTACTACCAACAGTGGCACCAGTGCACGACGGACATCGCCAAGCACACTAGGCGGCTATGGGGCGCTAGCAGATGATCTGGGTAAGCTAGAGGCGACGTTGGCAAAGCTCAAGAAAATGGCACAGGGTGATTCGTCAGAGGGCGGGGCAGACGATAGCTCGCTGACCGCCAATCCACCTGGATCTAGCTCAGCATATCCGCAGAATGAAGGACGCGGCGCCACTGACGATGGCACTGGTGTGCCCGAGTCCAAGCGTGACTCAATGTCTGATGGTACCAGCGATGATTCAATGTCGTCAGCTCCTAATGACACCGCGGGCGGTTGGCCGGCGGAATACAGTCGTCCTGGGGAAACTGAAGCGAAAAGTGCAGACAAGTTACCTGATGTAGCATTCGCAGATCTTCAGCCATCGCAGCAGCTCGCCGCCCTCGAAATCGAGCATCATGACCGACTTGGCGACGGCAAGTCGGAATCGCGTTTGCGCCAGCTTGAAGTTGAAATCATGGGCGCCGACTATGCTGCAGTAGGCAAGTCCGAAAAGGAGAGACTGAAAGTACTTAACGCGAGCAGTCCAGCCTCCAACCTCTCAATAAAACGAGCAATCAAGGCTCTAAAAAGCCGCTGAACCGAGCGACCTTCGGTCATTTATCTATTGCTTAGAGAAAACGGCTGTTTACTGGGACCGTCAGCGTCTCTCCGGACTATAGCGTGTTCGAATTGTCGAGATTAAGGAACAAGCGGTGGAGAAAAGACGAGGCGGTTGCGGATATGGAGCTATACCCTGCCGTCGAATCAGATCTGTTCGATAGAGATTCAATTTCCCCTTGTTCACCAGAGACTTCCTGCTCTTGTTTGGTATCCATCGCTGCAACGTATGTTGGCGTTGACTCTCTTCCCTGTAGAGGAACGCCCCAACGCCTGTCGCCATCAAACAGGACCATCGATTTGATTGTAATTTATATGTAACGATGCCGGGTTAGCGTCTAAGGGCGAAGACGGTGATGCGGCAATGTCAACACGACTCACGTTTGACACTGATGACAGGAATGATTCTAGCAGTGGGAAAACCCCGCTGGCAGGTCCCTTTGATGCGCTTTCGCTCTTAGGCGAATTTCGGAGCATTCTGACTCAGAATAAGACAAATGACAGCGCCTCAGCTTATCTAACTGATCTTACTGCGCTTTTCGATTTAGTCGATCCGATTCCACCTTCTGATCGTGCTCAAAAAAACGGTGACAACGATTTAAAGGACCTTACTTTCATCTCGGCGAATGCAGATCCGATTCGTGCGCTGATGGACAAGCACAAGATCCCGGAGGATCTGGCAACTGAAGTTAAGAAAATACTTGACGTCAATGCAGCAAATGGAAAGCCGAAATATAACGAACAGCAGGCACTAGAATTAGCCCGAAAAACTTTACCGATGACCCGCCAGGAGCCCGAGCTTAGCGTGACTGTTCGAGTTCGACTTGTAGAACTCGCACAGTCATTTATCCAACTCAACAATATCCAACTCAGCAAAAACCTCCCTCTCGATTTAAACGTAAAGTCAGCACGTGACATTGCCAATGCGTTTTGGGGGCGCGCAGCAGATCCCCCTCAGAACTTAAATGCCCCACAAGAGTGGAAAGATGTCGAGAAAGTATTAGTAGGGGATTTCAAAGATAGCGCCGAAACTCGAGCACTAACACGTTTGATTTTGGCCAATCCAGAGATGAGCACTTTGGTATTAAAGGCGCTACCACCAGAAACGCTTCTAGAGCTGCGCGATAGCGGCGTTCTCGAACATATATTCAATAAAGCTGGGACAGTCAATGACATTCAAAAGCTAGAAGATTTCATCGACCGCTGCCTTCAGGAACCATCGAAACTGACGGGTGAAGAGCGCAAGGCAATAGCCGATGTTTATTCGAAAGCCACTAGGCCGGCAGCGACGTTGAATATTACTGCTGACCAGGTAAGCCGTTTGATCGCATTGGATCCGCGACAAATCATTGACTGCAATAAAGCCTTGAGTTTTGTCATGGGCAGCAGTGATTTGAAGGACATTCAGCCTCATGCATTTCTGCTTGCGCGGGGAGGAAATCTGCCACAAATCGTTGAAGCGCTCAAGATTATTGAGACTTCGATCGCCGATGAGAGTGATAAAAACATCAAGCAAAAACAAAGAAAGATCTTTGATACATTCACTGGCTGTTTCTCCGCTGCATTTTTCGACATCGCCACTCATCCGGACAAATCAACGCTTATAAGCAATCTAGCGAAAGTAAGCAGCAGCGACCTAATATTTCTGCTCAAGCATCATAAATCCAGTTCGGTGGGCTCGGTCGGAGTGGTTGAGGCAGTATTAGACGAGCGCTTTCGAAGCGGTAGTCGTTGTGCGAAAGAATGGCTCGAAATTGTGAATGAGGGAGTTAAACATCCATGTTTAAGAGATACGTTATTGCGAATAGCAGCGAATCTTCCGCTGCACGAGAAACAAAAACTTACCAACGCAGAGATTAGCGATTTTCATAAGTTATGGGAACGGCTGCTCGGCAACAAGACCACTAACTTCGAGGCGCTGAGGCTATTGAAGAGCCAGCTCGAATTTCCCGAAGCCGGATTGACCTTCCCCACGAACCTGAGGGAATCCTTATACAAAGAAGGTCTCAAAGATTTTCTCAAAGACTTGCCACCAGGGCAGCAGGCGCGAATGGTGATTAAACTGCTTGAGCTTACTGTAGATCCCATTAACAAGGAATTGGTTTTGAGATGTGCCAGCCCTGAGGCATTCGCACACCTTGATGCTAAGACACTGGATCTGGTTAAAACCAAATTAGAAACCATAATTGGTGGCAAGGAAAATGCGAACGGAGCGGAGTTTTTGCGCAGGGTCAATGCGGTTTCCGAAAGACGGACAGGACAACAACTGGACCCGGAATTTGCCAGGGCAATTCTTGAGCAGTTCGCGCCGGAAGACCGTCCAAAAATTGTCGAATATCTTCAAGGTCGGGCTTCGTATTGTTCGATTGCAGGAATGGACGAGGTTTTTAGAGATCTG
>JAIERK010000105.1 GCA_019746975.1 Candidatus Obscuribacterales bacterium
ATACCAGGTCGGTACTGACTCGAAACAAAGTCAGTGCCCTGAGACAGCTGTCTCCGCCCTGCATTTGCAAACTTCTTGGTGGATTTTGTTGGTCAGGAACGTTTCGCAAATTGCCTCGAATCAGCTTGTTAACAAGCTTTCAGCTGATGTACCAATATCCTTCACTACCAGCTAAAATTGGGTTTGAGAGCAAACGACAATCAATAGTAGCGCGGGCGCTTGATAAAGATGACGCTGGCTGCTGGCGGTTCGCCTGCGGCACCTTTGAGCGAATGGAACCCGGTCTGGAGGAGCGCTCGTACTTCTCCAAGACCGGGTCTCGCTCGGTGGAACACGCGATTTTGTGTTCCGATAGCTCTGTCGAACCAGCTATTGCAATGCATTCAGTCTGGTCGCTATCGGTATGACCGAATAACTATTCCACTTCGCCGAGCAAACTCGTCGACGTCAGCTATTCGCCTTGGACTGGAGCGCTTTGGCGCGTTTGACCAGCTCCAGCATTGCACCTTTGGCTGCAACCGGATCGCTCTTGAAGGTGGTCCGCACAGCCTCTTCCTCGCGGTCGATCTCGTCGAACGTCGATATATAAGGCGCGAACTTCGCTTCGCCCATACTCGTCCGAGCCCGGGCGATCTCTGCTTGGGCGGCATCGAGCTGGTTGCCTGCCTCCAGCGCTTCTCGCAGGGCCGTCATGATGCCGGCAAGGGCCTGGTTGGTCTGTTCGAACAGCGCAGCCATCGATTCGAGCAAATCTGACGGCTTGTAGTCTGTCTTCTTGACCAATCCACCGAACAACGTGGCGTCCTCGATGGCGATGGACAGACCGTCGACCGTCACCTTTTCTTCCTGGAGAGTTGCCATGCAGCCCTTGTAGTCGCCCTTCTCGAACGTCCGCTTGGCTGAGGTCAGTAACTCGTTGGCTTTGGCAAGGCGCGCGGCAAAGTCTGCGAAGTTGGTAAGAGCGCCTTCGTACTGGGACTTCGTCGTCCCAGTGAACTTCCCCTTCCAATCGACCTGATCCTGGACGAATCCGAGGTAACCCTTGCGGAGACGCATGTAGAGGCTATTGGCCGAATCCATTTTTGCGGTCCAGTCGCCAATGACCGTCTCGGCCGCGACCTTGAGTCCGGCTTTCGCTCTGGCGAGCCAGAAGTAAACGCCAACGGCGCCGCCGACTGCGATTACGATTAGTCCGTAGATGGGTAGGCGCGAGTAGAACTTCGCGTTCTCCTTCTGCCGTTCTTGTTCCAGGTTGTAATCGTCGATCACCTTGTTGACGCTTGTGGCGATGCTCTGAAAGCAGCCCTTCGGGTCTTGCGGCATGAAGCGCTTCAGGCTCGGCAGTACCGGTCCATCGGCCGAGTCGAGCTGCTGCTTCGTGAGCCCGTAGGTTTTCAAACCCGAGCCGGCATTGACTGCTACCCAGCCCACCGAGGGATTACTTGCGCTGCGCATCCACAGCACGAGCAGGTAGTTGTCGCTCGGGAAATTGCCACCTCCTTGCCAGCGCAGAAGAATCTCGTCGAGTCTCGGCGCGGCCAGATTGCCCGATCCGGTCTCGGTGCTTTGCTCAAGCGCGATTACGAAGAACTTGACGTTATTCTTCGCACCCAGCTCGTCGAGCTTTTGCGACAGACCAGGCATGGACACCGGGAAATTGGGATGACCGGCGATCGCCGGGTCGATGTACACCGGCGTTGAGTTGTTGAATGCCGGTTGCCAGGCTGTCGGTGCTGCCGATACCTGAGCAGGGATCAACATCATGAGCATGGCGATAACAAGCGTCACGACAGGTGTCGTGAGTCCGGTCAAGGATCTCATGGATACCTCCGATTCGTTTTTTGTGGTGCTTTGAATAGCTGTCTTCGCGCTCAAGTCACGCGGCCGGCTTGAAGCGGTTGTGACAGGACGCATCGATATATGCGGAAAGCGGGTTCTCATGAACCGAGATTGTGAGCTTCGCGCCGCGAGGGAATGGTCGCGAGATGTGGGCGCCGTCGATGTACAACATGCCTTCCATCATCTCTGACGTGACCACGACCGAAGCATCTTTCTGTACAACGCCACCGCGCAGCGGGTAGCTGTAACCAGGTTGAATGAACGGCTTATCCACCCAGAAGGCGTATTGGGTGTCTGTGATGTCGAGGACATATCCGTGGGCGGCCCGCATAAATCCTGTCGAACCGCTCGCGGTCGAGACGATCAGTCCGGAAGACTTGTGGCTCGCCGAGCCGCCTGCAACTTCTACTTTGTACCGGCTCGTGCCGGCGGGGCAGGAGTGCGTGATCAACACTTCGTTGAGAACCGGCACCTCGATGACCTGATCGTCGAGCGTCAGTTTCAATCGAGTGAGCGAGTAAGGCTTGCGCTTGCCGAGGAGGATGTCGTCGAAGACCTTTTCGAATCCCGTCCGGTCGGTCAGGCAGAAGTGGCCGAAACTCGTAATCGGAGCTGAGTTGACGCCGAGCATCGGAATACTTGTCTTGACCGAGTGGTTGGCATCGAGAAATGTCCCGTCACCACCGATGGTGATTAGCATTTCGTTGTTGCCGACGTCCACAGTCTCGCCGGGTGTCCTTGTCATGCAGCAGGCGGTGATGTCGCGGTCGGTCAGGATCCCGACGACATGCTTGAGCGTCAGGTTGTGCTCGTCGTCAGTCTTGTCCAGACGGTCCTTGTGGTCGCCTGGCTCCAGCAGCTTCTTCATGGCTTCGTCGTCCGACGCCGCGGCGCGAGCCTTCAGAGTCTGCTTGACGAGCACGAGGACACGCTCGGGCTTGAAAACGTAGTTGGGTTTGTCTTTTTGAGCTTCGCTCATGATGACTCCTGCTCTCTCTTCTTTTTCGAGCCTTCAGCAATAGGCTTGATGTCGCACAACACCAAGCAATAACGATGGGACAGTCCGCTTGCAGCCTAGACTTCCCCGTACGCACTCAGTCGTGAGCGTATGGGGCAATTGGAGTGATGACATTCAGTCTGGCTTTGGCGGCTAATTGAAGCAGGTTAAAACAATGACCTGATCACAATAGGAAGTATCTTCCGAGTCAAACAAGATCAAGAGCGATTTATCTCGGAACGAAAAGCTAAATCTAGTTTCAGACATAGATCAAAAGCGGTAGTATCGCACGTTTTTTACTGACATCCATATGGCGGATATAGCGCGAGCACTTGGCTTGTTGTCGTTAGGAACTTTCTCCTTCCGGCCTAAATCTCTTTAGCGCTTGGTAAGTGATTGAGGGAGGAGGAAAAATGGGTTGCTTGGCAAGATATCGCTGTCCTTCTTGGCAACTGGATTCAGAGCTTTGAGTTTAAGTCGACATGAAAGGTTGAGTCTCTAACTAGCCTGCAAGGTCGACAACGGCTTGCGGTTTATTTCCGCAAGATGCCAAGAGGCTGAGGATATCCTGTTTTTGATCGTGTGAAAGGATTTCTAGCGACATTCCGCACACAGATTCTGATAATCCTGGAGGAGTAGGCGTCGGCCTCACGTGAAAGGTTCGTTGGTTGTTTGCCTTCAGCGCTTTTTCGGCGGCAAGAACCGCGTGTGTACTTTCGAAAGTTAGGATAATGCGCATTGCAGGCTGATTCTCGCGGGTTGATAAGTTGAATGAAAATCTAGAATGTCATGGGATTTTATCAGCCCGTGAGCGGGAAAGTTAGCTACAGGTAAAAATTTGGATAACCATTTTGCAATTACTGAAACTCGCTACCCTGCTGGATTTCCCGATGTTATACTGAAATCATGAATGAGAGGTGACTATGCAGTACTTTCTATGTCCGCGATGCAGTTTTAAAGTTCCTGGCAACCGTAGGTCTTGCCACACATGCGGCTACGAAGTGCCTAAGGCTGTCACGAATATCAGTTCTGACACTGACGAGAAGAGCGTTTCGAGGAAAGCCAACGTTTGGGCGAAAGTCTTGGGCTTCAGTCAACAAGAAGGAAAGCCTGACGAGAAGCCAGCTCTCGGTTAGGAAGAGTATAATTCCGTCACTAAGTGTGGTGGCGTGAATTTTTCGTGTGCGTAGTAACGGCGCAGCAGATATAGTCTTGCAAACCTTGCGCTATTCTTTTGCCAACATAGAATCGTTTTTGAACTTTCAGTAAAGCTTTCAATAATACAAACTAGTTTCATAAGCCTTCTCTTTCTTACGCGGATGATGATCACCGTCGTGCTCAATTCAACGAAATCGAGCAGGCCTAGCCTGCAAGACGCAGATAGTCAGGCTCCGTATCTCGAGCAGTTCCTTTCGTGA
This sequence comes from Candidatus Obscuribacterales bacterium, assembly GCA_019746975.1. Taxonomy (GTDB): domain Bacteria; phylum Cyanobacteriota; class Vampirovibrionia; order Obscuribacterales; family Obscuribacteraceae; genus JADYXR01. The sequence continues at coordinate 4,255 of JAIERK010000105.1, forward strand.
CCATCAGCCTTTATGCGAAAGGTAGAGGTGCTCGTAATTCCAATAGTGAGCGAAGACTTTCCGGACGTAATCCCTGGTTTCGTCGTAAGGGATGTCTTCAACGTATGCATCCATGTCATCGATGCCAGCCGCCTGGTGCTGCTTGAGCCACTTCGCCGCGGCGTTCGGACCACCGTTATAGCTCGCGACTGCCAACATCGCGTTGCCGTCTGCTCGTTTGAGAACGTAGGCAATGTATGCGCTTCCAAGTTGAATGTTCGTGTCTGGATTGAATATTTCTTTGGGGGAGTTCAGTGGAATGGAGTTGTGCTTGGCGACACCATATGCGGTGCCTTTTAGGAGCTGCATCAAGCCCATGGCGTTCGAGCGACTAACTGCATTATGATCGTACCTGGATTCCTGTCTGATTAATCCATGGATCAACAACGGATCCAACGATCGCTTTTTTGCTTCGCGTGCGACTATGTTGCCGAAAGCAAGTGGATATGCGAACCTCCATCGTGGAGTTTGAGCGGGATATCCGTCCAGCTTCAGCGACGCGTTTGCCCCAGCCTTCAGTATTTGTCCTTGTTTTAAGAGAGTCCAGGCTTTCACCTCATTGGGCACTTTTCCTGTAGCGTGTTTAAAACATTCGTTGTATTGTTTGAGCCACAAAAGGGTTGCGGCTGTTTCACCGATTGAGTGAGGGAGCTTTTGCCAATGGAACAGTGCGGGAGGTTCTGGCCAGGACCAGTCCGGATCAGGGTTGTCACGACCGACGACCATGGACCATTTTCGATCAGGGATGACGGTCTTTGGTTTGCCTGCCGCTTCCGCACTGCGACTTTCCAATAACTCCGAGCGCAAATGACGAGCCCGGAATTTCGACCTGTAGCCATAATATGAGCCCGGAAAGCCGTTCTCTGCGTGTTCATAACTGGCAAGTGCCTGAGGCTTCTGATCAAGAGCTTCATGAAGTTTGCCTTGCCAGAACGCGAATTTCGGGCCTATGTGTGTGTGTCCGTAGACCTTGACTGCTTTTTGGCAATGTCCAAGAGCTCGAGCGAAATGAATCTTTCGGGCCGAACCGGCCAGACCGTAGGCTTGCTTTGCCTCGCTCCAGACAAGCCACCAGGCGGACTCAGGCGCGAACTCCGAGGTCGGTCTCTCCGTCACGAGTCGAGCGTAATACGGTGCCCCTGCTGGGGCTCCCATTCGCTTCGCCACGTTCCACAGTGCAGCGTCCAGCCTACCCGGGTTGCGTTTGAGAATTTCCTGCCATAGAGCCAGTGCTTCTTTGCTTGATACCGGTTTGCAAAATGCTGATGCTACCTCTGGTATCAAGGAGTTATCTGGATCTTCCTCGATGCTCTTCAGCAGTGCGGATATGCCATCTGCCCGTTTTCCGGCTCGCAATAGGCAAACGGATCTGTAGACATGTTTGCCGCCGAATGAATCCCATGTGGCAAGCGCTTCCGGAAAGCGTGAATGCCTGTACAATGCCATCGCGATCAGGGCGCGATCATTGTTGGTTAGCTCTATCTGCGGAGGTGTTGTCGATTCTGGAGCGCCTTCGACAGATGGTTGCGGTTGACAGGCTGCGACCATCTGCTCGACTATCTTGATGCTGTTGCGTCCTTGTGGGCAGACTTTGAGGTAGTGCCGGAATTCTTTGAGTGCTGATTTCCAGTCATTTCCTGTCTCGAGCGATATAGATCCAAGATAGAAGGAGCAGCCGGTTGCGAATTCTGTATCGGGAAAAACTTCTTTGACTCGCTCGAAAACATTGATGGCCGCTGGATAGTCTTTCGACTTGTAATAGGATTCGCCGAGTCGGTAAAGAGCTTCCGGCAGTATCTGATCGCGCTTGATCAGATGGGCGGGCGCGGAGCCACCCTCCTGTCCCTTTACCTTCGCTCTTGCAGTCTGCTCCACTTTTTTGAGCAGAGGCGAGAGAAGTTCTTGCGCTGCTTTCTCATTGCCGCAGACAAACGCTAGATCGGCTGCGTGCATCCGAGCGGGTACAGCAAGAGTGTCATTTGCAGCCGCTTCGAGATAAAGATTCAAGATTTCTTGATCGCCTGCATCTGCAGGGTTCTGTGTTAGCAAGCCAGCCAGGGCGTAAGCAGCTATCTGTTTTTCGTGACCGGGGGCGAAGAGATTTTTTCGAAATTCGCGGAGCATCCCTATCGACTGTGATTGGGGTGCTTGACCTATTGAGCCGATGGCTTCTCGAAGTGCCGGTGATGTTTTAAAGAAAATCGGATCGATCTGAGGGGTGACTTTTACAGCAGCAGCGCCGCCGGCGCCCTGTTCTCGTGTATCAGGGAGAGCATCGACCGCTTCTGTCTCTTCATCGACTGCGGTTCTTGCTGAGACGCAAAAAATCAGACCTAGTGAAAAGGCGGATAGTGCGGTGATCAATATTCGAGGATGCCTTTTCAAGGGGAGGATCTGCAAATGTTTTTACCTGACACCTTTTAGAGACCTGCACCGAGCCAGTGTTGTAATTTTGACGAGGTCCGCATTCTCGACGAACCTGATCGCACTTCACGCCATTCTACTCAGGTTGGCGCTCGATAGCAAAGTGCAGGTAGATACACTGCAGTGGCGGAAGTTTGGTCAATCTTGTCTGCAAGAAATATGACATCGATGGCTGGAAGACGCATGCTTGTAGTTTAGTGTCAACTTCTAGTGTTTGCCTATCCTAAGCCGCGTTAACGGCAGCTGTCGGATGTGCTACGAAGCGGATGATTGCCTGGTGGGTCGTGCTAGCATAAGCCGGTAAAGGCATAGATGGTAGTTTTATATGGATCGCATTTACTTTGACAATGCAGCATCGAGCTTTCCCAAGCCGAAGTCCGTAATCGATGCTATGACGGAGTATCTCACCACCTGCGGTAATCCGGGGCGGGGGGCGCATCAGTTCGCGCTTGATGCTGCCCGAACGATTTTTGATGCGCGCGAGACAGTGGCTGAATTTCTCGGGATCAGCGCCTCAGAAAGGCTGATTTTTACGGGTGGGTGCACGACATCGCTCAACATGGTATTGAAGGGATTGGCGGAGCAGGGTGTGTTCAAGGAAGGCGATTCCATACTGGTCAGTTCGCGTGAGCATAATTCGGTCATGAGACCGATAGTGCAACTGCAAGATTCGCTCGGCATCATGTATTTCGTCGCGCCAGTCGGCGATAATTTCGAAGCGGATCTCAAAGAGCTGGTCGCGAAGCATTCGCCCAAGCTGGTTGCCCTCACGTGGGCAAGCAATGTCACGGGAGAGCTCTTGCCTGTTCCGACCATAGCTAAGTGGCTGAAGCAAGAAGGCATTATGCTGTTGGTAGATGGGGCACAAACCGCTGGAAAATTCGATGTCCATCTCGAAGATTCCGGCATTAGCTTTTACTGCGCCTCTGGTCACAAAGGCTTGCTGGGACCGCCCGGAGTTGGCTTGCTATATCTCGCTCCCGGCGTCTCGCTCTATCCGGTCATCGCAGGTGGAACAGGTTCGCGTTCGGAGAGTCTGGCCATCCCCAGCGTTTATCCAGACCGACTGGAGGCAGGGACATTGCCAGGTCCAGCAATTGCCGGACTGGCTGCCGGTGTGGAATGGGTCAAGCAGCACGGGTCCAGAGAAATTTTGAACGCCGAACTTAAGCTTGTCGAGCAATTCATCAACTGGGCCGGACAGGTCGATTACATCAACCTTTTCGGACCGACAAAAACCTTTGACGGAGATGGAAGCGGGGCGAGAATGCCGATTGTTTCCCTCACAATGCGCGGTCTGTCTCCTTCCGATCTGGCGCTCGTACTTGATACCGAATACGGTATTGCAGCCCGACCTGGTCTTCATTGCTCCGCGCTCACACATGAAAGTCTATCCACTATGCAAACAGGACTATTGCGGCTGAGTTTCGGGCTATCCAATACGCAGGAAGAGGTTGAGCGTCTCTGTAATGCTCTCGAAGAGATTGCGAGTAAAATACGCGTGAGCTGACCTTCCGAGGCAATTCGTCCCGTCCAACAATGACCATGGGTTCGGGAGCAAGATAGTAGAAAAATTGAAAAGGCGCCAAATGCCTCACGTAATCGTCTACTTGCGGACGTTTTAGGCAGCTTTGGGTAAGGGACAAGCGGTTGAACATACGGTATAACATGTTCTGTAAAACGGCTCCAGAGGCGAGTCGCCACGTCCGGCAGCGGCTATTTATCCTCTGCCATCAGTTGCTGGAACGTATCGTAGAATAACCGAGCGAGTTTATCGAGTTCGAGGTCGGGATCAACCCGAACTCGATAGGCTTTCATCCAACGCTGATTACCGCCTAGGCTGGGGCTGTGTCTTAAATGCGGCTCGGCGGAAACTTTATTTCATTTGGTGGGAAGTAGTTGTGGACAGAAGTTTCTCATGGTCGCTGTGTTCAACTGCACACTTGATAATGCTGAGCTTTATGCCGAAGGTAGCGGAGGTTCTGTAAAAGGGTTGTCATGGTGGCGCCGCATGTTGCCGCCAGCTTATGCCATTTGCTACTACCGTCAGGTCGCGCAAATGTAACTCGGTTTGTAAACTAGCGATATTGCATTGGCTCTTGAAATATTGCGTTTTCGTGAAACAAGCTGTGGGAAGCAGTTCTCTTGGAAATTTTGTTTTCAAGAACTTCTGATCTGAGTATAAAAAAGTGCTTGAGTATTCATCGCGATCTTCATTAGCTTTCTAATGATATTTCTCTGATTCTACCTGGAGTGAAAAAGCCAAGAACACGTCAATCACTTTCTCCCTTAAGCTCTGCTTGGGAAGATCTAGTGCGGTAACTGATCCTCCAGGTTGTGTTCATCGGCATCTTCTTGACTTCAATCGCGGTGGTTGAAGTTCGTTGTTGTACCCCTAACTTTGATGAGGGAAAGACCATGCGTTCCAAGAGAACCTCAGCAAAGTCCGAAGAACGTCGTCGCTTGCGCGACTGCGGCATCTCAATCGGCACTTATCCGACCGGGCGCTATAACGCCATTACGGACGTCAAAGGTGTCCGGGTTGGTCAAGTCACTCTCAACTACGGTAACGGCGCCCTGGTGCCCGGCAAGGGTCCTGTGCGCACTGGTGTTACGGCTATCATCCCCCATTCCGGCAACCTCTGGAAAGAGCGATGCTGTGCTTCATGCTTCGTGCTCAACGGCAACGGCGAAGTCACTGGTCTTCACTGGGTGAAGGAGGCCGGTTTTGTCGAAGGTCCGATTCTTCTCACCAACACGATGAACGTGCCGTTGGTCTCCAACGGTGCTGTCACCTGGATGCTCGGCCGGCATCCGGAGATTGGCGTTGATGATGACACCTATCTCCCGGTGGTTGGTGAGTGCGACGATAGCTCTCTCAACGATGCTCAGGGACGGCACGTAAAGACGAAACACGTGATCTCGGCTCTCAACAGCGCTCGCTCCGGACCTGTCGCGGAAGGTGCAGTTGGAGCCGGTACTGGGATGATCTGCTACGAGTGGAAGGGTGGAATCGGTACTTCGTCGCGAGTGCTCCCAGCTGAGGAAGGCGGCTTCACCGTTGGCGTGCTGGTCAATTGCAACCACGGTGATCGCGAAGAGATGCGCATCAAGGGTGTAGAGATTGGGCGTCTGCTGAAAGACGACGTCTCCACCACGCACCAGGAAGGTTCGATTTGCATCGTGGTGGCCACTGATGCTCCGCTCAATGCCCTGCAGCTCGAGCGCGTGGCCAAACGGGCTTGCCTCGGGCTCGCCAGGACGGGTGCCAACGCGCACAACGAGAGCGGCGATTTCGTGGTGGCATTCTCCACCACCAGGCGGATCAAGCGCTCCTACAGGACCAGGACGGTTAAGCTTGAAGAAGTGGCGGCGGACTCAATGAACCCATTGTTCCGGGCGGTGTCCGACGCGACTGAAGAGGCGGTTCTCAACGCCGTCTTCATGGCTACTACAACGGTGGGCCGTGATGGCAACGTGGCGCACGGATTTCCCATCGACAAGTGTTTGAACTACATTCCCAATCTTGATGCAAACCCGTGAGAGGCTCCTCTCACCGGAGAAGCTGAATAAAAGCGGCACCACTCGCGTATCAATTGATCCGCGAGCAGTGCTCTCTGGAGGACGTAATTATGTCTCACACTAACACTCGACCATTCTGCGAGCTCATGCACAAGCAGGGTGGCAAAGTCGCTTTGAACAACTTTTACCGCGTCTTTCTTGGCAAGCGCCAGGGGCAGCAGATCTGGATCGTTGATGGGGCCCGGGTCGTACGGCACCTGTACCCGCCGTTCGTAATGGGCGGCAACGACCAGCGCTACCGCTTCAACCCCCCGGACGACATCTGGATCGATAACCGTATCGGCGGCATCGAGCTCGAGTACACGATCGGACACGAACTCATCGAGCGTAAGCTCATGCGCACGAAGGGCATGACTTACGACCGGGCTCACAATCAGGGGCTCGAGCTCGAGAAGCGCATGCGCGCGAAGGATGCTCGGCTGTCCGCCGCCAGGCTGAATACGCTGGACGCCGAAGTTGCCGCGGTTTATCGTTCCTTCTATAGGACCGAGAATGGTGTCGATGTCTGGTTTGTCGACGGACCCAAGGTCCGCGAGACACTGGACGGAGACTTCTGCTTCGTCGCCTGTGACAAAGTCTACTCGTTCATCCCCGAGAACGAGATCTGGCTGGACGCCACGATGACCTGTGAGCACGTCCACTACTGCATGGTGCATGAATTCGAGCGTCGCCGGTTGATCGCGGCCGGTCATCGGGGCAGCTCGTACGAAGGGGCGCTCGATCGACAGATCAAGGAATACGCCATTCAGGAGGACCTGGCGACCAAGCACGAGGAGCTGCTGGAGAAGGTCTCCTA
>JAIERK010000155.1 GCA_019746975.1 Candidatus Obscuribacterales bacterium
GAACAGGGAAGTCACCGACCTCTGGGATGAGCTGGACAGGATGCTCCCAGAGCTGGATCACATCGTCGTGTACGTCGGAGCAAACGGGTCGGAGGAGGCGATCCGGCGGGCGGCAGTGATGCCACCCGAGAAGGTGACCTTCGTGCTCTGCGACTGTAACCTGAGGGAGAAGGAGCGCGTCATCTGCACGTCAGGGATGAGCACAGCCAGGACGGTCATGTGCGAGTGCGGGGGGCGACACACGATGAGGGCGTTGTTCGAGAGGTACATCAAGTCCGGCACCGTGGGCTAACCCGGTAGCCGGCCCGTGCGCAGTGGTTACGCCACCGCGCACGGTGTCTTTTGTTTTGCGATTTAACTACTAGGGAATATCGTAAAGCTATTTCTCGGTTCTCGGTGGGTAGTGAGTTAGTGGTGGATGTTTGTACATCAGCTAAAAGCCTGTTGCCAAGCCGACTCGCCGCGACATGTTTCGTCTCACAAAGTCTCAGAAAAGAAACTCGCGCATGTTCGATTAAATGACTCTGGCAACGACTTCAAGAGATTGGTATTAGTACTTCGATACAAAAACGATGGAGAAATATCTCCCATTGCTGATACCTCTCGATATTATTAGCAGTTGCGAATAAAAAAACGATGAAAGTATACTGATTGCTAATATCGCAGAAAGTGCTTAGGCAGCTACTTCGAACCGGATCAATAAATCGCCAGATCACGACACGAAACGTCTGCGACTAAGTCTATAGGCTTGGTTGTTCGATTGAGCTCATCTTCCTGCTGAAGCTTTCATATGTGGTATCACTTTTCTGCCGAGATGATTGAACAGTGCGTCATGATGTTTTAATGCTGCCGCTTTATCCGTGCTTATCGCTTTAGTGGCTGTGGCGACTTGAAGTAGTTGCTCGAAAGGGAGTGGCTTAAGACCGCCGGCTTCTCTGGCTATGTTCATCTGGTGAAGTTTGTAGAGGTTGTTGATTGTGTCCAGTCGTGACTCGGATTTGAGCCAGTCTCTGTATGCTTCTGGGGTCTTAATTTCAGCGCCGGTCGCGGGTTCTTTTAACGGCTTGTACGGCTCCCTGGATTTAGATGCGGCATGAGCCTTTCGCAAACCAGCATCCCATGCGTTATGCATGCTGTTAAGGAAGTTACGCTCTTGCTTGGACAAGAAGTCTCGCAGGTAGTCTCTGGTTAATCCATCTCGCATTGCTTCCAAACGTCTGCCATTGAAGTCGCGCATCTGACCTTCCAAAACATCAAATTTTCCTTTGGCCGATGCCAATGTTTCCCGCATACCAGGCGGTACGGAAGGATCGGTATGGGGATTGAAACCAGGATTTTGGAGTTTCAGATATTGTTCGTATTGCGCCCTCTGCTCGGTAGGAAGGTGGTCGGGATCGAACTTCGGATTAATGTGCTGATCGCGTGCGAATACTTCGCGCACAGCGGCTTCCGGGATTCGCCTCAGGCTTTCTGCGCGGGCTGCGTCCACGGCTTTTGTATACTCCGGCGATTCCGGTCCATGCTTTCTCAACGCATCTCTGACCGATCCAGTTTCTGCTGGTCCTCGTTGCTGCTGGAAGCGGGCGATTGCACCTTCACGCAGTGCATTCCTTTCAAAAACGTGCTTCTCCATGAATTTATAGAGGTCTTCATATTGAATCATCGTGTCAGCACGGTTGTGCGTTTTGCCGTCATCGCGAGGGCGTGTGTATCTATCTACCAATTCTCTGTATGTCGGCGGTTTCTCTCCGCGCCCCAATGCGGCGGACTTTTGTTGATGGAGCATGTACATCTCGGCAAGAAGCTCACTGCGACTGTTCCAGTATTGAGCGTTCTCTTTCACAGATTCCGGCGAGCCATCAAAAACAGGTTTTGAAACTGTGTCACAAACTAAATCTCTGTGTCCGCGGTAGTCGTTTTCTTGCAATCCGCCTACCTTTCCCATCTCTTTGATCCTGGCATGATAGGCATGGCTAGGGTCATTCAATACTTCGGCAATCCACCTGATGGCCTGGTCTGACCGACGAAAATCGCCTACGTCTGGGAATTTGTCCATATCAATTAGAGACTTTCTCCATTGAGTCTCAATCTCTCTGGGCGTCGCGGTACTTCCTTTGGTATAAAGTCCCTTGAGGTCGAAGAGATGTCCTGTTTCATGTGTGTGTGTGCTCAGGAAGTGATGGTCGGTTTCGCCGACGCGCACTCGAATTCTTGTGAAAAATGGATCTCTGGTATATTCGGTGAAATCTCCGCGTATACCGCCCAACTGTGCGGCGAGCTCGACCTCGGATGGACGCAGTCCGAGCTTATTGATATTTTCCAATACCTGATCGATGGCTTTTTTGGGAATTGGCGGTCCTTCGGGAATGACGAGCTTGACTCCGCGAGTTTTGCCGGTGTGCTCGTAATCTGGCTGTTCGTGCCGATCGGCTGCGGAAACATCTCGGTTGCCTGTGATCATGTATTCGCCCGGTGGATATGTTCCTGTGATTTCGATGAACTTCACCAAGGCATTGCCTTTGTCCAGCGCTGATCGCACTTTCTCTCCTGCATTTAGCGCATCGGCTTCTTGCTCGGCCAGTTTTATTCGATACTTCTCATCGATTGCGCGTTCGCGAGCCTGGATGATCTTGTCGTCTTGACCGGCTAGCCGCTTGCGCTCGGCAACTTTCTCGGCTTCGATCTGTCGCTGTGTTTCGCTAAGTGCCTCTTGCGCTTTCTGAGCTTCTTGTTTGGCCACACCGTGCTCTTTCTTGATCTGGTCGTAGATCTTCTGGGTGCTGTCATTTAACTTGATCTCGTCGAATTGTGTCTGGGCGGCCCGTTTTTTCTCAGCAATCTCGCCGAGCTCTTTGCCTACCTTGCCGTCACTATCGCGAAAACCTGGCTCGTCCCGGCGTTTTGTAAGTTCTGTCTCGCGCGCGTTGAGGTCATGGATTTTTTGCTCCGTCATTACTTTGCGCTTGAGATCGGGTAATGAAGGGTCATGCGGATTGGCTGGTGTCGTCTTCGGGTCTTTTCCGTCCACTGCGTGGCTTCTTGCATCAGCTGCCGTGCGTGCATCTGTTGTCCGTCTGCCGCCGGCGGGTGAGGCGGGTGCGTCGAGTATCGGTTCGATGCGTGTGCTCCCTGGCTTCGGAGTGAAATCCACTCTTGTGGGTCGGTCCGAAGCGCCACCAGGTGCGGTGCCTGTCGGCTCGCCAGGCGCTCGCGTCCACTCCACGCGTAATCCGTTCTTCGTCACTTCGACAAATCCTTCGCGTGTCATCGTGATTTTGCTTCCGCGTTTTTCCGCGCTCTGCATGTAGTTATACTCGTGAGCGGAACCCTTCGACTGATACTGCATCTTGAGATATTCGCCGTTTGGGCCGGTGCGAACCGGACCTTGAGGCAATCTTGCGGTGAAACCACGGTGCATCGCACTCAAGCCTACGCCTACGAAAAAAGATGTCAGTCTGTTGCCTTCCTCGAGATGATATCCGAGTGCTTTGGCGGTCTCGTGTACGCCTTTCTCCGCTGCAACAGCCCCTGTAGCGAAGATTCCTTGCGTCAAGGTCTCCTTGCCTAGCACTCGCATGAATCCGGCGAAGCCGGGATTTTTTGCGGCCAGAACATCGAGCTTTGCAACGCTCCGTCCGAGTGCGTCGAGGGCACCTTTGTTCTCCGCCACAAAAGCTGCTTTCGCTGCCGGAGACATTCTGGCGAATCCTTCTCCCAACTTGGCGCCAATGCCGCCGCTTGCCCAGCCAATCAATGTACCTGCTGCGAGTTCTCCGGCATACGGCATTGCGACATCCCAGCCAAAATGCATATTGCGGCTCGAGCCGTCGGTGTTGAGGACCTGTTCTCCACGGGTGTAACGACCGACGCGCGATCCGTCGCTGCGCATGCCGGCTTTGTATTGCAGCTCCATTGCTCCTTCTGCAGCGATCATTCCCGCTGCGGTGGCAGCTGCTGCCATCACGAGAGGGGTAGCGGTGCCGCCTGAAAAGACAATCGCTGCGGTTGCCAGTACTGCTCCTGCGGTGGCAGCACCGAGGACGATACCGTCTGTTTTGAGCCATGTCTGGAAATCGCTGACGTCTTTGAACTCAGGTGTTTCGAGTTTCGAAAGAAGTTTTTCTACCTGTTGTCGGGGACTTCCTGCGTGCAAGGTTCTAAGTTCTTCAAGAATTTTTTCTCTTTGAGGATTGTTCGAACCGACATAATCTTCCAGTCCGGTTGAGATGGCGTTGAGCTTCTTGTTGAGTTCGGTGATTCTGGCTGAGCTATCCGGCATTTTGTAGTCTTTGTCGACCAGTCTCAAAATGTCGTCCATGGCCTTGGATCGCTTCTCGAGCTCCTTGCGCGATTCCGGATCGGAGATCTTTCCTTCTTTTAGTTGCTCGTCAATAGCTGTTTTTACGGTTCGTAGATCCTTTATCTCTTCGCTGGTTACGCTGTCGAGGGCGGCTCGGATCTTTCCTGCTCTCTCCTGGGCATCTTGGATAAACTTATCGAACTTGTCGCCCTTCTTCTGGAATGCTTCCAATTGAGATGAGAGTACTTGTAATTGATCAGATACCGACTGAGAGACGCCTTGCAAGCGCTTTACGGTAGGATGTTGATCTATTCCTGCCAGTCCTTCACTGCGCGTAATGGCGGCATCCAGGAAGGGTTGGTTGTCCGGATGATTTCTTTTTTCGATGCTGCGCAGCATCTTCAATCCCGTTGCTACACCTTCGCGATCGCCTATGTCCGGGTTGAAGCGAAGCCCTTTGTGTTGCGTCTCTCCCAGCGCATTAAGTCTCGCCAGTGGATTGGCGCTGGCACCTTCGCCCGTCATCCGAAGAGCCGCCGAAATGTCTGGAGCCAGAGCCAAACCCGCGCGCCCGTGCTGTCTTACAAAATCGACTGCCAGGTGGTCTGCTTGTCGTAAGCGTCCATCTGCCATGTGACGAGCGAACTGTCTGTTAGCATTGGCGATGTCGAAAAGTTGAACCCGCCCCGCAGCGTCTTGTACGGCTTTTTCTTGAAGCCTGGTTACCTGTTCGAGGGCGGCTACACCAAAGAGATGACCTTCTTGCTTGTCGATAAAACGGCGTTGTGCATCGCTCAGTCCGACATAGCTGCCTAGTTTTTTGAACCATCCCACCCCGTCAACAGAATGCTCCGACATATGTTTGATCGCTTCTTTTTTGAATTTTTCGAGAGCATCCAACTCTGTTTTGGCTGTTTCTAACTGGGTCTTCGCGTCTTTCTCCATTTTTTGTATTTGATCATCGAACGTGGGGCTGGATAATGCCCGGGCAAGCGAATCATTCTCCGAGATTGTCTTATTGTTCATCAGGGCGAGCACGGTCGTGGCGTCCAGCGGCTTGTCTGTTGCGGAGATACGTCCGCGGAGTTCCGGAGTAAGTTCATTGAACGTTTTTGCATCGATGCTTTCTGTGGACAGGTCTTTGATTACTCTGCCGGCGGCCATGAACTCGACTGTGCCCGCGATGTGATCTCTGAGCTCAGGAGGCAGTTGGTTGAATGTGGTGGCATCGATTGTTCTGCCGGACAACGAGATGGGAGCAGCTCCTGTCTTCCTCTCATCGGCGGATCCAGTCAACTGAAGGCGGAGATTGGAGGGTAGAGCGTTGAACTGCTCTGCTGTCAACTCCTTGCCGTGCAGCTGCTCCGCGGTGAGCTTAGCGCCGGGAGCCAACTCGCGTCCCGAGCCGGTTAGCGTGGCGCGAACGTCGGCAGGCAACTTGTTGAGTACTTCAGCATCCAGGGTGCGACCAGTGAATGAAAGCTTTTCTCCAGGTTGCATCTCTAAGTCTGACCCGGTTAGAGCACGTCGCAGCTCAGGCGAGAGTTTGTTGAAGTTGGCATTCGGAATGGTTTTGCCTGCCAGATCAGGTACGGAGTAACCTTCTGACAGATAACGAGAAGTTCCGTTGAGAGCGCGTCTTGAAGCGTCGCTCAACGAGTTGAACGTAACCGCATCAAGCGACTTGCCTTTCAACGACTCGGCCGGGACGTCGGTGTTTTTGCCGAGAACTCCAGTTCCGGACATGATGTATTTTCTGACGTCGGCAGGCAGTGCATTGAATGTTTCCGCGGAGATTCGCTTGCCTTCCAGATTGAGACGCTCTGGTTCTTTGAGCTTCTCCGCGGTGCCGAATAACTGCTTTCGCACATCTTCGGGCAAAGCGTTGAATGTCTTTGCGTCTACAGTTCTGCCCTCTAGTGATAAGGACCGGTTATCTGCCAATTTCCCTTCGAACTTAGTCAGCTCTCTGCGAGTTTCGGGCGAAAGTGCGTTAAACATTGCCAGTCGATCTGCGACAGCCCCAACTGTTTTCGCGCCATAATTGTCTATTGCACCGCGTGTAAGTTCCAGCAATGCCTTATCTGGGATGTCGCTGGCGCCGCGGTGATAGAACGTGGCTGCGAGTCTGGCTGCTTCAGTGGATTGAGGCGGATGCGGGCGTTCGTCCAGATTTAGGCGGTGCATCACCCGTGGTGCTACGGCGTGAATGATGGCATTGTCCGGACTGCTGTCCTGGAGTCGGTTGAGCCGATGTACCCAGTCTGCCCTGTCCGGAGCTTGAGTAAGTCCCCAGTCAGTGTTGGCGAACGTTAGGAAAGCCTGCATCTTCCTGGCAGGATCGGTGGCATGCTCGGCTACCGACAGCAAAGCATTTGCAGCGCCTCTCTGGATCTGTCCGACTTTGTCTGCAACTTGTTTTTTCTCGTCGGCATCGTGATAACTCTTCTCATAGTCGCGCTCCAGTCTGTGCTTGCCTGCCTCGCTGCCTAATTGACGAAGTGCGGTGATTGTGTCTGGTGATATATGCTTTGGTCCTACTGCAGCAATTACTTCGAGTGCACGGATACGATCATCGGCCGGGCGGCTCCTGTCCAGGGCTACGGTCGCCATTGCAGTCGTCAGGTTGTGACCGACTTCCGGTGGAAATTTGTCTTTATTGCGCTCGAGAGAGGTGCGCAGCTCGGGTGACATATTGTCGCTAAGTGCTTTCACATCAGCGAAATTCAGTTTGCCGGCCATCGCCATCATACCGTTGATAGCGCTTTGTCTGGTGGGTCGGTCGAGGCTCGCTCCCAGTCCCGAGCGGAGATTTTCACGGACATGATCTGGAATCGTGGGACCGAGCGCGGCGACCATTCCGAGAGTCTCTCTGCGGCGAGACTGGTCGGGTAGCAGAGGCTGAGGGAATTTAGTCAGAGCATCGATCGCGGCGTCTCTTAGATTGGGATGGTCAGTGGCGATCTTGACCATCGTATCTCGGGCGGACCTGGCTAGTTCGTCATTGAATCCGGCCGTATGGTTGTGGCGACCGGCACCGCCGGCGAAGCCGGCCAGTATGGACATGGCTTCCGGATTGCCTTTGGCCGCGAGATCTTTGAATGTCTGGACCTGGTCTTTAAATTCTTTGCCAATATTACCGTCACCCAATCGCTGATTGTGTTCGGACGAAGCGCCGCGCAAATAGTCATAGACGAGCATTCCGGAGGCACTGTTGCCCGACTCTTTCGAATGGGTGATGCTGCGGAACAATCCGTTGAGAGCGGCCGACGCATCGCTGGCGGCGGCGGTGGTCTCAGCTCGACTGTCTTTGTCTACTTTCTTCGTGAATATGTCGTCGAATGTACCGCGAATCTCTTTTGCAAGCGGATTCTCTATGTTGCTGCGTCCGATTACATCCGCAAGAGCAAGACCCATAGCGGCCGCTTCGTTCGTTGTGAGAGGTTGACCGGATTTAACTCCTTCGCGCAGGGCTTTGACGGCGTCGATCTTCAATGCGTCGGACTGTTCGGCGCTCAGCTTCGAGAGGTCGGGGCTTAGCAATTGCTTGTGTTGGTCGCCATTCTCGTCGAGGATCTTCCGATAGCCCTCGAGACCTTTCTTGTCGCCACTGAGAAGCATCGTGGCAAGTGCTTCTCGTGCATGAGGATTAGCCGGCTTATCCCCCTCTGGTTTTGACATGGCAATCAGATCGCGCATCGCCTGCGGTGCACGAGCCGGATCTTCCATCTGTTTTAGCTTTACTGCTACATCCAGCAGTTTTGCGCGATCAACCGCTTCTTTATTTCCTTCTGCGACTTCGCGATCCAGCTTCTCTTTGGCCGTTTTTAAATCTGTCTCAGACGATTTGAGCGTTAGTCCACGGGTTATATCGTCCGTTCTTAACTCGTTGAATTTTGCTTTCGCTGGAGAATCATCACCGCTCAATCCTTTCGTCTTCAGGTCGGCTAGCGCTTTGTCGGCATCTTTTCCACCTGCCGAAAGTGCTTTCTCCAGCTCTGCAAGTTTGTCTGGACCGCCCAGTTTTTTGTTCAGATGGTCGAGATATTTCAGAGCGTCTTTATTGCCTCCTTCGTCGAGTCTGCGAAGTTCTGCCAGTCTGGCAACGGCTTGAGCCGGATCTGAAGTGTCCTGCATATCGAGCATTGCCTTCAGGGGTTTTAAGGTTCTTAGTTGATCGCCGAGCTCATCGCGTCCGGATTTTTTGTTCAGGCCTTCAAGCTTATTGACGGCGGTTTCGCGTGCTTTCATCTTGTCTGCGGCGGTCGGCTGATCTGCTACGAATCGACGCATCTCGCCGAACGCCTGTCCGGGTAGGGCTGCAGTTTCATTCTGTGCCATGGCTACTGCATTATGTACTTCCGCCCCTCTCCCGTTAGCGCTGAATGCCGCCAATACCTTTGTGGCGTTCTCTTGCGAGTAGTGGTGGGAGTTGGCGCTCTTGCCTAGACCCTCTGGATTCAAACCTGAAGGCTGAGCCATTTTGGCGACGTCTTTTAGTGCTTCGGTGAGTTGACGCCGCGCCTCCTGCTTTTGATTCTCTCCACCATTGGCTTCTGCTCTAGTTAGTATGTCGGAAGCCGATTTAGCAAGCAACGAACGGTCCACGAGCTGCATATCGAGCAAGCGTCGTTGTACCAGGGGATCGCTCGATGTGCGCGCCATCTCAGCGAGGTCTGCCATTGCCCGCTGACGACCTTCAGGTGAGGTGGCCTTGAAATAGTTGTGGGTGAGTGCGTCTTCTGGTCTGCCGTTGTCTTTGATTCCAGCGACAACTTCAGGTAGAAGTGTTGCGGCAGAACTATATGTTTTCGACTCGAGCTTAGTAGGGTCGCTAGAAAAAACTTCCGGATTCTTGGCCGCGAGACTCAGCGCGGGCAGCGTCTCACGGGGTACTCCGCGCTCCATACCAACGCCGCCTGGAACGGGAACTGCGTCTCCATCTCCGCCGCCTTCTCTGCCACCACCCGCTGGAATAGCTGCACGGCGCCCGCCCTCGGCACCGCCTGGAGCTGACAACTGGCCCCCTCCGAGTTCTCCGCCACCACCGGGAGTGATTGCAGTACGCCGTCCGACGACGCCGCCGGGAGCAGGCAGTCTGTCTTGGGTGCCGCCTTCTGCAGCCGGTGCTCCGGGCCTTCCCGGTTGACCTGTTGTCGAAGTCAGTTCGTCACGAAGTTGTCCTGGTCTGCCGCTGCGGCTGGAGATTACCCGGCCATGCGGATCATGTATGGTTATCTGATCGTTGTCTTGGACCAGCTTTTGTCCATTCGGTAGCTCTGCGACGTCACGACCATTCAAACTATAAGTCAGCGTCTTGTTTGGATGCACCTTGAGGTCTTTCACGGTGCACGATTCACCGTCGCATTCCGCTTGCCATTCGTTTTTAGCAGGATCGAGTTGTGTGAATGTGCGACCGTCGAAGGTCGTTATTTGTTTTCCATCCTCACTGACTGTTGGCTCATAGAGTGTCTTTTCGCGTTCTCTCGGCTCAGTCGGAGTTGTGCTTCTGTCGCTCTCGTACTTGTCTTGGACGGTGTAGGATGGTATCCACTCTCGTGGAGCCGGCGGTTTGTCTTGTACGGTATCGTCTGTTTCCAGCATGCAAAACCTCTTCACGACGCAGCGAACCGTAAGCGGTCGGTTAAGTAAAATTGGGTTTTAGACTAAGCGAGTGGAGTGACAAAATTGGGGATTGAATCTCTAGTTGTTAGACTTCAGTTGTCTTCGTTTGCCATTGTTTGGATCTTTGATTAAGGACCTGGCTGGCGGCGTCTACCATTCCTCGATAACAATAGAGCCATGCCAGGCGAGAGGTCCAGGCGTCGATGTGTGAAAGCTTATCCGGACAATCTTTTTTCGTCTCATTGTCAATGGCTTGTCGGAGCCATTTCTCTGCTGATGTTGCAGTGTTCGTGACCAGAAGGAGCGAGATGAGTCGGTCAAAGACTGGTAGATGAGCTGCACTACAGGTGGTGCTTTGCTGAGTGTTTATATTCTCGATAGTGCGTTTGCAAATTTTCAGGGCTCTTCGGTAGTTACCCTGCGTCTTGAGAACATCTATAAGCAGCGAGGCTATCTTGGTTTCGAGAGTGGTGGCGAGCGGCTCGTAATGAGAGTCCTGGATCATTTTCAGGGCTCTGCTGAGAGTGATATCTGCTTTTCTGTATTGATGTTGCTTATAGTAAAACAAGGCCAAGTTGTAGTAACAGCCGATCAATACGAGCTGGTCGGAACCGGGCGACGCCTCAGCTTCCTTGCAGGCTTTCAAAAACATTCGGCCGGCTATTCGATAGTTGCCGTTTTTGAAGGCTCTGGCGCCGACCGCAATGTGGTGTAATCCGTCTGGCATCTATTACGTTGCAGAATCTATTTGCGACTCCTCTTTCGGTTGATTGGGCGGCGCATCGTTGAGCGTGGCCAGCTCGAGAAACCATGACGTTGTCTTTGTACACGCATCTTCGTCTGTAAGGACTATGTCTGGCAACAATGTATCCAACATTTGTCTCCTCCCCGAGAACCTTGTATTCGCATACTACCTGGCAATTGTTGAAGAAAAATTGATTCGGTGGTATCAATTTTTGATTTTTTGAGGCGGCTTTCTTTCGGAACCTATTAGAGCGTGGGTGGGTAGTGCTTTTACGGGGACGATGACTATTGAAAGTAAATATGGTGGGGGACCTGACACCTTCGAGAATATCTCGGAACATGGCGCAAACACGCCGCTTTCGAGAGGCTTCATCACATAAATGATGAACGATTAGATCTACTAGGACTTAGCGTAGAAAAGGCTAGACCTGAATTATTCATGGCGCGAGCTTATTTGAGACCCTGGGAGGCTTTCGGGGGGATAGTTAGGTGTGCTCGAAGG
>JAIERK010000092.1 GCA_019746975.1 Candidatus Obscuribacterales bacterium
TGACAAATGCTGAAAATCTCAAACGCTTCTCTCTGTATGGTTCAGCATTCAATTGCTGCGAGATGCAACCTATTCCGTTCGGAGACTTCACGATTGATTTTAGGAAAGCACATCTCGTACCGCTGTGACAGAATTCGTCCGTTAGGCCAGTGCTGTAGCCGCAATCCGGATCTGACGTTGCAAACCAGCCTTTCAGCTTTTCTGACTGTTTGACCATGTAATAACCTCAATTTTTAGACTGCGTTGAAATGGTCTAGAGTTGAACAGACTACTCCGGTCGTTTCCACGGATTTCCCGGCAACTTGCTAAATACTTCGTCAAGCATGAAAAAAGCAGCCGCATCGAAATCATACTCAACTCCTTCCCGCAAAAGCGACAAAATGTCCTCTCTAAAGGCTGCGTCCTCTAACTTCTTCACAAAATTCTGCTCAAACTCTGCGCGAGATATCTTTTGGTCTTTGCGTTTCAAGTATTCCATGAAAGCAGCGACAACCCTGTCTTGATCAACCTCTAGCAGGGCCTTGCATATCCACGGGTCAAATAAATCGCGACCTTTCTTACGTTGATAAAGGGCTCGAAGTTTGGTTCCGAGCAGTTCGTCCAAAGAAAAAGTATTGATTTCAGCCTTGCCCGAAAACCAATCCGATTTCACTTCGAGCGGTCGGGCTTCATAGCCGTACACTGTAAAGGCTTCAGCGGTGTTGATTTCAAGCTTAAGCCGCATCGACTTGATTGCGGTGGCTCAGCCTGATACCAGTAATAAAAGGTCACTCTTTCTTCGGATTGTTTGTATCGAGGCTTTCCAAGCCATTTGAGCGCGTCGCGTATTTGAGTCATTACGGGTCCAATCGGTTCCCTGCACGAGATCGATATCCTCCGAATACCGGCTCATTGTCGGCAGAAACAGTTTGTTGAGAGCAGTGCCGCCACGAAATGCGAGGCTGTCCGCGATCAATTTGTCTGAATACAAATCAACAAGGGCTCGCGAGATAACCAAGTCTTGCTCGACCTGATCATCACCAGTCCATGGAGCGTGATTTGCACGCCAGTAAGTAAGCAATGCCTGCGGTATCATTCTTCCGGCTCAATCTGGTCGTTGATGTATAGGTTCCACTTCTTATTGACGGTTGGGCTCATTTCCAATTTTGATAAACGAAGGACGCTTATTTCGGCGATGATTTCGACGAGCTTCAAAAGTCTGTAGACGAAGCGTTGAGGATGACCACATCCAATTCAACCCAATCATTGTTGCCAGTTATACTCCGTCCATCCATCTCATCCCGAAGAATCATGGCTGGAATGGAATCAAGAATCCTCACGAACAAACTCGCGTTCCCGAGCAGATTTTCAGTCTTTATCTTTGCTGAAAAGCGAATTCGCTTGCCGCGATACTCCACCGCCCATGCGGTAAACGCGCTGAATAGGTCCCGATTTCAACAGGAGGCATTTTCAAAAGTTACCCCCAGTCAGATTTGATTCACTGAACAAAAAGATTACTGGCTTGACAGGCGGGACGATAATTGCGTTTTCCGGGCGAAAATGGCCCCCTATTCCGATTCAAAATGGCCCCCTGTTCCGAACGAAAAAAGCAGGGTGATCCGGAACCGGATGCAGATATCTGATTGATATACCGTTGGGTATCTTGACGTTGGACAACCGGCATCGACACTCAATTCTTGTTGTAACCGCAACTAGAAACGAGGAGCCGATGCCAAATCGGAGGTTGTCCATGCGAATGATAAAAGAAGTTTTGAGATTGCACCACTCTTGTGGTCTAAGCAACAAGCAAATAAGCAAGTCATTAGGTTGTTCACGGGGAGCTGTCACCGAATATCTGCATCGCGCAGAGGCGGCTGGTCTGGAATGGCCATTACCGGAAGAACTTGACGATGCGCAAATTGAGCAGCGCTTGTTTCCTCCATCCGCGAAATCCCGAGGAAAGCCCTTACCAGACTTCAATTACATCCATACGGAGCTCAAGAAAAAAGGAGTCGTACTGATTCAGTTGTGGGCTGAGTACCGTGAGGATAATCCTGATGGATACGGGCTTAGCCAATTCTGCGATCTCTACCGCAATTACGCGAAAACTCTCAATCTCGTCATGCGAATCGAGCACAAAGCAGGAGAAAAGGCTTTCTCTGACTTCGCCGGCAAAACGCTTTCGATAGTCATCAATCCAAAAACTGGTCAGACTAAAGAGGCGCATCTGTTCGTTTGTACGCTCGGTGCTAGCAATTACACTTTCGCCGAACTCTTCTGGGACGAGACTACGGAGTCCTGGTGCAATGGGCATGCGGCGGCATTCAGTTACTTCGATGGCTGTCCGAAATTTGTGATTCCGGACAATCCCAAGCCTGTTGTGACGAAGGCTAATCCATACGAGCCCGATATTAATCCAAGCTTTGCGCAAATGGCTGCTCACTACGGTGTCGCTGTTACGCCTGCTCGAGTGAAGAAGCCAAAGGACAAAGCCAAGGTGGAAGCGGCAGTGGGACTAGCAACGCGATGGATATTGGCGGTTGATCGTATTGCCTCACCGAGAAATCTTACCCTGACCAAGATTCTTTGCTCCGACGCGAGGAGCGGCGGCAATTGCAATGTCGGATTTATTCAGCAGCTCGAATGCGGGATTGGAGAGGAAGTGATAGTCCATAATCTGGCGAAGGACTGGGCTGTACACATTCTTGATTAGCGCGTTGTCACCGGATTTACCACCACCGAGAGCCTCATTCATTCCTCTGAGAGCTTCAACAGAATCGGCGAGCTGTCTCACGTCGTCGCCATTGGCTTGCATGTTTTCGACAAGCTTCTGCCCGGCTTCGATCTGCTGTTCCACTTCTTTTTGAAGAATCTTTTGTAAACCATATGCGGTGGCTATGGATCGCTCCTGATCTTTAGTTAGTTAGATTCAATTTCTGAAATGCTCGAGTATCCTTCTTTCTAAGGAGATCGAGCGTATGGGCTCTAAGATCTGGATCAATTGCAACACCAAAATTCTCTTTGTGCACGGTGCCCATATGTCTCCAAACCATGCCTGATAGATCCGTATTGAGAGCATCATCCAAGTGTGAGATGCGCTGCACTGTGTCCTCAAAGATGTTGCCTACATAAGTGTCGTACCGGTCACGAGAAGCGAATTTAATCGCTTTTGACGCAACTTCGCCGATTTGTGGAGCGTGCTGAAATGCTTTGTACCCGCCGGCCCCCAACAATGCACCTGCCCCGACGGCTCGTGCGACCGCCCAGGGATCGCCCTTCTGTTCATCAGGTACTTGACCAGCTGCTATCATGCCACCGGCGACCTGTGGCAGCACATTCCGGCCCTTAGGCACGTTCGAATCGCCGAAAAACATCTCTTGTATAGATGGGCGCGGGCTTGAAATCCTATCTGGGAGTATCGAATTTTGTATTGAGCCTTGTACCGGAGATTCAGAAGAAGAGCCACGCAAAACGCTTCCGTATTTCGATTCCATAGCCCGTTCGGCTGCCGCTAATCGCTCAAGCAGGTCATCACTGGTACTGCCATTGGTGTCGGGGGAGAATCCCTCCAGGGCGCTGAGTCGATCTGTTGCCTGCGGTGAGGGAGAAAAAGGAACGCTAGTAGTTTCGAAAGGAATGCCATCATCGACTGTTTCTGCTGCGGTTTTGCTAGCGCGCCCGAAGAGCCTGTTTAGATAGTGGCCAGCAGTCCCAGCGCCAGCTCCGAGCCCGGTACCAATGGCCGTGGCCGCCAGCAATTCACCAGGCGCTACCGTTCCACGCTCTGCCATCTGCTCGCCAATATTGGAGACTGCCGACAAACCGGCATTCTCTAACGCACCTGTCAAAGCCGCTTTGCCTAATGTACCGGCTTGCGCAGCGGAGCCTGCGGGCAATGCTGCTTGTGCCACCATACCGCCCGCTCGGAATGCGCCTGGCATGAATGCCTCACCGCCGAGATTCTGCATCTGTTCACGATACTCTTGCGCGTGGCGATTAGGAAAGACCCAATCTGTAAGCGGTGTTGAACTTTCGGTTAATGCGCCAACCATGCCAGACTGATTTGACCAATCACCTCGAGCCAAGTGCTCTATCTGACGCGGCACAAAGCCACCGATTGTTCCGAGCGCGTCTCCAAGCATCAAGCCATAAGGAGCGCCAATTACCGCATTTGCACTAGCGAGCTGAGGGTCTTGTTGAAACTCACTTATAGTGGCACCAAGATCAAAGGAGTTGGGGCTGGTTTGCTTGGGTTCGAAAAGACTAGGATCATACTCGTACGGACCGGGGTCAAGCGCATTCACATATGTCTGTTTGAACGCTGGCAGTTGCATGGATTCGGATTTACCAGGGCTCTCGGACAGACCGCCTATCGCATTCCAGTCGACGCCACCACTAGAAGAGGGTTGTTCCGCTTGCGGCGCGGATTCTTGAAGACCGCCTATTGCTTTTGAGTTCGGGAATAACCAATCAAACAGGGCTCCGCGGCTCGGCTTGAGGGGCTCAAAGAGCGCTGGATCGTGACCATAAGGTTGTGGTGGCGCATCAGAAACATTTGCATAGTTCGGTTTGTATTCAGGTATCGATGGCAGCCGCATGGGATTTTTAATAGCGTTTGGCTCATCCGAAAGCATTCCATCCCAGTCTATGCCACCTCCCGGTGACGTTGATGAGGTCGTGGGTGCGTCAGCTAGCATCTCTTCCCAGTTGATGGGCTGCGCTGCTGCTTTTGGTGCGGTCGTTTTTTTCAGTCCACCAATTGCATCCCAATCCACGCCTTGCGTTTTTTGTAGTCCACCCTGTGCAAAGCTATTTCTGTCCATTGGCTACAGTTGCTCCTTATTAGGTATTTGTGTTGATGAGGTCTAGAGCCTCGTCGAGTTCCTTGTCTGTTGGTTCGCTTCTGTTTCCTGCCTTTGCATCAGCTTTCAGGTCACGGCGCTCTACTTCGCGTTGAACACCATCTAGAAAATCTTTGGAATTGAGAAGCTCTGCTGCCTTTTCAGGAGACAGTCCTTGCACGATAATCATCATCTTCGAAACTTGATCAAGCGATCGCTCCCTTCCTTCCGGACTGCGCTTATAGATTTCATTCAGCACTACGAGCTGCTGCTTAAGCGCTTCCATGATCGCCCGAGACTTGTCAATTTTCAGCTTGTCAGCGAAGAGGGATTGCACTACGAACCGGATAACTTCCGCGATTTTTTCCGGACTATCTATCGGACCAGGATCGTAATCACCTATTTGATACTTCTCCTTCTTGAGCTGCCGATTCGGAGAGTGGGAGCTGCACCAGTCGCGCCCGAGATAAGTCCGACCATTGCAGCGAGTGCCATCGGCAGTAATGGCATGGCAGTCCTGCCTAACACCTGTCGGTAGCTTCTTTGTAGAGGGCTTGCCAGAGCCTTCGCTCTCTGCAACACCTTCCTGAGAAGGTTCTTTTGTGGTCATCAATTGTTCCTCGCCTTATTGTTCCTGAATCATTGCGCGGGCACCGGGAGTAGCACCGGGGGCGGTGTCACATCTGGTCTAATTATAGGTTGCCAATGAGGATAAGTCCATCGGTTTTACACGGTACCGATACGGGACACGGCACGGTAGGACCATGAACTGGTGCCTGTTTCACGGACCGTGGCGTTTAAAACCACTAAGGCGCAGACGCAGGGGGTTTAGCCACTTCTGGGCCTGTTTGCCTTGCCGGTTCGCTTCACTCATGAACCTCACGCCGTGATGATTTGTACCCAGCTTTCCTAGCATCGCCTCGGCCGGTCCTTTAATGGCCAGCCATTCTTTTTGGCATGCTTTCAGGTCATTAAACTCATCAACGCTGCGCTCGATCGTTCGAATGAGGCCTTCTTTGACTTGGTCAGCTTCTAAGAATTTGTCTTTTATCAGTTGGAGATTGCTATCTTTAGTCATGCCAACCTGTTCTTGTGTAACACAATTCAGCAACAGTTCTCTAAACTCGACAGTGCGAAAGTGCGAATTGATTTCTTTTACGAGCCCACGAAGCTCGGCTTCTCCTCCACTATCAACCGGCGTGTTGAAAGTTTCCAAGGGTTTTAGATATCGAATGGCTAACTCGACCTGCTGTGCCAGGTTGTCAACTTTCCAAAGTATTGGTGATTGCAGTGGACATTCGCGCAATGGACTGAACAACTTCAAGTAGCTGTCGATCAGCTCATTGGTGTCCGCGAAAGAACCAAGGCTCTTGATTGTTTGAATGGTTCAATCGAAAAAAGAGACTCTACCGCGGTTCTGAGTCTCACAAGCTGTTTCTTCTCGTGGTCAAGGTATCCCATTTGGATCGGGTGCCTCCGTCGAGCTAGGGCTTAACCGGACAAGTGTAATGGCTATTCAAGTCATTTATAGGGAGCCTTCGTATATATCAGAGGGTTTGCAAAGAAAAGTGCCTTTTATTTGCACCCATCATGTGCTTTTGACTTTCTTGAGCGCTAGAATGCTTACCAGTTCCGGCTTTACCCTATTTGACGGCTATTTGATTTGAATTCCTGGTTTATTTGATAACTTCCTAACAAAAATCTCGCAAAAGCTCGTAAGTCCTTGTGCCACAACGATCTTGCTATTTGATGGTTATTTGATGGATAATGGTGCCTTCACACAGCCAATCCAGCTCGTCGTGGTGACCTTGCGCGACCGGAGTTCCAATGGAAGACTGAGCTAACGGCAGTAGTAGACGAACTGCGCACCCAATCAACCGAAGGGGAGTGGTTCGAATTTAAGGTTGACAACAGTAATCCGGAAGAGATCGGAGAATACATATCCGCGCTTTCAAACGGAGCTATCCTCAACGACAAGCCATATGGATGGATACCTTGTGTGGGGGATACAAGATCAGACCAAAGCTGTCGTCGGGACCACCTTTAAGCCTGACAAAGGGAAAGGCAACCAATCATTGGAGATGTGGCTTGTACAGCGGTTGTCGCCCAAGCCAGATTTTCAGTTTCGTGAACTAACTTACAACGGTCAGCGAATGATCGTTCTCTGTATTCGGGCAGTGGCCCATATGCCAGTTCGCTGGGACAATTTTGCCTTCATACGAGTCGGAAGTCACGAGTCGCGCCTTGATAAATACCCAGAGAAAGAGAAGCAGCTGTGGTTAAAGTGCGCCAGAGTGTCGTTTGAGGACCAAGTCATCAGCGAGCAGTTGGGTGTTGATGAGGTGTTACAACGCCTGGACTATCCTGCATATTTTGACTTGCTAAAACAACCGCTACCTGACAAATCAGTCATAGTTGACCGGCTCAAGCGGGAGAAGCTCATCGGTGAGTGCGCGGGCGGGAGGTATGAGATAACCGCCCTTGGTGGCTTGCTCTTCGCTAAAAACATGGAGGATTTTCCGACCTTACAACGAAAGTCAATTAGAGTCATCATCTACAAAGGTTCCAATAAAGTAGAGGGACACCGCGAACGAACAATCGAAAAGGGCTATGCCGCGGGATTTGGCACGCTAATGCTGTTCATCAACGATCAACTTCCCACAAATGAGCTTATTGGGCAGGCATTTCGAAAGGAACAGAAGATGTACCCTGAGCTGGCAATCAGAGAGCTCGTAGCGAATGCATTATTACATCAAGATCTCCATTCCGTTGGAAACGGCCCATTGGTCGAAATCTATCTTGATCGAATCGAGATTACCAACCCGGGAATCCCACTTATTGACACGCTTCGCTTCATCGACGAGCCGCCTCAATCACGAAATGAAGGGATGGCCTCGCTCATGAGACGGTTGAACATGTGTGAAGAAAGAGGCAGCGGCATCGACAAAGTTGTATTTCATGTCGAGCTGTTTCAGCTCCCTGCGCCCGAGTTCCTAGTGACGGAGAACCACACTAAAGCTGTATTGTTCGCATACAAACCGCTGAACGAAATGAGCAAGGAAGACAAGATTCGTGCTTGTTATCAACATGCGTGCTTGTGTTACGTATCCAACAAAGAAATGTCCAACAGCACCCTCAGGGAGCGATTTGGAATCGAAGATAAGAACTCCGCGATTGCCTCAAGGATAATAGGTGACACAGTCGATTCAAAACTAATTCGCCCGCACGATCCTTCCAGCAACTCCAGAAAGCACTCTAGGTACGTGCCTTACTGGGCAGCTAGCACTATCCTGGTCTAGCATCTCCCTCAGTGCTCCTGCGGAAATTAGTGCCATATATGGTGCACGGTCGCACTTCATCACGCAGTGGCACCACAGTAGCACAGCAAAATTCTCGATTCTTGAAACTAGCCTGCCCGGTAAGACTCGAACTTACGACCTCATGGTTCGTAGAAATTTAAAGTTCGATTTTTCTGAGTATTCCGATGGTGTCCGGAATCTTTTGACAGGCGCATGGTGACTGTGTTTTACTAGAGTTATCAGTTTTCTTGGTCTAAGCGAAACCTCACCCATTTTTCGCAAAAACATATACCCTACATAGACCGAGACTCGAATAAAACCTTGATGAATAAAGGGATACCCTGGTTTTTAAACAGGAAATCTCCGCAATTGGAAAGAAAGAATATGAACAGAAACAAAATCAATTTTACAAAATCAGAACTATCAAGACTGGCTAAATCAGAACCTGGAAGGCGTCGCTGCTACTACGACACTAACACGCCTGGGCTAGAGCTGCGTGTCACCGATGCCGGTACCAAAAGTTTTTCAGTATATAAATGGATCAACGGAAAGAACCATAGAATAGTGCTCGGGCGATTCAACCCGGATGCTATCCAGACTCCTGAGTTTCAAAAGGATCCACTTTCGGTACTTGCAAATAACCCCGGGCTTAGCATAGAGCAGGCAAGAGTGCTTGCCGTAGCGGTCATGATGGAATTGGCCCTCGGAAACAATCCGCTTGCTGCCAGAAAGAAAAAGGGTGGTATCACTCTCGGCGATCTCTTCAAAGAGTATCTTCATGGGTACGCCATCGATCATTGCAAGACATGGAAAGTAATCGAGGAATGTTTCTATCGCTATCTCGACCACTGGAAAACACGTCCGGTAAGCTCTATCAAGCGCTCCGAAGTGCAGATGCTCGTGAATAAATTAGGCAAGGAGAATGGCAGAGCGACTGCCAATCGGACAGTAGAGCTATTGCGGGCCGTAATAAACAAAGGTAAGCAATGGGAGCTGGTTGATTGTGATAATCCAGCAACCCGGATTACGAAATTCAAATTGAAACACCGCGACCGATTCGTGTATGCCGAAGAGCTGCCGCGCTTGATCGAGGCAATCAACGCCGAAGAAAACCCGGAGATCAAAGACTATGTTCTCATCAGCCTCTACACCGGAGCCCGGAAAATGAATGTACTCACGATGCGATGGGCGGATGTTGATCTAGACAACGGTGTCTGGCGAATTCCTGATACGAAAAATGACACTGCTCAAACTATTTTGCTTACCGGTCCCGAGCTGGAGATACTCAAAAACCGCTTCGCGAATAGAAAATCATTCGAGTTTGTGTTTCCCGGCAGGAAGAGCCCGCACTTATATGATCCGAAGAAAGGATGGCATCGCATTCTGAAACGCGCAAGAATAGAGAATCTCCACTTGCACGACTTGAGGCGGACGCTAGGCTCTTATATGGCTATGACTGGAGCGAGTCTATCCGTGATCGGCAACGCTCTCAATCATAAAGACGTAAGCACCACGCGCAAAGTCTATGCGCACTCCGCGCATGAAGCCGAGCGGACGGCACGCGAAGTAGCTCACAAAAAAATGTTTGAAAAACCCGAAAAACCGCAAGAGAACTTGGTCGAGATGGAGAAAAGACAACAACGGAAGGTTGAATTCTAGGAAGTGGAACAGCCAGCCGCCCCTGACAACAGCACGGGGCTGAAATTAGACCTCTCGCTAACAGCGCCGGATTCTAAATATTACCGTCGAAGAATGGGCATAATCAGTTAGGTCTTTAGGACTGAGTCTGGGCATGAAACGGTAATTCCAGCATGAAAACATTACTTAAACGTCATCCAAGATTTTGGAGAGTCGACAGCGACAATCAGTCGGATTGTGACTTAAGTGTTGATGAGTCCGTCACCTACGACGGGCAGCGTTCCTGTTTTCTAAGGAATGAAGGCAAAGAATCGACTAGTAGCGCCGAGATGATTCAGACTATGGGCGCGGTGGAGTATCGCGGCAAACGAATTCGCTTTTCAGCAAAGATAAAGGCTGAGAATCTGCTCGGGGAAGCAAGTTTGTTCGTGAGGATTCTTGATACGATTCCATCCATGATTCTCCGAGATGAGATGGATGGACGGCGTATAACTGGTACACATGATTGGGTTGAATTGGATGTGGTCATTGATGTGCCCAGTGAAGCAAGGTATATCAATTTCGGCGCTCTCCTCAAAGGCAACGGCGGCATCTGGATCGCGGATCTTGCAATTTCGGAAGTGAGCAAAGGCGTTGCTCTAACCGAGAACGGATTTACTGGATGCACTGCCTTTCCAGAACCTACGAATTTTGAGTTAGTTGTTGACGAGAATGACAAAGACCCGCTTGGATGGAAATTTCATACGAGTTCGGGTGCTGGCGATCAATTCAAAAGTGGTCTACAACGAATAGACAATCGTTCAGCCTTGTGGATTACATCGCAGTCGGAGCTTACACCTCAACAGGGCGAAAAATCCAATAAGAGCGGGACTTTTACTCAAAGCTTCAATTGCTCACGCTGGCGCGGACAACGAGTCATCTTCAGTGCCGACATCAAGTGCAAGAACGTTGGAGATTGGTGTGGACTAATGATGTGGGTGAAAGGTGTTACCGGTAAAACACTAGCATTTACCACGATGTACCATGTTGGTTGTTGTGGAGACAGTGATTGGCAAAAATGGTCAGTCATATTGGATGTCTCACCAATAGCCTGTTCTGTTGTTGTCGCTGCGACGCTTAATGGAAACGGAGAAGCGTTCTTCTCCAATCTTTCGTTTTCCACAGCTGAACCGAATGACGAAACGACTGACAGAACAACGGGTCCAAGAAACCTATCGTTTGCAGAGTAAGTAAGCTGCGTTTCTATCACCTATTCAGCATTCTGCGACCTATACGTTTCTATCAATGGAAGCAGCTTAGGAACTTGTTCTTCCGCGAGCGCGAAAATGACTTTTGGCTCTTGCGTCCAAGGTTTCGCTGAAGGATGCACAACTTTCAGAAGCGCACTGCGCCACTCCGCAACATCAGTCCGGCCGAACGACAAACTGCCCGTCGCACGGGACAGCGCATCCAAGTTGAATCGAAGCGCATCCTGGTTTACTTCCGACACGAGAAATGATTTTTCATCGTCAATACACTCCTCAATTCTCTTGACTATGTTGATGATCTGCGGAATCAAGAGTTTATCTTCATTCCAATCGTTGGAATAACGGACGGCAGCCGATTGCTCAGGATTTAGGATTTTCGCATCAAGTTCGCTCAGATCAATTTTGAAAGGGATTTGGGGCAGTGCTCTGCGGCTCTTGTTCTCCGCACGCCTGACCAGCTCACTATAATGATCCCCGCCGATGATCATCCGGCCGGTGGTGCAGGAAGAATCATCTCGAACAACAGTAACGAATCTTAGAACAGACGCTTATCGGTATGCCGTATGTCCGGAAGCCTG
>JAIERK010000146.1 GCA_019746975.1 Candidatus Obscuribacterales bacterium
GTCCAGCCCGGTCTGACGATTCTTCCGTTGTGGAATTTTGTTCTAAGTAACCGGTGCTCATTGTCGTAGGCCCTGATCAATATTACTGGCAGATCCGGTGCAGCTGCGACTAGAGACGAGAGTACCATGCTGCCATGATTCAATGGATCACCAGCAAAGGTCTCGAGTACGGTGGCGTTGTGCTCCCACGTCAGGCAGGGGAATCCGCTAATGACGCTGCCGGTCCTTACATCGAGTACTGCAAGAATCTTGTTCGCGGATTGCAGCGATTCGAGTGAATACCCGGTATCAACAATGATTACGGCGGAGCGCTCGTCAATTGTCTGATTGTAGCCGTGGGAGTAGAACACGATGGACCCCTATCTATACTTAGGAAACCCGACTTCGGCAAGTCGTTTTGCGAATAACAAATCGTGCGTGGCATTCCATTAATTACGTACGCTCTGATTCGATATTCGTACTGCTCCTGTAGCATACATCGACCGAATTGGGCGAGCCGTCCGTCGACGAGTAGCCAAGTATCGCGTTTGGCGTCTGTCTAATCGCCTCGTTGTCAGGTGTGTGCTGGTAATGCTAACAGAACTTGAGTTTCAGCGCCTGTCAGGAGATCTGTCTGGTCTTGACTTGCGGCGCGACTGGTAGCTTTGCGTCTGCCTGTCCTCATTATCTAAAATATTATCAGGCGCTCGTCTTAGGTTTTTCTTTAGATCTGGTTGCTAATATCAGTGCGATGCCTTCATACGATTCCTTCTTTGAATCTGTTTCCAATCCTACCGTCGCACCGCAAGCGGTATCATTGTTTCGGAACCGGTGTAACTCCTTTCTTGTGCGTTTGCGGCCTCTTCTATAGTCTTGATTCGACTGATCTCTTCATCTAACCTGTCCGCCTCCGCCTTCGTCATCTTTTTCATACTGCGAAGTGCCCTTTGATAGTCATACAACCATTCGAGTCTGAATCCCAGATCGGAACTCGTGGCTGGCTTGAAGAGCTCCAGCGCTGCATGCAACAGCTCACAGGCTTTGTCCGTATTGCCGACGGTCGCGTATGCCAACGCTAATTCGTGATTTAGGAATGCCAAAGCGACTGAATCTCGAGAGCGTGCATTGTCGTATGCTCTTAACTCATCCTCGCAGACTGCGATCTCTTCCTGCGCTTTGCCTGGACGAAGACTTTCCAGTATGCGCACCATCGCTCTGTTGATTGTGATTAATGCAGATTTGTTTGGGCACGAGTGGCGTGCCACCGTATATAGTTGTCGACCTTCCTCGAATCGTCCTTGCAAAATACACGCGGCGCCAAGGACCTGCATGCATCGAACCTTCGCCACATGAATTACCGAACGAGACGGTTAACACTTTTAATTAGTCAGGAAGACTGGGGTGCAAGGATTCGAACCTCGGATGGCTGGACCAGAACCAGCTGCCTTACCGCTTGGCGACACCCCAATGTTGGTCAGTACAAAGTCTATAAACCATTCGTTCTTCTGTCAACGCAAGTGTATCGCGACCTTTCATGTAAGTTAGGGAACCTTTCATCACACTGACCAGTCGCCCATGCAGATTTTGATGGAAATACTCAGCTCTAGCCGAGTAAGGAGTGCGGCGTGGTTCTATTTGGCATAATTGGCTGTTGGACAGACGATCATTTATTTTATTGAACGCAGTTTTTGTATTGTCGTGGAGTGCACCGCTGGCTGCACCACATGCAGACGATGATTCTCACGATCACTCTGTCCGTGGATTTATGAAGGGTTTGGCGTCATGGTACGGAACGAAGTTTCACGGAAGGCTCACTGCATCTGGTCAGTTGTTCAACCAGAATGATTTTACGTGTGCTCATCGCACGTTACCGTTCGGTACGCATATTCTTGTGAAGAACCCTGATACTGGCGTGACTTGTGCTGTCGTAGTGAACGACCGTGGTCCGTATCGCTGAAAGCGTACTCTTGACCTATCAAGAGCCGCTGCGCGCAAACTCGGCATTACGGGTGTCGCGAACGTCTTTTACAAGACCGGACGATATGTCGCGGATAAGGTCACACCGGAGGCGGGATCGCAAGTGGCAAGTATGCGTGACCAAGATAAGAAGACTCTCTTGAGCACCAACGCCGACAAAGGAATCCAATAAGGACGGATTAGGTCCGCTCTGAAGTCGCAAACGTGTTTTTGCAAAAGCTTCCCCATTCTTGATTCTCAATTTCAGCTATCATTAGGGACGTGGCAGTCGAGATTCAAATGTCGGAAAATAATGTCGATTTCAAGCCGTACATCGCTCCAGAGATGGTTGAGAAGGAGCTTACAGTACGTGCGGTTGTGCTTGGTGTCATCTTTGGCGTTCTTTTCGGTGCAGCCTCCGTATATCTGGCGCTGAAGGCAGGATTGACGGTGTCAGCGTCCATTCCGGTTGCCGTGCTGGCCATCTCGCTGGGAAGGAAGTTCCTCAACACTACAATCCTTGAAAACAATATTATTCAAACGACTGCATCGGCCGGAGAGTCGATAGCATCTGGAGTGGTTTTCACACTTACTGGATTTCTTTTCTTGTCGATTGCGCAGGGCGGCGAGAGTGTCGGCGCGCCATTTTTCAATTACTGGACTATCTTTATTCTGGCGGCGCTTGGCGGGCTGCTTGGCACTCTGATGATGATTCCACTGCGCCGTTCGCTTATTGTAAAAGAGCACGGGAAGCTGCCTTATCCGGAAGGAACCGCTTGCGGTTCCGTTCTTATCGCGGGCGATAAAGGGGGCGAGTTCGCTACAACGGCCTATCAAGGTCTGGGCGTGGCGATGGTGTATGCGCTCCTGCAAAAGGTCTTTCATGTGATCGCCGAGGTACCGACTTATGTGACGAAGCAAGCTAACAAGTTCCTTCCATCTGCCACCGTGAATGGTGAGATTACTCCTGAGTATCTTGGCGTCGGATATATAATTGGTTTTCGCATTGCGGGCGCGCTTGTCGCGGGCGGTGTACTTTCCTGGTTGGGTCTAATTCCACTTCTTTCTGCTTTAGTGCCGATGGATGCCATAGCTCTCCAACTGGAGAAGTTGGGCTATCTGAGCAGTGTCACCGCCGGCGGTGGTCCTGGTAATTGGGATCCTGCTTCGCACACATTCGCTAATACGGCTGAAGCCGTGTACCGCGCCTATGTTAGACAAATTGGTGCTGGCGCGGTCGCTGCAGGCGGTTTTATCACTCTCATAAAGACAATCCCAACAATCGTCTCATCTTTCAAGGATAGTCTGGGCTCATTCAAGAGCGAAGGTGGAACTGATACGCGCCTGCGTACAGAGCAAGACCTCTCGATTAGAGTCGTGATTGTAGGCAGCGCCATACTCGTCGGGTTGATGGTTCTTCTTCCGCAGATTCCAGGTGATTCGATTTTGCAGAAAATGCTTATCGGTGTACTTGTTATCATCTTTGGATTTTTCTTCGTCACCGTATCTAGCCGGATTGTCGGAATCATCGGATCCAGCTCGAATCCGATATCGGGCATGACCATCGCGACGTTGATGGCGACCTCGCTTGTGTTCATCTGCTTCGGGTTGACTGGACATCTCTTCGAACCGATGGTGCTGGTGGTTGGAGGTATTGTCTGTATTGCTGCCGCCAATGGTGGTGCCACGTCTCAAGACTTGAAGACCGGATATATAGTTGGAGCAACACCGAAGAATCAGCAAATCTGCCTCTTTGTCGGCGCCGTACTTTCATCGATCGTAATCGGTCTCACGGTAAAACTGCTCGATCATCCTTCGCCTGACATGATGGCAAAAGGTATCGTTCATGCGATTGGGAGCGACAAGTTTCCAGCTCCGCAAGGCACTTTGATGGCCACATTGATTAAGGGTATGCTCTCGTTCAATCTCGATTGGAATTTTGTTCTGGTCGGAGTGTTCCTCGCGATTACGATGGAGCTTTGTGGCGTCAATGCGCTCAACTTCGCGGTCGGCGCATACTTGCCGCTTTCTACGACGCTTCCTATATTCGTTGGTGGTGTAGTGCGAAAGGCTGTAGAGTTTGCAAAATCTCGCAGAGGTGAGAAGAGTGAGGACGACGATTTAGGCAGTGGCAGTTTATTCGCCACCGGTCTCGTAGCCGGCGGGGCGCTTGCCGGCGTAATCGTGGCGCTCTTATGCATTCCTGAGCCAATTTATAATCTCTTTCAGCAGGTCAGTGCGGAACATGCTTTGACCGGCATCCTGGGAGAAGGTGGGTATCAAGCACTTGGTGTCGTGTTCTACGCGACTTTGTGTTTCATTCTTTTCAAGATCGCCTTTAAAGGACACCCAACTTCCTCCGACTAACGGTTCTTGGCAGGAAGACGGCACTCGCCGTTGACTTAGAGGTCAAGCCTAAGGTTTGATCTCTAAGTCTCACTAGCCGAAGTTTTTCCCGCAATCAGTTGCTCGATAGCAATCAACTCTGCAGTATAAGGATCGTGTCCCCTGGAGCACGTAACGTCGTTGAGGAGATCTCCGAACGCATTTACCTCCAGCACTGTGTGTTGTTTGAACCCTGGGTGTACCACAACGTCTATGCCGTTGTGCAGGCTATTTGAAAAGCATCCGGCAACCGATCTGCACGTGTCGAGCAATTCTTGCCAGGCGCTTCCCATCTCTTGAATCAGCCGTTCAACATCGGCGCGGGAATTGAGCAGGTGCAAATTGGTGAATGTTGATTTGCTTTGTCTCATTACAAAATGGGTGGGTTGCTCTGCGATTGTCAGAACTCGCAAATCAAATACATGACCGTGAAGGCCTGCTTTAGGAATCCACCGCTCGACATGTAGATCGAATGTCGCCAGTCTATTGATTAATAGCGCAATCTCATCCACATCGTTTAACGTTCTTATTTTTCTAGAATTGAAGAGGAGCACGTCATTGCCTTCGCGGGCGAGATCGGTAGTAGTCGATGCGACGTGATTGCTGCCGTTCGTTCTATATGCCACCGCTCCTGATGCTCCAGAGCCGTATCGCAGTTTGATGAAAACAGACGAGCATCTGCTCTCAGTCATTTTGTCTCTCAGCGTCGCGAAGTTGTCAATGTCGCCGAGCGTCTTTGGGACAGGAATTTCATTGCTTCTTAATAGCTCGGCTGTCCTTGTTTTGTCATACATTAAGATTATGTCGTCTATCGAATTTATACAGTGATGCGGCGGGCACTCGGTCAATTGTGCACGAAGCAGTTCTAAGGCTCCTAACCATCCGCGATACCACTGATTGGGGTTTAAGATTCTTCCTTTGGAAAACTCGAGACTGGAGATTTCTGCCTCAGACAGGAAATCCATGTGCAGGGATGCGGTGGCAGACATGCCGTACCAAAGCAGCAGCTTTTCGACCTCGAAGTCACGCTCTGGCGATTCAATCCGCACGATTGAATCTGGGGTGACGAAGTCTTTGAGCTGACAGTGACCCCCCAGTAAAAGCTTGTATGGAACCACTCGTATCTGTGACACGCGATCCTGCAATCTATCGCACAGAAGGCTGACGCGCCTGCTGTCAGGGTTGCCAATGATCACTAAGTTATGAGGCATAGAGGACCTTCTCTTTGGAAGGATTGTTCAACCAAATGGCAAATAATACTACGAATAAAAACCGCTTTCCGGAATCAGGTCTTCTTATGCAAGAGTTTTTTCCATGCGAAAGAGTCTACTCGACCGTCGCTCTCTCTCCAGCGAGTCTCGCGACGCGGGAGAGCTATTAAGGAGCTGTTTTTCGGTTTTTATCTCACCCGGCTCGAAACATTGCTCGTCAACCGAACCGGTGGAGCTCTTAACTGTGCCGGAAAACGTCTTGCATTCGGCCGGTGAGCCTCCGGCAGAGAAAATGACGAGAATTGTAGCCAACAGGGTAACTCTTTTAACCATGGCATACAGGCGAGTCGATCTGGCAGTCAGGAGTAGTATTCCCGAAATTGGACGTTTTCCCGACCGGTTGGGTTTTCTCCTATATATCTGAGCGACTGCTCAAGTAGAATAGTATTGAAACAGGAGGCTTTGTCGTTAACAACCACAGGTGCTCATCGTGATCCGTCCTCGCGCCATTCGATTGGAGGCTTCTACCGTCTGCCAGCTCCGTTGTCCTTCCTGTCCAACTGCCCAGGGAGAGATAGGCGAGTTGATTGGCAGCGGGACTTTGCGATTTCAGGATTTAAAAAAACTGCTCGACGAAAACAGTTGGGTTGAAGAGATCGAGCTTTCCAACTGGGGCGAGATCTTTCTCAATCCGCAACTGCTTCAGATCATGGAGTATGCCTTTCAGAAAGGCGTGAAGCTCTATGCCGAGAATGGTGTCAATCTAAATAATGTAAAACCGGAGGTGCTTGAAGGTTTGGTCAAGTACCAGATGCAGCGCATGACCTGCTCGATTGACGGAGCGAGTCAAGAGACTTATTCGATCTACCGAGTGCGAGGCAATTTTGACGCGGTTATCGAAAATGTACGGACGATTAATCGATTTAAAGAGCAGTATTCATCTGAATTTCCGAAGTTGCGCTGGCAATTCGTTATTTTCGGTCACAACGAGCACGAGATTGCATCTGCCAAGGCGCTGGCTAAGGAGCTAGGCATGGATTTTCAGTGTAAGTTATCGTGGGATGCTGGGTTCTCTCCGATCAAGGACAAGGAACATGTTCGTGCGGAATCCGGCATCAATGCTTGTGATCGCGAAGAGTATGAAAAGGTCAATAATGTTCGTTATATGCAAAAGTCGCTGTGCGGGCAGCTCTGGTTCAGACCTCAGATCAACTACGATGGTGCTGTCCTCGGCTGTTGCGTCAATCGCTGGGGCGATTTCGGTAATGCCTTTGAGGACGGACTCGAACCGGCTTTGAATGGCGATAAGATGAATTACGCGCGCAGTATGCTTCGTGGCGAGGTTCCGGCGCGGGACGATATGCCTTGTCTGCAGTGTAACCACTACCAATGGATGACGAAGAATAACTCTTTCTTGACTGACGCAGATGTTGCTACCGAGGGTGCGAAAGCTCCGGCGGCCTCGCTGCCCGGGGCACTGAAGAAGAAGAACTCTTTCTTAGAGCGCCTGGCAGGGCAGGTGCGCGGCATTTTTAGCAGCTAGCGAACTAGCACCTGCTTCGGATCACACCGAGTTGACGAGCTACCAGATGTGCGGAATGAGTCTAAATTTGACTTTTGAAGCGTATTCGGCGTAACCGGGGAGCTCTGACTGCAACGTCCGATCCTCTAGCAACGTTCGGAGCACGATCAATCCACCAAGCACGAGCCCCATCGCGAACCCGAACCATGAGCCCAATAGCAGCGCTGTACCTGGGAAGTAGAGCAGTGCTCCGGAGTACATCGGGTGACGGACATGCGAGTAGGGACCGGTTGAGACGACATGATGACCGCGCTCCGTCTGTATCTTAACGACTGGTGCCAGAAAGCTATTTTCTCTAAAACACAGGCAGATTACATACATTGATAGGCACAGCACGATCGTGCCAAGCAGCTGGAGCCCAAGCGACATGTGCGACCAGTGATAGCGAACGGCGTCTAATCCCATAAGCGGTAGCCAGAGCGCCATGAGAGTCAAAAGCACCGTCAGTAAAACCTTATCCCAACCTTTCTGGTCCGCCTGAATTGGTGACTTCAAGCGTTCTCTCAACAAGTCTGGATCGTCGCGAAGCAACAAGGCAACCATTGGAATCGAGATGATGAATAAGATGCCAAGCCAGACCCAGGCGGCAGTCCACGAAAGGGTCCCGGCTGATCCGAACAACATCAGCCCGAGTAGAAGGAACTCGCCGATGGAAACCTTGATTACCTTTGTCTTTAGTCTGGATACATCTGAAGTCATACTTTGAGCGTTCATAAAAGCTTTGCTGTCCTGATTCTAACCCAACATTAGAGGACGTAAACTGCGATCACTTGGTTCCACCGACAAAGGCACAGAGGGAAGGACAATCTGTATACAGCATTCAACCGGCGTGACGTTCGAAGCTGTCCGGTGTCACGTCTAGTTCTACAGTTCGGCGAATGTCGTCCGGCAGCGATTCGACGCACTTTTGCAGTGCCGTACCACAATCATCTTGTGCCCCGCTATTTTTGTGAATAAAATCATCGAGCATTTTTGCGCGATCGGCGATCATCTCGCGGAGAATGGCGTGAGTAGCTAGATTTCGATCCACATGGTTGACCAGGAATGAGAATGCCAAGGCTGTTCTCAGGACGGAGTGGAACGCAACTGAGGAGACTTGCTCGTCGATGCACATTTGCGCCGCATAGATTGAGTCCACGACTCCATATCTCGCGAAGAACGGCGAGTCCCAAATGTCTTTCTTTATTCCATTTGCAAGAATGACATCCCACTGCCTTGTCCCGCCGGCTCCAGCATTGAGAAAATCGAAGAATGCGCCTTGCTCTTCTCCGCCGATTTTGCCATCGTTGAGTGCAACCGTATGTAGTGCAGCAGCCGAGCAAATACCGATCAATCCATTGAACACCATTACCTGTCCGATGAATTTGACTTTGCAGGCTGCCGTACTGCTTTCTCCAAAGAATCGAGGATTGCCTAGTTTGGATAGCGCTGGCTCCAGCTGTTTGAATAGCTCGCGATCGCCGCTGGCAAGAATAAGCATGGTTGCGTTGTCCGCTCCTACAGAACCACCTGTGAGCGGATAATTGACGTAACTTACACCCTTTGTCGAGCAATATTTTTGTGCCGCATCTACGAAGGACGTGCTGACTGTCGACATGTGACAGATGAACGGGCTCCCGGATTGCTTCGACAACCGATCTGCAAGATGTGCAACGATAGGCAAATCATCTGCATTTTTCCCGCAACAGACTATGACACCATCCAGAACGCATTGCCCAAGGTCAGCAATTGTATCGACCGTCTCTGCACCATGAGCTTTCCATGCTTCCCTGCATTTGTCTCGTCTGGCTCCAGCGGTGCCACGATCATGAACATGGGTCACTTGAATAATTTTGCTGTCTTTCCAGTGTCTAGCCATTGGAGACGCCATCAATCCCAATCCGCCTACAACTCCAACTTTCAGCATCCATCCATCTCCAATCGGGCAGTCAATAGTATAGTGTTTCACATCAATTTCATTGTGCTGCGATTATCATCTTTTTCAGTATTGCGTGTGACCCTATTTTTGCCATTACAGAAAGATGGAATAGATAGTAGTGCACGCTAGGCAGACCGTGTAACTTCTTTGCGACTAGCCCTTTTGGAATCGTACAGATGGAATTGACAACTGTTAGACCTAAACCAAGTCGGGCGAAGTGAAGCATAAGCTCCCATCCACTGGCTTCCACTGCGACTTCCCAGTTGATGCCGGCTGATTGTAACTGTGCCGATAGCTGCTGGCGGTGCGGGCGATCGCCTGGCGGAAGGATAAGTTTGCACCCTTCGAGATCTCGCAGCTGTACCCTTAGCTTATCTGCAAGTGGATGAGTACGAGGCATTACGAGCATTTGATCGGCTTTGCGCAAAAGTGTTGAATCAAATCCAGCCGGCAAAGGAGTTGCCAGTGGAGCGACACCGATGTGGGCCGTACCATTGCTGACAGCATCGATAACGCCTTCTCGATTGAGAGTCTTAACCTGAAGTGGAAATTCACTCTTTGTGACGAACTCACGAATTGCTCCGCCAAGCATATAGAGAAACGCTCCCTCACCGGCGGCAAGGATGACAGGCTGTTTTCCCATGCCAAGGAACAACTCATCTAGGAATGCATTGGTGGTATCAGAAATCTGTCGCCCGAATCTGGCGACGTGCTTCCCTTGTTGGGTGAGCTCCAGCCGACGTCCGACTTTGCGGTACAGGGGAACCCCCAACGAATCCGCCAACTCACTTACCTTCATGTAGAGCGCCGGTTGTGAGATGTGGAGCACCTCTGCGGCATGGGTAAAGTTGAGCTTGTCTGCGAATATGACAAACGAGCGCAGAGAATCGAGATTGAGCGACTTGCTTTGAACCATAAGAATTCCTTATAGCTAAT
Organism: Candidatus Obscuribacterales bacterium; assembly: GCA_019746975.1. Lineage (GTDB taxonomy): Bacteria > Cyanobacteriota > Vampirovibrionia > Obscuribacterales > Obscuribacteraceae > JADYXR01. The sequence continues at coordinate 9,968 of JAIERK010000146.1, forward strand.
AGAAATATTATAGTTCCAGGTTATTGCTTTGTCAGGTACTGTAAGCAGTACGAATATGGAGAACGAAAGTTGATCGCGAAGAGGCGATCGGCAAAGGAATAGAAAAATGAATGGAAAGGAACTAGTAAATAATATTTTGAATTCTACGGCATGGAGACTAGCGTGCGATTGGGGTGAGCCGAGACCCGGACATCCCGAAGGGACAGTAGGGCGGCATGTGACAGAGCAGCTCGTACCGTTCATCGAGCGATGGTATGCCCAACTTCCGGAGTACGATGATCTTGTTGCACTAGCCTACCTGCACGACATCGGTAAACCAATTACAAAGTATTTTGATGGGCGATTGGTATCGGAATCACACAGCATTTTGTCTGCTCGAATCGCAGAAGAACTCGATGCCGATGAGCGCTTGGTTCAGGTGATTTTGAGTAATGACCGGGCCTACAGTCACTGGCGAAAATTGCTAGACAAAGATGGCGTATGGCAATCTGCCAGGTGGACAGAATCTCGCCGACAGATGTTTGTCGACGAGTTCGGGCGAGGCAATCTTGATCTGAGCCTGTTGGTTTTGTTTCATCGAGCGGACAATGCTTATCGGCGTCCAGCGCTACTGGATGAAGCTATCGACTCAGTCTTTTGGTTTGAAAACAAACTGATAGAACTCGGACTCATTAGGGAGCTTCCTGCGCCCGGCAAGGACTGTAAGCTAGCATGGAGTCAAGCTGTATAACTAGCACAAAGCAGTTCTGTTGGTGCCGTATCTGGTATTGCAGAGAACATTTTGCCAGTGTTTTGCAGCCTATATTCATGCCGATCCACATCCTGGGAATGTGCTTTTGACGTGCGACGAACAGATCGCCCTGATCGATTTGGGATGGCGGCAAAGAAGGTCTATCGATAAGTAACGTCAGCATTGGCGATGGAACATCTGAATTGTCAGTGGACTTGCTACCATAGCTTGCAATATCCGAGCTTTCGGATGTTGCCGAGGAATCATTATGTCTGATCAACAACAACAAAATCGCAAGCTCCGGCTCTGGGTGATTATCATCTGGTCCTTGCTTCCCTGTGCGGCAATCTGGATAGGTCTACATCAGATAAAAAGCGCTGCCTGGACATTTGCGCTTTACCACGGGCTGTGCCTTATTCCGGCGATCATTTGGAGGCGATCTCACTGGACTAAGACGATGATCGCGCCATCTCTAAAAACATGCCTTGTTTTGATGGCAGCATCTTTTGTGTTTACCATCATTGCGCTTCTAACCTACGAGTTACTTGGTGAGCGCTTGCTGTCCAACGACCATGTCATCGATGTGCTCAAAGAGCTTGGATACAGTAAGACAATATTTTGGCCGATCAGCATTTACGCCATTGTTGTAAATCCGTTATTGGAGGAGCTTTTCTGGCGCGGCGTGGTCCTGAATGAACTCGACTCCTTGAAGCTGAAGAACAAACATTTCGGCATTGTGTGGTCTTCTTGCGCCTACGCCCTATTCCACTATGCGATTTTCGCGATGGTCATGTTTCCCGTGTGGGCTGAAATCGGAAGTGCTATGTTGGCAGTTTATGGCGCCTTTCTTGCTTTGGTCTATCGAAAAACGGGGTCAATCATTACGACAGCAATTGCCCATTCGCTGTTGACAGACCTTGCCTGCATCGTTTTGATCCTTGACCTGTTCCGGCGTCATCCAGTGGTGTTTTGAACAGTTGGTTAGTGGGACTTTAACATCGTCTAAGGCCAAATAGGTCAAAGAGGATCATACTGAGCGGTTGTTACTCAATGCACCG
>JAIERK010000138.1 GCA_019746975.1 Candidatus Obscuribacterales bacterium
CCAAATTCATGAGCGGCGGAGGCCTGCATCTTCTCAGGCAAGTGATTCACAGCAGTGGAAAACTCCATGATGACCGGCTTCTGTTTATACAAAGGATTCGCTTGCTGCGCGGGTGTGAACAACTGAGCCATGGTCAAGGCACCGACATTGGTACCACCGGGACCGGCAGCACCTTTGAACTGGTCGTTGAAGAAGACCAAAATTTGCGCATTTCGAGGATCCGATGTAAAACCGAAGCTTAGCAGGCCCTCATTCTCGAACTGGCGCCACTGTTCTATTCCCGCAGCCACCTGATAGTTCATTTCCTCCGTCCATCCTGGCGCAGTCGGCAGCCCCTCGAGAGGATTGGGAGTCGGATCTTTCATCATGTTGAACACCAGCTCGACTCGACTGTTTTCCAACTGTTCAAACGGCTCCGGTGGCAGCATCAATCCAGGACTAATCCAGACTTTGAGCGGCATATTCGTGCGCTTCCATCGAACAAGACCCATGTTGAGCTTCGGCTCGCCAGGATTGTACGGCACATTCATGTTACGGGCGTTACGCTCCTCGCCAGTAGTCAAATGCACTCCTGGAGTCGTTAGTCCCGTGCCCGAAAGCCCGCCTAATCCGGCACCGCTACTTACAGGATCGGAAGTCGGAGCATATCCGGAAAACCGTTGAAACTGCGCCTTGGGTAATCGACGAGTCTGACCGAATGCAGTAGGAATGGGAATAATTTGACTCAGAAAGACCACCAGAATGACGGCGGTTTTTATCAGTCGCTGGAGGCTGAAGTAACCTTCGCTCATTTACGCACCTTATTTAATGCACTTCCGTGTCGCACTAAGCAAGTAGGTTCATCCTATGAAGTGTTCAGACCTATGTTCATAATATAACAGCGAACGGCATACTCACGCACGATTGCAACCACATGAGAAAAAAGCGAACGAGGATTTTCATTGACAGATAAAAGAGAAGCGTTGAGCGAACTGGCAGCACAAAAGCTGGTTGAGCAAATCCGGAAAAAGCCAAACTCGAATCTCGGCTTACCCACTGGTCGCACGCCCGTAACTATGTATCGCCATATCGTGAGACTCAGTCGAGAATTCGGACTGGACTGGTCCGAAGTGCACTGCTTTGCTCTGGACGACTATCTGGAGACGCTCGAGGAATACTCGTTTCAAAAATATCTCGAGAAGAATCTCTATCAACACATCGGTATATCGGCAGCCAACACGCATAACCCCAGATTCAACGACGACTATGACCAACTTATAGAAAAACACGGTGGATTGGATCTAACGGTCCTCGGCATCGGCGCCAATGGTCATATTGCATTCAACGAGCCTGGCACGCCGGAAGCGAGCTACACACAATGCATCTGGTTGGACGAGAGTTCGCGCAACTCACTGAAAGGCGGATTTCCCGAGGACTCCGACGTACCCACAAAAGCGGTGACCATGGGCATCTCGACAATTCTTTCCAGCAAGTCGATCATCATGCTTGCATTTGGAGAGGAGAAAAAAGAAATACTCAAACGCGCATTCGACAATGGAGTCGATCCGACCATCCCAGCATCATTTTTGGTTCTTCATAAGAATGTCAGCATTCTTACTGATTGCGACTGAAGAGGAGTTGCTGCAAGTTTTTCAAACTTTGTCTAAAATGCTACATGGGCGTGTGGGTAGCGCAGCCATCCGGAAGAGTGCAATAAAAGAGATTATGAAAAAACTCCACAATCAACGATCTGCCCTTTCTCGCATGATTGCCGCATTGCCTGTTGTTGCGACCAGTCTTGTGATATCACTTGTATCCGATGCAGCATGCCACCACTCGACTGGATTGACTCTTATGCAGAATGCTTGGGCAGACGAGCTCCCTCAAGAGTTGATTCCGCCTGATGTCACTCTGAGCAATACCGCAACGACACCGGTTCCATCAACTCCGGATGCTAGCACACCAGGCATCGGCTCTGCGTCAGGCGTTCCAGCTCCAGGATCGAGATTGCCGGCCACCGGCATCCAGGGTAAGCAACCAGCACCACCGCCTGCAGGTTCGAGCGCGAAGTTTTCCGGTTTTAGCTCTCCACCTACGACGCCGCCGGGTCACAAAGGCATGCCGATGCCCTTCCCAGCGAACTCTCCACAGCAGCAACAACAACCTCAGGGACAGGGTTCTCTAACTCCCCAGGGACCTGATCCGATAGCAGTGGTTCAGACCAACAAAGGCACAATCGCTTTTCGATTGTTTAAACAGTACGCTCCAACTACGGTTGATGCGTTTGTAGAAATGGTCAATCAAGGTTTTTATAATGGACTGATTTGGCACCGCGTGGAGCCTGGCTTCGTGATTCAGGGCGGCTGTCCTAACGGCAACGGTTCAGGACTCTATATCGATCCAAAAACCAACCAACCACGAATGTTGATGTTAGAAACGTCCCCTAGCGTAAAACACAACATGGCCGGTGTCGTCGCAATGGCACGCTTCCCGAAAAATCCTAATACGGCAAGCTGCCAATTCTACATCACCCTCGGTCCACAACCGAGTCTCGATTTTAAGTACACCGTATTTGGTGGCGTCGTCAGCGGCATGGATGTTGTGTCGCGCATTCAAAAGGGCGACAAAATCGAGTCGATTCAAATTCAACAGCCGCAGTAATAGCATTGACGGCGGCAACTGCATAAAAAGTTTGAGCAGCCTCATCGCACTTATTGCGACTCCCGCATCGCCTGCCGCATTTGTTTGGGCAGAACTGGTTGCGACCAACTAAGTGTCGGCGAGACACTGGTCCGAGTGGCGCGTTAGCCGCGGGGCGTTAGCAGCGGTGGCATTGGCGTCTCTATCCTACAGAGGATTTCTACTTTGTCAGAACGCATTACGGCATCGAGCGTTCCTTCAAATGACCAGGCAGTCTTGATAGGTTTATTAAACAAATGAAGTCTAGCCTAGATGCTGTTGGGATCAGCGTATGGAGGAATTTTGGGCTTCTTGGGCTCAGCCGGAGGCGCAAATGGACTCATCGAACCACCATTGGGTATTGGGCGGGCACCACGAGGGACTGCAAACCCTGGCGGAACCGCAAAGCCGGGCGGCATCGACTGCTGCATTTGCTGCTGCATTTGCTGCATCATTTGCATCATTTCTCGAAGATCAATAGTGGCTCGCTCTCTTAAATCTTCGTCAAAGCTGAAGCTATCATCATCGTCTCCCAGATCTCGAGGAATGCTGTTGAAGTAGGGCGAGATCGAACGACCTCCGGCTTTTGGAAGCGGACCACGAGGCATCGCCTTCGCCATTGGCGGTGGGCTGTACGATGAGTCGATTCCGATTATCTTGCAGAGTCGTTCAATTCTGTCTGCATATGACATAGCAGTGCTGGCTTGACCAAGAAGGGTGGTCTCCAACCTCTCAAGTCGCTGATCGAGCGACTCGCCGCCGTAAGTCTTCTTCAGTGCCTTCCACTCCAACGTCTGAAGTATTGGGTATTGCGCTCCCGAGGCTGGAGCAGTCGCCTTAGTGCGACCTGGTCCGGAAGGCGCTGTCGGACTGAGCGCTCTATTCTTCTCGGAAAGCTTTTGCGCGGCTTCTCGATCTCGCAACACAAGTGCCGCCTTTAACTTCGCCAGGCGGCTGACATTGTCTCCGTCTTGCACCCCACCGAAAACCAGTAGCTCTATCCGCTCAAGACGCTTGGGCAAAGGGTCATGGTCGTATTCGTGGAAAAAGAATCGGTGTTCGATCCCCTTCAACTCTCGCATCGGATCGCCTGCATAAGCAGGTTTGGCGGAGCTTGGTGGCAAGGGATTCGTCGCCAACTGAGTACGAGAGCTCTCCTCAGCCTTCGAAGAAGGCGCGATTAAAAGGAGGAAAAGGCTGGTCATCAAAGGAAGAGCTAATAATCCGGATTGTCTTTCTGTCATACCGATCTCTCACACCACAAACTAAGGAAAACCATCTCCATAATTCGATCTTCATATACTTCAACTCTAACAAAAATCCTGACAACTAGGACAACACCAATAAATCTGCAATCCTCCGGTAAAAACCCCTGTTCTCTCTTCTGGAAAACACATCTCCGGGCTTTCCCAAACGGTTAGCCTGCTGCGGCAACCAGGGCGAGCTCTTTTAGACGTAAATGGGCCCGGCATGTTCCGCCGGGCCCATTCAATGTGCTGTCTTCGTGATTATTCTTCGCGGAACTCAGCGTCGACTACGTCCTGATCGGATGCGGTGAAGCCGGACATGTCCTCTTCTCCTCCACTCGAGTAGTCGTAGCCACCATCATAGCCACCGCCACCATATCCGGCATTTCCGTCTTCATAGGCGTTTTCCTGCCAGGATTGGTTGACTGAATCTTGTTGGCTGGTGAGATCCTTGGCGCGCGCTGCTTGTTGCAGCAGTACCAGGGCGCCGCGAAGTTCGTTCATGATCGACTTCAGCGTATCGAGGTCGGCATCGTCTTTGAGCTTTTGCCTGAGGTCGGCAACGAGCATTTCGGCTCTCGATTTTTCTCCAGGGGAAACCTGGTCGCCGAGGTCGCGAATCTGACGTTCTACCGCGTAACAGATGCTGTCGCCTTCGTTGCGTACGTCGGCAGACTCCTTGCGACCACGGTCGTCGGCAGCATGCGCTTCGGCTTCGCGGATCGCGCGCTCGATATCGTCCTTGCTCATGTTGGTACTGGCAGTGATCGTAATCTTCTGCTCTTTACCCGTAGCCTGGTCGCGAGCGGTGACGTTAAGAATACCGTTGGCATCGATGTCGAACGTCACTTCGATCTTCGGTTGTCCTCTCGGAGCCGCAGCAATTCCGTCGAGACGGAAGTTGCCCAACAGCTTATTATCGCGAGCCATCGGACGCTCACCCTGGAAGACATAGATGTCTACAGCAGTTTGATGATCTTCAGCCGTCGAGAATACTTCTGTTTTTCTGGTTGGAATTGTGGTGTTGCGCTCCACGAGCTTGGTCATAACGCCACCCATCGTCTCGATACCGAGCGATAGCGGGGTCACGTCGAGAAGCACAACACCCTTGACTTCACCGCCCAGCACGCCAGCCTGGATGGCTGCGCCAACAGCGACGACCTCGTCCGGGTTGACTGTCTGGTTGGGTTCTTTTCCACCGGTCAAGCTGGCAACCAGCTCTTGAACCGCTGGAATTCTTGTAGAACCCCCTACCAGTACAACTTCATCCAGCCCTTCGTAGCTGAGCTTAGCGTCTTTGAGCGCCTGCTCCATCGGTCCACGGCACCGCTCGACCAGATGTCTAGTCAATTCGTTGAAGCGAGCTCTGGTGAGCTTCATTTCAAGGTGCTTAGGACCGGATGCATCGGCTGTGATGAAGGGCAGGGAGATGTTGGTCTCGGTCACGGCCGATAGCTCGATCTTCGCCTTCTCCGCAGCTTCCGTCAGTCGTTGCAGGGCTTGTCTGTCTTTGCGAAGGTCGATACCTTCGAGATTCATAAACTCGTCTGCCACCCACCCAACTACGCAAGCGTCGAAATCGTCGCCGCCAAGGTGGGTGTCGCCCGAAGTCGATTTGACCTCGAATACGCCTTCGCCCACTTCCAGGATGGATACGTCAAATGTACCGCCACCCAGGTCGAATACAAGGATGACTTCGTTTTCTTTCTTATCGAGCCCATAAGCCAACGCCGCCGCTGTCGGCTCGTTGATAATTCTGAGCACTTCGAGACCGGCAATTGTGCCGGCATTTTTCGTCGATTGTCGTTGAGAGTCGTTGAAATAAGCGGGGCATGTGATTACCGCGCTCGTCACCTTCTCACCCAAATACTTTTCGGCGTCCTCTTTCAGCTTACGCAAGATCATCGCCGAGATTTCTTCCGGAGAGTAGTCCTTGCCCTGAATTGCGACCTTACAGCCGCCGTCGGCGCCCTCTTTGACCTTGTAAGAAACAAGCTTCTTTTCCGAGTCGACTTCGTTGAACCGGCGTCCCATGAAACGTTTGATTGAATACACCGTATTCTCGGGATTCAAAACCGCCTGACGCCTGGCCAACTGTCCAACCAATCTCTCACCCGATTTGGTGAATGCCACCACCGAGGGGGTCGTCCTTCCACCTTCGGCATTGGAAACCACAGTCGGTTGACCGCCTTCCATGACCGCAACAACGGAGTTAGTGGTTCCCAAGTCAATGCCTACTGATTTACCCATATCTTTGAAACTCCCTCTGCTCCTTTGCTTAGCTGGAGACCCCGAAATTATACTTTGGCTGACCGCCTCAGGGAATGGCAGTCTGGATAGTCGTCACGCAGCAGTGGATTCGTGCGCCGACGCCAGGATCGCGTTTAATTGTAGTACTAATGGTATTAAAAGTTTCATATTCAGTTTTTAAAAGCGATTATATTGTGCCCAGTTTGCGGAAATACTGACCCCTTAAGTGACGGATTTTTCTCGAACTTCAACAATTATTCGCCCCTTTGCTAGTCACCACCCTGAAAGCTAACGCGAAGGAGCTTGTGCGAGCGCTAGTAGCGCACCCAAACTTTCACAGCTTTCAGGAATTGCAGCAAATCCGACCGAGGCAACGATCGGATAAGAACCTTTTTCGGCATTCAAGTTAACCGACATAATAATCTCCGCCAGTCGCAACGCAAAGATTCGAGCGGACTCGAGTCCGGTCTCCGGCATTAGAATGGCAAACCCCAACGCCTCGTAGTGACAGAGGATATCGGTTCGTCTAATCAGGTTATTGACCCTCCTTATCACCTCGCTGAGAGATTGCGGCGGTAACGGCTCAATCGATTCCTTTCGGCGCACCTTGATGTCTAGCGTGACGACAGCGAACTGGCTCTTGAAGCGTTCGTATCGAAAGAATTCTCTTTCGAGAAACAGAAGAAATGCTGGATACGTATATACTCCCGTATCAGGACGACGCATGAGGCTTTCCACGCGCTTGACCTGGGTCCAGTCAATTGTCGTATCGCGAGTCGCCGCGAGATCCGGCACCTTCTCTCGATAGGCACACAGTCCGCAAGTGACGAGATTGAAAACTATCGGTATCCAGCGCGATTTCGGCAAGGGGGCACGGCGAAGGATCTCGAGAACGGTGCTCTGATTGTCCACTTCCTGATAAAAGCGCTTTTGCAGATCCATATCGCATCCGACCCCATCCTTCACCATCTGTTCGAACAAAGTCTCCGACATCGTCGAGTGGTTACGGATAAGGTAGGTTTCCAATCCGACACCGATTCCTTTAAGGAATGTCAGATGGTCGGATAGCTTGGCTCCTTCCATGAGCAAGACTTGAAGGGCTTTCGTGATTGTTTTCTCAGTTGTCTTGGGCTCTTTGTAAAAGCGAAACTTGCCTTCGCTTATGCTGCATAACTCCAGAAAGGCATCGTCGCCATCGCTGTCGTTGAGCATGCAGTGCACGGGCTCCCCTTGCACAAAAAAGACAAAGGCAAACACGCTTGACGACTCGATTTCCAGCCGTCCTGTTCCGGTGTTCATCTGTATAGATTGAGACAGCGTGGGCAGAGACATATCCTGCAGCTCGCCCTCTAATGTCGGTCTATGCGTCTTGGTTCGCAAAGTTCGGAATTGCTCGGATTGAGACTGAGAAGGCATCATCGCACGCCTGATAATCAGCGTGTATATCTCGTGCGCCGCGCGATTGCTCTCTTCCCATTCGACGTCGCCTCGAGATGGTTTTTCCAAGCGCCACTTGCAATAACCGGCGGCTTTGTCATACATGACCATCAAGATATAGTCTTCGGGCACATCGCCAAACGGGATCTGCACGACCCTGCTTGTTTCCTGAGCCTCCGCTTGCATTTGCTTGATCTGCTCAACCGTCGGCGGAACCGCCTGTTTTGGCAGCGTTTGCACATTCTCTTCTTGACCGCGATTTTGCAACATTGAGGCCCACTCAACTCTCGTGACCGCCAAAGCCTGTGGGCGGTCACTGACCATATTCATTCTACCCGGAAAAATCTCTAAACCTTCTGTTATAACACGGCTCGCCTTCCGGACCTCGACGGCGCCGTTGATGTCGTTGAGAATTCCGACGACACAATTCAGCGATGCGCAGAAACGTCCTTGATCTGAAGCGTTTCGCCGATCGCAAGTGGACAGACGTTGACCTTGCTGCCTTCGCTTCGAGCGAGGCGAATCAGGTCAGAAGGCTGATATCTAAAGAAAACTTGATCCATGAGCGGCTGCCAATGCATCGGCACAAGGCGCTCAGCATTTATTTCCTCAGCCAATTTGAGCGCTTCCTGAGGCGAGGCGATGGCGTATTTTCCACCAATTGGCAAACAGGCGGTATGTATGTTAAGCCCTGCTAACTGCTCTGCGATGGCCGGTGTATATATAGTGGCACCGGAATGATAGTAACCATCGAAGTAATACCCGTTGACCGGCTTGGCGGGCGCTCGACTTCTTGCAAAAAGCGTCATTATTGTTTTGCCAAGACGATTGAGCGGATGATGCGCGGTCACGGCTTGCACCTTTACATCACCAAAATATAGCGCTTGTCCATGATCTATCGCAAAGAGATCTTCAGGACGGATCTGTTTTTTAAACTTTCGACGCATCCACGTAATAAGCTTTTTCGGTCCAGCGAACTGACACCTCCAGCGCTCGTACAGCATAGGCGCTAGCAACACGCCCGCATCAAAATGTCCATGACTGTAGAGAACTACGTGCCCTCTTGGAAGCTTGTTAAGGTCGACCGGATCACGAAGATATGGATCGACAAAGATATCGAGGTTAGATACCTCGAAGTGAATGGCGCTATGTCCAAGGAAGGTCAGGGTCAAATTTGATTCGCTTCCAACAACACTTCCGCATGGCCTCACCAAAGTGGAGAAACCTTAGAACTGGCTAGTACAGGTTGGAATCCTAACATTTTTCGCCGAATAAATTTCCATTACTAGTAAAATCATAGGATTAAACAGAGTTGCTAAGCGTCAGCCAAGCAAATTCTGGCGGAGGAACAATGATTAACGTAAGCAAAGTTTTGCCGGTATTACTGGCTGTGTCCGTGGCATCCTCGATTGGCGTTACCGCTCCAGCAGAAGCCAAAAATAAGGCTACTCAATTCATGAAGTACCTCAATCCGGTACCGGAGAAGACGTACCTCAACAAATCTCAGGATCGGGTCATCAAGAAAAAAGGTTTCAAGACCGTTGAAATGCAAGGCGCAAAACCGGTCGACAACAAAGAGCTCGGCTTCTTTGCGATCGTGCCGCTCGATAAAATCGGCGATAAGACCCTTGTCGAGTCGCTGCTCAAAAAGCCTGACGTCAACGGCATCTCCGTCCTCTTGCCCTGGAGAATTCTCGAGCCTACGGAGGGTGAGACGAATTTCAAACCAATAGACCAGCTACTCGCTCTCTGCAAGGACAATAACAAGACTCTCATCTTGCGAGTATCCACATTTGGTGGCGACATTTCCGCTAAATCCGATACTCCGGACTGGGTGTTCAATGATCCCAGTGTTCGCTCCGTCATATACTTGGGTACAGACGGCAAAGAGCATCAGATGCCGATCTTCTGGGACCCCAACTATCTGGCGAAGTGGTCCAACCTGATCAATGAATTGGGAGAGCAGTACGACAAGAATCAAACGCTCCACAGCCTCGGCATTACCGGCGGTGGCGTCGGAGCAGGCACAAATGTCATTCCTGATGGTGTCGCATCTATAAAAACCACGATTGGAGCTGACATTAAGGCTACGCCAGACAAGCCCGCCAAGGAAGCTGACACGGCAAGCACTGCTGACAGTACCAACTCGGAAAATGCCTCTGCCACCAAAGGCGATGCCGACGAGAAAAAAGCTTCTAGCGATAGCAACGAAAAATCCGCCAAGACTAGCGAGAAAACCGCTAAAGCTCAATCAGCAGGTGACGACAATCCCGACGACAAAACCGCAGGAAAAGAGACTCGCAAAGAGATCACTCAAGTCCTCGAGAAAAAATTCGGTATGACACAGCGACAGTTGGTGGAGCATTGGAAGTATGTAGCCGACCTGTTCCCGAAGGCATTCGAGACTACGCGTCTGAACTTCGACATAAGTCCTCCGACTCCCAACCGTAAGGGGCAGGACAGCCTGGACGAAATCTCAGATTACCTCGTCTACCGCTACGGACAGCGAGTCTATCTGACCAGACTCAATGTCAAAGACGGTCATCACGGCTTCGACGACTACCGTGTCCTCTTGAAGTTCCATCCCGACACTTTAACTGGGTATAGATTGCGCGACGAGTTCGTCACCAAAGAAGTAGACAAACTAGCGAAGAATGCCGCCGAAGATGGCATCAGCTTCTGCGAAGTGCCGGCATCGGTGATCAACCAGGACGATGCAGCAGTGAAAACTGCATTTGATGATATGAGACTTCATATGGGCTATCAGTTGGTATCGAAAGAAGTTTCTATACCAAAGGATTTGAAAATCGGGACGCCGCTAAAAGCCAGCTTCACCTTCTTCAACCTTGGCGCCGCATCCGCACAAAAACCATCGCGTCAATTGGACAAGGATGTCGCATCCAGTTATAAAGTTCAGCTCGAACTTCGCAACGAAAGCGGCAAGCCGATAGCAAGACTGCTTCATACTCCGGAGATTCCGACAAATCAATGGGGCGCAGGCAAGCCTATTGCATGGGCGGAAGAATTGAAGACGCCACCACAGCTGACACCAGGGAAATATGAGGTTTACCTCTCGCTGGTCGATGCCGAAACCAAACGAAAGCTTCGCTTCCTGCACGCGTCGGGAAGCGGCGAGCCTCAAGCATTGTTCGATGCGCCAGTCGGCTCTATCCAGATCACCAACTGAGCATCGCGGCTAAGAAATTGATTCAAGGGACCGGCTACAAAGCCGGTCCTTTCTTATCAAACATTCTCCACTTTCTGCTTCTAGACTGCTGCACCCACGACTAGAATCGTCGAATATATCGATTCCGCAAACATGTTTTTGCCAAAAAGATCCACAAGACACAAACACAAACTTTGCGCGTCCAAAAACCAATCACTGCTCGACAGCAATTGACAAGTGGCGAAAGGCTTGCCAAGCTGTTTTCCATCGATCGCGTACCTTTATATAAGGATTCATGCTTTTTTCATGCGTGTCTTACGCCCGCAGAAATGTCATCGCAACCAGCGCCCGGTTGCTAGATGAGTACCGAACGATTAGTCCGAAAAGGACTTTCCAAACAGTTGGCTGCATTTTTGGTGTATCCCGGCTTGCAAGCACCATAACAGCAACAAACCAGGCGAAACCAATGGGTTGTAAAGAGTAATTATATCGGCGACGATCACAAGAACCTGACTGGGCCTGACTTCGACGAAAAATGATGAGATTAATCAAAATAACGGTCCGTAAAATAATGTAAACATCGCCAGAAGCCACCAAGAAACAAACATAGCTGTCACTTGAGCCTTTTCGAATTTATTTCCAGTCACATAGAGTCTGGCTAGTCGAGAATTTCGTTTTCGGTGAGCTGCATAGACTTGAAAATCATCTACGTGATACTCTCGCGTCGCGCACTCACACCCCGATACTTCTTGGCCACCGGGGACCCAAAGTAGTCAAGACTCCTCCCAACGGGTCTTGGGCTGTTGCATGTCAATAAAAGCGAGCCTTCGCTGGTTTTGTGTTTTGAAGAAGAGGATACGCATTCAAATGAGTAAGAAAGTCGTCAGAAGTAGAGATTCATACGTGAAGAATTGGACAGCGGCAATTATGGGCTCGCTGTTTTTTGTGTCAATGCAGTCGGCTCAGGCGGCGGGCGATGACAGACCTAAGTTCAGAGATTTCAAAGAAAATAATCCCGGAATCGATCGCCAGACTTTACGTCATATGTTCCGCGACCAGGTTCGTGGCGGCGGCGGTAATGGCGGCCCTAGCATCGGCGTGATACCGGTCAATACTAATAACACTGGTGCTATCAACGCTCCAACCGTCCAGAATCAACATCAAAACAGATTAGAC
>JAIERK010000257.1 GCA_019746975.1 Candidatus Obscuribacterales bacterium
TTTCTGAACGCAAACAGAAGCACCAAATCTGGTGCGGGTTTGAAGTTCTTCTTGATTAGCCGAAATATCCCTTTTGTTTAGTCAAGGGAATGACAATCAACCCCGCTCTTAACATCTAACTTTCCTGCCTATAAGATCTCTGTTATTGAGTAAAGTAAACTTTTGTTACATTTTTGGGGTGGTTTTTGGGGTATCAACAAAGTTTAACTTTCGGATCAATAGATTCAGGACCCAGCCTGGCAATTCTGAGAAGCTTTCGGTAATTTTCTCAGTACCAGGTCCATTTCGATTTGGTCACTACGAACCATGAGGTCGTAAGTTCGAATCTTACCGGGCAGGCACATTAAATGGCTCAATCCAAGCGGCTCAGCAAAGATGGAGCCGTTTTTTATTGGGGATGCAAAACCGCTCGGGTATGTGCCGGGTATAGTTTAGACCTAGATTTGTCGACCACGTGGTGCCGAAATGAATTCACCGTGGTCGTGTTGTTTGTTAACAAGATAGGCTCTGTACCATGATTTCGACGACCAGTGGGTAGATGGAACAGCTGGCTTGACTGAGGGCTTGCGTCTGCCAGGCTTGTCGCCGGGCAGCCAGAGAAGCGCCGCTCAGCTGATCGCGATCTTCTGCGTTTCCTAAATTCCGGCGCGCACACCTACTGCGGCGGCTGCCGAAATAGCGGAAGCAATGTGTCCCAGCGTCAAGTCATATTACTAGAGAAGATTGCGGCTGGTATCATATATGGTGCCTATTGAATCGACAAAAATGAAGAGCTGTTCAATTGGCTTTGAATTTTTGTTCTGTTCGGAAGGCTAAGAAACCAATTTGTTGCTGTGCCGCCTTGAAGACTTCGCGAGGGTGAAGGAGCGACGCGCTGAAAGTGCCATGGATGCCCGTCACTGCGTTCTTTGCGTCTGGGTGGAAGGGGACGAAATGTTCTTCAGAGTACATCTTAAGTAGCGCAACAAACTTTTCCGGATCGTCAGGACATCTGATAGATAGCGGCTTTCCGCCTGCCTCTTTTATGAGCCCTAATCGCATTTCGGGCACGATGTGCTTGGTATTCATTTTACTTTCTCCGACAGGGGCGGCTCTGCGAGTCAAGCGGATACGTTTATGTGGTTAGTAAAATTGTTGTCCAGCGCTTGATGCGCAGTGGTGCTGCCCCTGTATGTTGGAGTAAAAAGAAACAGCCATGGCTATGTGCGGCTGTGAATGCAAGCCAAGATCTGTCGAAAGAATATTCGGCGTGATTCTAACGGTTACTACGGGGCAGACTCTTGCTTCTTCGAACGATCACAGTGGCGTCGAACATTGATGGTCGATACACTTATTGGCATTCGATGTATATCCGAACGGTACCCGCTTCTGGTGGTTGCAAAGCAGGCAAATTGCCTTCTTATTGTGGGATCATTACCACCTGATTACTATCAACTCAAGGAAACAAATGAAAGTATTGTCGTTGTTCACTGGTGCTGGAGGCCTTGACGTAGGTCTTGAAATTGCTGGATTTCAAATCGCTGGTGCTGTTGAAATTGATAACGATGCTAAGTCTACCTTGCAGTTGAACCGGCCCAATTGGAAGCTGGCTGAACCAGGAGATCTCTTCACCTACAGAGGAGAAGATCTTTTGGACATATTCAACTTGCGGCGAAAAGAAGTCTGTGTGCTTTCTGGCGGACCACCATGTCAGCCCTTTTCTAAGTCTTCGTACTGGAACGGCGACACAAAGAGACTCGAAGATCCAAGAGCTCGAACAATCAAAAGTTATTTGCAGGTTTGTGAAGCCGCTCTTCCTTATGTTGTTCTTCTAGAGAATGTTGACGGTCTGCTTTTTCAAGGAAAAGACGAGGGACTGAAGCTCATATTAAGGCAGATTGGCGCGATTAACACCAGAAATGGAACTAAGTATCTACCGCAGATTATCAAAGTAAATGCTGCCGACTTTGGCGCACCTCAAAGACGCGAACGAGTATTTTTGCTCGCATTCAGAGATGGAAGGCAGATTCAATTTCCGGAAGCAACCCATACGGACGGGAAAGAATTACCGTTAACGGCATGGGATGCGATTGGTGGATTGAACGTTGATGAAGAATCATTGGCACTCACTGGAAAATGGGCGGATCTGCTACCGAGTATTCCTGAAGGCTATAACTATCTTTGGCATACAGAAAGAGGCGACGGAAAACCGCTGTTTAACTGGCGCAGTCGCTATTGGACCTTTTTGCTGAAGCTCGCAAAAAATAGACCATCCTGGACGCTGCAAGCACAACCCGGCCCTGCAACTGGTCCCTTTCATTGGGACAATCGTCGGTTGAGCGTCGAAGAAATGTGTCGGCTTCAAACGTTTCCAGACGATTACGAAATAGTTGGTTCATATGGTTCTGCGAGGAAGCAGGTTGGAAATGCCGTTCCATGTATGCTTGGAGAACTAATCGGGCTTGAGATTAGGCGACAAATATTCGGCGAACGTGTTCGAAGGAAGTTGAAGTTGATACCGGAGCGACGGTTTGACTGTCCTCCTGCCGAGCCCGTCAAAGCTAGATTTCCAAAGCGTTACTGGGAACTCGGTAATGCAATTCGATAGGAGCGTGCCGTGCGGAAAATCAAAACCGGTAAATCGAAGCCCGTCGTATCCCGAGCGGATCAGGAAATTCAAAATGGTACGCTCGAAAGAGCTTTCTTTTTCTATCCTGTAAACATCGAAGAAAAAATCAGACTCGCTGCATTGTTAGCTAACAGCGAGAGCTTGCCAAAGGCAGTTTTGGAAAAATATTGCCTTCGGACAGAGTTCTATACCGAACTCTTTCACAGTATAGTTGGCAAAAATTGGATGAAAGGCTATCAGACCTATAGCGACAATTACAAAAAAGATTCTCTCAAAAGAATTGAAAGTACTCTCAAAGAGACTAAAAAGGAGTCGACTGAACAAAGCTTCTGCTGGCATCTTTATGCGCATGCATGTCGTAAATATCTTCAATTGCATCAGAAGAAACTACAAGCATTGCTTGCTGAAACTCCCTGGCAAACTGATAGTGAACCCGATTCTAAATTGCTGATAGAGAGTGTTTGCCGAGAAGCGTTTGACAAAGAAGTGGATGCCTCGGCTATAAAAGAATTGTATGAATTATTGTGGATCGAGCGAATTGAAAACTTCGAAGAGCTTCTGAAACTAGCATCTGAACCGGATAAACTTGCGATTCAGGCGAAACATACTGCTAAGCTTGCAAGCGGACTTGATGCGCAAAAAGAAGGTTTGCTGGGTCTGCGCAAAGATTTAGACAAAACCTCCAAAATCCTTGCTGAAACACAAACGGCTCTCGCTTCGGCGGGTAAACAGTCGAATGTTTTGGAACATTCGCTTGATGCATTATCGAAGAAATTTGTGGCAATCGAATCAAAGCAGGCATCGAGTGAAAATTCTCTCAATAGCGCGATTGAGCAGATCAAAAAAGCCGAAGATCTAGCGGCAACTGCAAAAAAATCGGTCGCAGCAATGGATCTCAAATTTGCACAGTTAGTGCCAAAGCGAGAGTTGGAAGGTTTGGCTAAGGAACAGCGGGCCAATGTGGAGACTCTGACGGCAGACATCAGCAAACTTAACGACCAACTCAACAATAGCGTTGAGTCTTTGAACGAAGGCATCGCTCGTCTGAATGAAGAGTTGAATACGTTTAAAGCAAGTGGTTTTAATACTGGGTCCGCAAAGTCATACAGGTCAGCGCTTAGCGAGCCTGGAATTAAGGCAAGAACTCAGTTTGGTGAGATAAAAGAGCTTGATTTCGTCAAACATTGGCATCAGTATCTGCGGAATAATACGCAAAAGGTTCTCTCCATCGAGGAGCTACTAGCCTGCCACTGCTGTTTTCTTACTAATCGCGTAATCATCAGTCATCTGGATTTATTTTCAAGCTGGATCGACTGTTTGGGTTGGGGAAATTATGTTTTGGACCTGGTAGTAACGCCGTTATGGTCAAATGAGGCTGATTGGCAGGAAGGTGCTAGTTATCTTTTTGGCGTTCAGAAAAATACAGAACCAAGAATATTGAATCTCCACAATCACGATGTCGGCCTAGTCGATTGCTATCTGTCACCGACTCTGCACCTTTGGATGTTGAAGGAGAAGAACTATCCAGCATTCAACAAGCTGTGTTTGGTTCCGAGTACTGAAGACGCTAAACGTCACTCTGAAATCATGAATTATGCACTCGACAGCACTGTGATTGTTGGAAGTGGTAGTGGCGTAGGATCTCTTAAATTAATCGATGATTTCGGTCGCGATTTCCATAAAGCTATATCCCAGAAAGGCGCTGTAGCTCCTGCTTCGATGCTCAAGTGGTCCAAACCGGATCAAGCTGATCCAATCCTTGATCAATTGGAATCAGCGGTGGGAAAAAAGCTGAAGATAAGCTTCAACCCTTGGATCAAGTCTTTGTGTGGACGAACAAGCAACGAATGCAAGAGGTTCTTCGACGAAAATTCCGCTGTCTACATAGCGGTTCTTGGTCACCTTTTGCCTTGGTTAAAAGCCAAGTATGGTGAACATGAACATGATATGGTTCGGCAATATGCCGTTGAGTCGCTTGGAGTTGAACTATGAGTTCAGCAAGCCTAGCCGATATTACCTATGACCTGATGGTCTATCACGGGTCCGGTAATTATGCCTTATTCGAAAGATGTTTCAATAAGGCGTCGGACTACCTGTGCCTGAGTATGGACGAAGCAGCGCGAAAGAAAAACAGAAATTGGATTTATCACCACCTGCGGTGTCATGGTTACATAGAAGCTTTTTTTGAAAATGGAAGGTCACAATGGTCGGCCGCTGAAGCCGCATTGGTAGAAAGAGCGGACAACGGCTTTGTTCTAATTGGTGACACACAGGCTAAACACCAATTGGTAAAAGCAGCCAAGAGTGTCTCTGCGATTAATTTAGATGTGGACACGGAACCGAAAGAAATGATTCTGCCACGTGTGCTAGCGGTTAATGCGACAGCGCCTGAAGTACAGAAGCTTGCAATGGAAAGTGGATTGTCACTTTGCCTGAATTTTCAGCAACAAATTTTTGATGCTCTTCCTGATGCTGGAGGCGTTTTTTCACGACTTCTGGTCGAGTTAAAGGGACTTCCTAAGATACAAGATTTAGATTGCAGTCAGTATTCATTGCAGGACAGACAATGGACGGCGATTAGAACTGACTATGCGCGCAGCCCAGGTCTTTACAAAACACAGTTCAAAAATCGTGTTATGAAATTCCTGTTGGTGTCTTCGGACAATTCCGCATTCGAACTGTCCGATCCAGAATGGGGCTTGGTATGTCTGTTTGGAAAACTAAAAGAGAAAATCGAAGTTCGGTATAACCAGTCGAAAAAAACATTGGCGATTCAGCGAATCCCAGAGCTGAGATTGCCAACCCTAATTGAACGAGCTCTGCGTTCAGGAACAATGGAAGCCCCGTCGATAACAGATCAATGGAACACCTACGGAAATATACAGGTACGCAGCGCCTGGTTTCTTGCCAGCAAGTTTCCCATGTTTAGAGTGACAAATATATGACGAATTCATCGGCTAATCTTCCTCGAGCTATTTATGAAAGCACTATTGAGTATCTTGATACCGCCTTCCTGGCAAAGGATGAAAAATTCAATCAGGCGAGAAAGGCCTTAATCGAAGATTTTGACAATGGACCGATGTTTCGGCACACGCTCTTTGAAATACAAGATCGCTATCCGAAATCCGGATTTAAATTAGCAGATTGCATTCGGAAGTTTGGTTTGCTAGGTGGTGCTAAGAACGAAGAAATAGAGGCGATTTGCAAGCTGTTTCAAAAAGAAGGAGTCGATGAGGATCTCTACAAGCACCAAGTGGATTCGCTAACGACCGCATTAACGACTAATGAAAATGTTGTCATCACTACTGGCACTGGATCTGGAAAAACGCTTTCGTTCATCCTGCCGACTATCCTCAATATATTTCGTGAGGCCTTGAGAAGTAATAAGGAAAGAGACAGATGGCAGGGGGTTGGGCAAGAGCGAAGAGTCAGGTGGTGGCGCAACAGTCAACCAACCTTTGTGCAACAGCGAACGGAGCACCGGAAAGCTGGTATCAGAGCGCTTTTGATGTACCCTCTAAACGCGCTTGTACAGGACCAAGTGGAGAATTTGAGAAAGATTCTAGACTCGGCTGAAGCAGAAAGTGTTTACGACAAGTTATTTAACGGAGAACGTGTTTATTTTGGACAATATAACGGTGCGACACTTGGAAGAAGTGAAACAACCAATGAGTTCGCGGTAAAAGACTGCGCGAGTCAATTGTGCGATTTGGAAGAAGAGTTCAATGATGCCGAACTGAAAGATCAGCACAGAATGGCTCGTATCCAAGGATCAGAGATGATGACTCGTTGGGACATGCAGTTATGCCCGCCTGATATTTTGATAACCAACTATAGTATGTTGGCTGTCATGCTCGTGAGAGATAGAGAACGGGACATATTCGAAAAGACTCGTGAATGGATTAAATCCGATGAGCGAAACATTTTCTATTTGGTTGTTGACGAACTACACTCGTACCGTGGAACGGCCGGGACGGAAATTTCTTACACGCTCAAGTTATTTTTATCGCGAATCGGTCTTCATCCAAATCATCCTCAGCTAAAAATCGTCGCAACATCTGCCTCTTTAGATGATTCTACTTCGGTAGATGGGCATGACCCAGAGTTCTTAAGCGATTTTTTTGGAACAAGTAATACCAAGAAAAGTTTCAAAATAATTTCGGGACCGCGCATTGAGCCAGAAAAAGGCAATGTCGAGTTAGTTCGAAAAATGCGAGGTATCTTTGCCAAATATAAGAACAGTTACGGAGACGAAAACGCTCTGGAAGCCGCTCTTATCAAAATAAAAGCATCGCTGGATCTCGGCGCCAAGGCCTCGTACGGTGAGGCTGTTAACAAGTTGAACTTAGAGGGTACCTTGAAAGATTTAGCTCGTGAGAAATTGAAACTTCTCGACGATCCAGACTTAGGAATTCCACCATTAAAGTTGGAAGAGATAGCTAATCAAATATTTGAAGGTGATTTAGATGCAGCGGAAGGATGCATTTTGCTGGCGACGGCTGCCGATCCTATGCTGGAAGACAGTGAGCTTCGAATTAGGATGCACCTATTTATCAAAAACCTTACGGGTTTGGCCAGATCAATGCATTCGGAAAATGGAAAACTCGCAGACAAGATCCGGCTGTATGAAAAAGGAAGTTCTGTTTGTCCAGAAACGGGGGCAATTGTTCTGGAATGCTGTTATTGCCAGGAATGCGGTGAGTTGTACTATCGGGGATTTCTGCGGACAATCGAAGAAAAAAACAGAAATTTTGTGAGTCCCGAGCAGCCGATTAACAAGGTGGAAAGTGAAATTTCTCAAGTTCTCCTCTATCTCGGAGATGAGGATCTGCAAAATACGAAAAAGGAATGGAACTGGAAACAAATTCGGTTTAACGGCAAAACGGGAGAACTGCGGGAATCACAAGCAAACACAGAATGGCTCAGCGCGTGGTTTCGTATCATGCCCTATAATGAGTTACCGAGCGAGTGCCCTAGTTGCGAAACCGTTTGGAAGAAGCAAACAGATAGCAATATCGCCTCTCCGATACGAACGATGGGTACGGGTTATCACAAGCTAAATCAGGTCATCATTGAACAATTGTTGGGCAGCCTGCACGACTCCTACAATAGAGAAAAGCTTCCGCAATTGGTTGTTTTTAGCGATTCTCGGCGAGACGCTTCGCATATGGCCGCTGAGTTGGAATACAACCACTACAAAGACAGTGTTCGTGCATGGACGGTCAATTTCCTAAATCGAAAAGGAGGGGACCAACCGGAGCTAGTTGAGTTCATCAATCTATGCAAGGCGTCCAATCCAAATTTGATGGAGTTAAGCGAGCATCCGTACTTCAAAATTTCAAAGAAGGACGCTTGGAGGATTTTGAGTTTACACTTGGGCAGCCTTACGAAGGAGAGCAACCTTGAGGATTGGGAGCTAGTCCAGCGCCTTCTTAAGGTCGGAGAACTGCGTTACATCAGTCTTTCTGCGATCAATGATTTTGTCAAAGACTCGTTATATGACATGGGAATGAATCCGGCAGGATTGTTCGTTTGCAGAGCAAAGGATTGTCCACCATGGCCTGAATTGTTTGAGGAATGGAACAATGTTCATCCATCCCGGCAAACGCAGTATCGAGGGTTTAGACAAGAATACATTGATTGTCTAGAAACGGAGCTTCAGACGATTGTTACGAGTTCGATGGGACGAGATTTTGAATCGTTAGGATATGGTTGGTTAACTTATGATCGGAGCACAAAAGAAGCGAATATATCGAAGGAAGATTCTCTTCTAGCTGATCACGCCATTCGTCAGCTTGCCTATCACTGGGAAACCAAGTCTGATGCATATTCTGTGCCTGGAAGAGACAAGCTCACCGGAGCATACTTGAAGTGGCTCAAAAATAACGTTCCGAGGTTCTATGACAGTTCAAACGACGAGATAAGTTTTTACGTAGTCAAATTATTGAAACGGCTCAATGCAATTGACGATAAACTTCGGATAAAACCTCGCCAACTTTTTATTCATAAACCAGAGTCACATTATTGGGAATGCAAGGTATGTGGTTCAGTACAGCTCTTCTTGTTGGTTAACAAATGTCGGCGAATAAAAGCACGGTTACCTCAGGCTCAGTGCAGAGGTGAGTTAGTTAAGTATCCAATCGAGATATTGAAAGAGCGAGCTAACTATTACACATCGTTCAAAGATGCCGATCATCACAGCAGACCATTAAGAACAGAAGAATTGATCGGGCAAACCGATAAAAGTGCTCAACGAGAGCGACAGCTCGCGTTCCAAAAAGTTTTTGTAGGCGGGCTGTTGAAAAAGGGCGTAGGAAATTCGCTGCAGGAAAAAAAGGAATATTTAGAGAAATTTTTTGGCATCGATCTTCTTTGTGTGACAACTACAATGGAGGCTGGCGTCGATATTGGGGGCTTGCAGGCTGTATATCTCGCCAATATGCCGCCACGAAGATTCAATTATCAACAGCGAGTTGGTCGAGCTGGTAGAAGAAGTGAAAAGCTGGCCATTTCTATAACGTTCTGCAAAGGGCAAAGCCATGACGAATACTATTTCAGAAACAATTTGCTTATGGTGGCAGAAAAAAATCCTTCGCCGAAAATAGATTTAACCGCGACGAAAATACTAAAGCGAGTCGCCCTGAAGGCCAGCTTTTATGAGTTGTTCAGAGATGACGCGATTCGCGCTGTCTTCAATTTGGAGAGAACGATTGGAGGAATAACGAGCGGAAGATTCGGTTCCATCAATGAATTCAGGAATAGTCAGGCTTTAGTAATCCAAGGACTGAAGGATATTCGAGACGAAGGTGTCGAGATCATTGGTCATCTTGCGCCCGAGAATTCTATCCAAGAAAACGAAAATATTTGGGACGAAATTCTTGATGAAGTGGAGAATGCAATCGTTCCAGCATGCGATCACTTTATTGAGAAGTATGGCGAATCTTATTCGTTAAGCGAGCTTTTTGCGCTCGAAGGATATTTCCCATTGTTCGGAATGCCTGTTAGAACAGCAATCCTAATTCATGACGATCCGCACTACAAACCAAATTCCAGAGAGTTTCCTATTCAGAAGGGGAAAATCGATAGAGGTTCAGATATCGCAATAGCTGAGTTTTCCCCTGGCAGCGAACTCATTAAGGATAAGGAGGTCATGAAATGCGTCGGCGTCGCGTGGCCTGACCGCAACTCCTTTCAGGGCAAAACCTACATCTTCAGCACCGACCCCAAAAACAGCAAACAACAAACAGTCTGCCGAAACTGTCATTCTATAAGCTTTGGAGCCGAGGAAAAATGTGAAACATGTGATGAACAAGCTGACATTTCGCGTTTCACTTGCTGGAATCCACCGGCTTATCTGACGGATTTTAGAGGGAAAGCCATTTACGACGGCCGCATCAATAAGGAGGTCAAAAATATTCTGACATTTCCCGGCGGATTGGAAAAAGAGCACGGGCCAGTTGAAGGACAAAATTATGTAGTTACGTCAAATGCGGGAACACTGTACCGAACCAATACTAATAATATGAAAGGGTATTGTTTTAGGAATATTCGCAATGGATCCGTTATGCGAGGGGCTTTTATTGAGACAGACTGTCTCGATACCGTGAAAACAATTCAGTGGCGGGACGGCGAAAAGGGTGATGAATTGCCCAGAATCGCTCTGACTACAGAAAGAAAAACTGACATTTTGTTGGTTAAATCCCGGCGTTGGCCGCAAGACTTTTATACCCCCTTTGAAGAGGGCAAACATAAGGTTCAGTCGGCTTGGTTTTCGTTGGCTGAGATTCTAGGAAAAGCAATTGTTCTTAAAGAAGATATTGAACCAAATGAAATTTCTGTTGGAGTTCGCTACGACTCTGTCGTTGATCCTTTGCAAGGCTTAAAACAGGATGGTTGGGCAGTCTTCATAGCAGACAATCTAGATAATGGTGCTGGATATTCGTCCAACTATTCGACTGAACAAACATTCGATGAACTCTTACGTTACGCCCTTAAGCGCATCAAAACGGATTTATGCGAAGAGAGTCACTCCGGCGGGTGCCTAACAAGCTGTTATGACTGTTTGCGTCACTACTCAAACAGATTTAGTCATAGTTTGTTGGATTGGAAGCTGGGTGTGGATTTGCTACTTCTGTTGATGGGGATAGAGCCAAGTCACGGAATGACAGAGAGTCACTGGAAATCGGCTTTAGTGAATAGCTATCTGAAGCGTTTTGCCGAATTCAATTTGGGTCAAACGACTGACGTTTCTACCAATGACTTCACCGTCATTAAGGTTGCCCACGCCAAAGTGACATTTGGCGTGGCAGCTCTTCATCCTCTAATTAATCGAAACACCTTGGACGTTACGTTGAAAAGAGAGGAATTGTCTGAAGAGCTAGGATTTCCAGTTGAATTTAGTTGCCCTTTTGAATGGGAGCGACGTCCATTATTTGAAGTTCAGCGAATCGTTGATGCGGTAAAAGGCAGATGAATCGAACGACTACCAAGGCACTACGCTTGGATTCTCTGTCATTTTCGCGATACTCCAAGCTCCGAAACTGCCTTGTGAGTGGTGCGAAACTGGCAATTGTAGATCAAGATTTCAAAGGCAAAGAAACACTCAACCGCGGCCTCGTGTTCGGTAAGTTTTTTCACTCCCAGATGGAGGCGTTTCATGCGCTGATTTCATCTGATGATCGCTCAAAGGCGGCGCTGCGGAATCGATACAAAGAGGTGCTAAACCAGTACGAACAAGGACTTGCAAAATCAGCCTTTTTTGTTGGCGGCGGAGTAAAAACGCAATTAATTGGGCGGCAAAGATATTCATCATGGAGAAAATGAAAGAGGGCAGCTTAGTAAGCTACCCTCTTTCATTTTTCGGCTGCGGCTAGTTAAGAGCGTTGCTCAGCCATGGCATTGATGATGCAGGCATCGCAAATATGCTGGGAGCGATAGATATTCCAACCGCTTTGTGCTGCCGAGCATTCCAAGGCACAGATCTCTTCAGTCAAGTTCAGTGCAAGATGATTGCTTGAATTGGTAGCAGAAGAGAGCATAACTTTGCACTGGTCACATTCAAGCAGGATCAGAAGTCTGAGCATTGCGCTCACCTCCGTCTTTTTTGCCTTTTGCCCGTTTTTTCTGAGCCCTGAGTTCAGCTCGTTCTGTAGCCTCTCGGCTGCGGTAAGAGTCGCCTTCAATCAGCACGAGTTCAGCCTTGTGCATGAGGCGGTCGACCAAAGTAACAACGCAGCCTGCGTTTGGAAAGATTTCTCCCCATTCTTGGAAGGGCTTGTTGGTAGTCAGAATGGTTGATGATTTCATGTAGCGTCCGTTAATCACCTCATACAACAGG
>JAIERK010000068.1 GCA_019746975.1 Candidatus Obscuribacterales bacterium
CTGATGTCATGGTAAGATCTTGGATGAGTTAATGAGAGATGTCAGGGTAAGATTTCTCGGTGAGGCAATACGAACAGTTATGAGCCGATTGTCCTTGATGCATACGTGCCAGAGCAGAAAACCGTTGTTGAAGACGACGGCAGAATACGGACGCTTGCAGTTGGACGTAACAATGAAATCAAAAAGGTCAAGGAGACTAGTCAGAGAGTGAGTAAGTTTCAGCGTCTTCTTGCGAAAGGAGCAGTTGGTCTTGGTCTACGAGTGGCACTCGGGCCGGCATCGCTGCTTGCTATGCCGCTAATCATGGGAGTAGCGGGCGCATATGATCCGGCGATTGTAACGGGCAAGCCTCTCGGCGAAGACTATGAGACCAGCGCTTCAAAGGGGTTTGCGCTTGGCGCTACTAGTGCATTGCCGGGTGGTCGTTTAATTCAAGCGTTCGCATTCAAGGGTGCAGAATTGATCATTCGACCCGGCGACGAATTGTTGGTGAAGGGCAGAATCTGTGGATTACCTCAGCAAAGTGTGGAAGGAACAGTTTTGAAGAATTCGGAAGCTGAGAGAGTTAAACAAGACTGGGATTGGTAGAGCCGGACTCTGAGCCAAGCACAGAAAGTTCAATATAGTTGCGCATTTATTAGATGACTCAATTAGAGCCTAAACCTTATCAGAAATTGCCTAAACAGTTCACTGTGATGCTCTTTGTTTGGTTGTTACTGTTTATTGCGTACTACGTACTGACGGGTTATGTGAAGTTCGAGCATCTGACCAAAACGCACAGCTGGTCTAAGTTTATTACTAAACAACGTCAACAAAGTAATCGGCAACAGATGCTGATGTTCGATGCTAATTCTGATGGGGTTCTTGATTCTACCGAGCAGCAACACGCACGGCTACACGGCTATCAGAGATAAGATTTTAGAGAGAGCGCGACTCATGGGAGGCGTGGTGCAAATTGTTCGAGGCCTGCCATTATTGTGCGGCTGCTCAAATTGTCATGCAAAAAAATTAGTTGAGTGTTTCAGCCGATTTTTTCGGCACCAGCTACAATACTATCGACCAACGATGTAATCAATCGCTCTGGTTCGATTGACATAATCTCAGAGCTGCCCAGGATTTCGGTAATTATCACGTAGTAGACTATCGTTCCGGAAAAACTCCAAGCAGTCGCCTCTGGATCGCTGAACTTTGCGAATTTGTTGTTCTTGAGATATGAAATCAAAAACTCCATCTTGGGCTTTTCCATTGAACGCACAAATGTCTTTGCTAGTTCCGGGAATCGTCCGGACTCACCAATAATGATTCTTATGAACGGCAAGATATTTGATTCATGTTTGATTGTTTGAATCATTGACATTCCGATCATTTGTAGTAGGTTCTTTGGTGGAGCAACTGCTGCGAATTTTTCCACATCATTGAGCGAAGGGTGCTGACGTTGATTCGCCAGAAACTCAATCAATGACTTGTAGAGCTTTTCTTTGTCTTCAAAATGGTTGTAGACAGTCCGCTTAGAGACATTGGCGGCGTCTGCAATTCTGTCCATGCTTGCGGCTTCGTAGCCATTAGCAAAAAATTCGTTCATAGCGCTTCTTAAGATCGCATCTCGTTTCGAGTTGGAACGGCTGTCTTCGGATCGAGTATCGGATTTCATGATAAACCGCCATTTAAAAGAACGATTAGTAAAGTTGACAAAGTAAACCAGGTCGTGTAACTTTGATTGTAGCACTACACGGTGCAGTTTACCCGTAAAGGATTCAATCTAGTGTTAAGCCTGCGAAAGCCTGCTCTTTTCGGAGCGCAAAGCCACACTGCTAGCTGGTCTATAAAAATCACAGTAATCGTCTTAGCCGGACTCACCATAATTAGTTTTGGTTTGGTCGGTGCAACGTTTTCAGCAAAGCCTGCGCCATCTAATAGTATTACGGTCAAGGACGACTTTTCAACCGTGACGGCCTTGGGGCGCCTTGAGCCTAAGGGCGAATTGATTCAGTTAGCGGCGCCTTCCGCCAGTGGTGAGAGCCGGATTGATAGATTTTTGGTTGTAGAGGGACAAAAGGTTCGCAAGGGGCAAGTGATTGCCATTCTAGATAGTCATCCATCCTTAAGCGCGGCCGTGGCCGAGGCGGAAATGGGGGTTGAGCTCGCGAAATCAAAATTAGAAATCGTACGCGCCGGTGCAAAACAGGGAGAGAGAGACTCACAGGAAGCGGAGATTGATAGGCTAAAGGCTGAGCTGCGAACGAGATTGGTTACGCAGGATGCAAACCTATCTCGCCTCGAGCTTGAAGCCGAAAATGCAAAGGTCGAGTTGGCTCGATATAAGAAGCTGCATGAAGAACAGGTTGTCAGCGACTCGGAGTATGACAGGAAGAAACTAGCTTTTGAATCGGTTCAGAAAGCAATTCAGGAGAGCCGTGCCACAAAGAATCAGATCGAGTCAACCGTAACCGAACAACTGAGATCCGCAAAAGCGGTACTACGAAAAATCTCAGAGGTCAGAAGCGTTGATCTGAAGAATTCCGAGATCGAAGTCGAAAGAGCAAGGGCTAGCGTTCAATTGTCGAAAGCCAAACTTAGGCAATCTCTTATTGTTGCACCAATTGACGGAACGATTATAAAGGTTCACACCAAGGTCGGCGAGAAGATTGGTTCCAACGGCGTAGCGGATCTCGGCAACATTGATGAAATGTATGCTGTTGCCGAGGTTTACCAGACAGACGTAGCGAAAATACGGAAAGAGCAGTCGGCAATCATAAGCGCTGACGTATTCCCAGATGTTCTATTCAAAGGGAAGGTGGTCAGCATTGGACGGCGCGTTAAGCGGCAGAACGTAATCAATTCTGACCCAACAGCGAACATCGACGAACGAATCGTTGACGTAAAGGTTCAGCTTGACGATCAGTCAAGTAAGCGGCTTTCAGGCTTCACTGATCTTCAGGTTAAGGTTGCAATCTCGATCTAATGAACTTCTTGAACTCTCTAATTAACCGGACTCCGTTGGGCTGGATTCAGCTCAAGCATGACAAAGTACGCATGTTTGTTTCCATTGTAGGCGTTGTACTCGCCGATGTGTTGATGTTCGTCCAGTTGGGAATCATGAACACGCAGTACGAAGCCGCAGTGTCTATTCACACAAAAGTGACAGCAGATGCCGTCATTATCAGCAAACAGGCAAAACAACTAGCTACACTTTTTTCTTTTCCGAGACGAAGACTTTATCAGGCTTTTGATGTACCGGGCGTGTGCGATGTCGAGCCTATGTACGTAGGCTCTGTTGAATGGAAGCATCCCCAAACTCGCAAAAAGAGTCAAATGATGATTGTTGGGATAAATCCCGCGAGTCCTTATCTGAAGATCGACGGGCTAGAAAAATTCAAGGGTGCACTTCAATTGCCGGATCACGTTGTCTTCGACTCTGGATCAAGAGGTAATTACACGACGACAAAAGAACTTATATCGCAGGGAAAAGGGGTGACGACCGAAATCGCTCGAAGAACCGTAACTCTTTGCGGTATGTGCAACATCGGCGCATCATTTCAGATCGATGGCGTTTTGATAACAGGAATTGATAATTACTTGCGTCTTTTCCCCAGGCAAGAGGCGGGCGCCGTCAATATCGGTTTGATAAAGATCGGCTCAGACCGGCCTGCCGATCAAGTAATCAGTATGTTGAAAGAGCGTCTGCCAGACGATGTTCAGGTTCTCAGCAAGGCAAACTTCATTAAGTTTGAGATTGACAATATGAACAGAACTGCACCCTTAGCCTTCGTTTTTGGCACTCTTACTGCAATTGCATTTGTCGTAGGTGCTGCAATCGTTTACCAAATACTATCTGCGGACGTTAACGATCA
Source organism: Candidatus Obscuribacterales bacterium (assembly GCA_019746975.1). GTDB lineage: Bacteria > Cyanobacteriota > Vampirovibrionia > Obscuribacterales > Obscuribacteraceae > JADYXR01. Next base: position 3,852 of record JAIERK010000068.1, read on the forward strand.
CTTGGCCGAGTACGCGACTTTCAAGGCGATGGGTTTTGGTGAAAATTACTTTCTCGGAGTAATCTTTGAAGAAGCGCTAATTGTAGCGATTTGCGGCTTCATTCCCGGGTCAATTTTGGCGAATACAATCTATTGGATAATTCGTTCCGTAGCAACCATTCCAATACAAATGCCACTTTCTAGGCTCTTGTTGATTCTCGTGTTGACTTTGGCAATGTGCTGCATCTCGGGTGCTCTGGCAGCGTCAAAGCTTCGCTTGGCAGATCCAGCGGAGATATTCTAAATGGAAAAGAGATTGAAAGAAGCAAACGTTGTAGAGATATCGAATTTAGATTTCCATTATGGAGACGGCGACCTTCGCGTAGATGTACTGTCTGGTGTAAATCTTGAGTTGAGACAAGGCGAAATTGTCATTCTCACGGGTCCTTCTGGTTCCGGCAAGACTACTCTCTTAACTTTAATCGGGGCGCTGCGTTCTGCTCAGACAGGAAGCATAAAAATATTGGGGCGAGAGTTATGCGGTGCACCTCCTGAAGTTCTGGTCACTACGCGAAGAAGTATTGGATACATATTCCAGGCGCAAAACTTGCATCGCAGTCTAACGGCGCTGCAAAACGTTGTGATGGGAGTTGAAGTGCACAGGCAATTTACTCGGATAGAAATGAAAAACATGGCGAGAAAAGTTCTTGCTCAAGTCGGCTTGTCAGACCGATGTGACTACTTGCCACAGAAACTTTCCGGTGGTCAAAAACAAAGAGTGGCAATAGCAAGAGCACTTGTGAGTGAACCAAAACTTGTTTTGGCGGATGAACCAACTGCTGCACTGGATTCCAAATCCGGAAGGGATGTTGTGGATTTGTTGCAGCATCTTGCGAAAGCACTGCATACGACGATCTTACTGGTCACGCACGACAACAGAATTTTGGATATAGCGGATCGCATTATATCTATGGAGGATGGTCGACTTGTTGAGACTAGCTCGCTGTCTGGTATCTCAACTATTCACAAGACAGACAAAAGAAGTGCTGGCAATGAATGGAGGTAAAGGATCAATGCCATATTTACGAAAATTGCTTACTCCGATCACGACAAAACTCATTCTGGGATTTCTCGGGTGCGGAATCTGGCAGCCGGGTTGGTCTGCAGATCTAAATGTGCACATAACAGGCTTCAAGAACGACGAAGGAGTTGTGCAGGTTCAGCTGTTCAATTCTGAAAAAGCATTCGTGAGTAAAGACCCGACAGGAGCTTATCGAAAAGACAAAGTGAAAATAAACGGCGATGAGTTGTTTGTCACGTTCAAAGATCTTCCTAACGGAGAGTACGCTTTGCGATATTTTCACGATGAGAAGAATACCGGAAAGCCACCTGGTCCAGGTCTTGGAGGATTTCCTGAAATGGGTTTTTCCAACAATGCAAAACTTGCATTCGGTATGGCCAAAGTCTACAAGGAAGCAAAGTTTGAACTCAAGGAGGATCAGAGCATCGAGCTGAAGGTCGGTGCCGGTCCTAAATTTCCGTTCTTTGGAAAGAAGAAAAAAGACATGTAAGTTTAAAGGCTGACGCAGTCTGATCGTTCGACTGAGATCTTCTCAGTCAGTCAGCAAACAGCAATTCGACAATGAAAAACACTGAACAAACGAAAATGATTCTGGTGATCTGCGGAGATGTTCGATACTGTAGGACTTTGACGCAAACTTGGTCACACTTTGGCCTAGGTTTTGCAGTCGCGCACTGCGCGACTGATGGTGTGCGTATGGTCAAAGAGAAAGACTGGGACGCAATCATCTTGGATCTGGTACTCGAAGACATTGATGGATTCGAGGTACTTAGGACTATTCGAAAACAGTCCAATGTTCCTATAGTGATGATCTCTTCTCTTGTTTCTGAAGCCGATGCCATCATTGCGCTGGAGCTTGGGGCGGATGACTTTGTTGCGAGGACTACCTCGACCCGAGAAATCTTGGCCAGGCTCCGCGCATTGTTGCGGCGCAACAACAGTCCGTACTGTAAGGATCATGGAACCTCAGAGCGCATTCGAATAGGTATCTTATTGATAGAACTGCCTAAACGACTAGCTTTGATAAATGATCAAGTTCTTGATCTAACACCGACCGAGTACGACCTCCTGTTGTGCTTGGCCTCGACTCCGGACCGCATTAAGACCAGAGAGGAGCTTACGGAGCTTCTTAAAGGGAAGAGTCATGATTTTTTAGATCGAAGCATCGATGTTCATGTGTCGTCATTGAGACGAAAACTAGGAGATGATTGCAAGTCTCCGACCTTCATAAAAACCGTGCGAGGTGCCGGCTACATGCTGGAGTCGCCTCGAATTAGCCAAATTGCTAATGACGCCCACTGTTCTGAAATTCAAACCGCTGAAGGACCAGAGTAGCAAACAAGCTGTATTTAGATTTTGCAAGTTGCGCAAACAAAAACCTTACAAGCGGGCGAGACAATAAAGAGTTCTAATTTCCCTTTTCGGACAATTGCATGAGAAAAAGCATCACGACATTTGCAACGACATTATACCTTTCATGCATTGGAGTTCCACCCGCGGCATTCTGCCAGGGAGGTATGCCGGAGAGCGAAGTTCAGTTCTTCGTGCGGCAGGCACAGCCTGTCGAGAGCGTGGATGCGAAATACCCGAGAATAGACCAACTGGAGAATATTCACCTGGGGAGCGTTCATGAAAATGAGAAGACTGGCGACCGGCTAGCAAGGCTCGAACTAAAACTTTTTGGTTCTGTTTCAAAGTCTGCGGATTTGGCCCAACGAACCGACAATATTGAAGCTTACACAAAACAGCGTTTGAATATGCCGATATTGAATGACGTTCTTGCACAGCAGAATCTGGACTTCGATGTCAACGTGAGAGACAACGCATATGGAATCGTTGAAGAGCAGAGTGATGGTCACGTTAATATCGGTGGCAAAAAGATTTCTAAACGTACAGTAGCGATGGTAGCAGTCGGCGCAATCCTTTTGGCCGTTTCCGGAGCGGGTGCAGGAGGAGGTGCCGGAGCAGGCGCTATGGGCGGTATGGCCGGAATGGGTGCAGCCGGTATGGGAATGCCTTCGATGGGAGGGGCCAGCATGATGCCTGCCATCATTTCTGGTATCAATAGCGGTATCAAAAATATTATGTTTGGACGTGTTGCTATGAAAATGGTTAACGCTTTTAGTTCAGCCGAGAAATCGAATGTGAAGGAGAAAAAGAAGGAGCGAGAGGCAGCTAATAAGCGAGACAAAGATCAGTCCGACGCGGCTGAAGAAGTGCACGGCAGAATCGCCATGGAGGAAGTTCCTTCCAAGGATGAGGCTCTTGTGGTGAAAGTCTGCTGGTGCGAGAAACAAATTTTCGGACGTACTTTTCCTGAGAAGCCTATGCTCGAAAGGTTGAAGGAATTGAATCAACAGCTAATTCCAAGATCTGAGAAGGAAGAGAAATTTAAGACCAATATCAATTTCCTTCTAGCCAAAATTGACGAAGTCCAGTCTGTGACAAGCGCAAGCAAGTGAGATCGTTATGATAAGAACCAGATCAGTATATAGAGTCCCACTCTTGGTAGTGCTTGGCTTCACATTTGCACCCACAGATTATTGCCTAGCGGTTGAGAGAAAAGCAGGCTATGTGCGAGTTGACCAAGAACAAGATGCGGAAACTAAAGACAAGGAGAGAGATGCTGGCAAGACAAAAGGCTCCGGTGAGATAAGTAATTACGAAATTTTCGACAAAGGAATGGGCAACAAGAATGCGTTCATAAACTCGCTACATTCGGAGCTGGCAACGAAAGTAGACGATCATGACCGAGCCGTCAGATTGGCAAAAAAAGCAGTAGATCACGCTCCTGACGATGCAACAGTCCGCATAACCTATGCCGAAGCGCTATTTCAAAAACTTGTCAAACTTCAAGAACTCGGTGTGAATGACTCAAAAACATACAATGACTGCGTCGTTAACTGGCTTCTGGTGCACCGAAATATGATTGGTGATGAAAAAGGGCTGAGTTATGACGGAATCGGAATTCCTGGCGCTCACAAGTTTTACGAAGACGAAGAACATGGAATTATCGCAAAGAAACGGCTGAAGGAACTTTGCGGAAGGCTGCCTAAGTATTGGGAGAGTAACAAACGCTACCTTCACGCTGTTCTCAAGCCGGAAACATCCGTAAGTGCTGGAATAGTTAACGTCAACCTGGATGGAAAGGTTTTGACGCAGAAGAAAAAAACTAACACGTCAGAATAGCAAAGATTGTTTTTCACTAAGGCTTGTCACTACCAGTAGTGGCAGTCATTTTCTGATGCAGATCAGTCAAAGAGGACACAAGGTAATTTCAAAACGCGGACTAGAGAGGAATAAGTCATGGTTACATTCGCAGGGCAGACCCCAGGCTTCGATGGGATTCCCATTAAGTTTCTCATTCTGATACCAAAAGACCAAGAAGCTCAGCACGCGGACATTGTTCGCGGTCACTTGAAGTCGCTCGGCTACGAGGTCGAGCAGGCAAAGGGACTTGCTCGTGCAATTCGTTTGCTTAGGAGGCGGTCGAACTCCGCCGTGATGCTTATCAAGGACGAGCCGAACGTGCAACACATCTTTCTCCTCGTCAAGCAAAACATCTGTGAGCCAGTATTAATCATTAACTTCCCGGCAAGGAATTCTGATGACTCGCTAGGGTGTGAGGCTTCGGAATCTAGCAGAAGAGTGTTCTTGGCAAACAGTAGGTGCGCAAATTGAATATTATCTTTATCAGAACTTTTCAGCAACAGAAGAGACGGCTGACTATTTTGACTTATCTCTCTTTGCTGTTGGTTTAGTCGGGTTAGGTTGCGACGCTAGAAAACTCAGAACTGAACAGCCAGCGCCACCAGCGGGCCGGTCAATATCAGTCAGTTTTCACAGAGACATTCCATATGTAGCGGAATATAGAGATCAAGTCGACAACGAATTGATCTCTATATTCCGCCAGCGGACAAGCCTTTGCCGCTAATTATATACATTCATGGTGGCGGCTGGCTCTTTGGAGACAAGGGGATGGTCGAGCCTTGGACGTATGCGTGCAAGGGATTTGCTGTAGCGAGCATCAACACTCTGGTATCAGTTCTCGTAGTTGCTCTACAGATTCAGTCAAACCTTGTTGCTTGAGATTCTGGAAGTATTCGAACAATGTGAGTGCTGGGCTCTTCAACGAGTCCTTATGCCGTTTTACCGCAGCAACTACGAGTTCAACAGACAGATCGATTTGATCGAGCAAGAACTCATCGGGATTAACTGCAATGATACCAAACGACTTCAGGTAATCCGCGGGGAAGTGTTTAGTGTTCCACGTTACTATCAGGCTTGCTCTGCATTCAATAGCAGCCGCTAGCACATGCCGATCATCCGGATCTGGCAATGCGAGACTCTCAATTCGGTGCTCATAGCCCTCAACCAGAGCATCCAGCACATGCGCATCCATAAGTTGTCTTGTTCGAGTAAGTTGTGTCAACGTGAGGTCTGATCTGTTTTCAAGCAAGTTCGTAATCCACTCATCATGGATTTGATTAGTCCACTTGGCTCGAAAGAGTCCTGTCATCGCAAGATGCATAAGCAAATCACGTAAAGGCGCCGGGTATACGACGCTTGAATCGTAGACCACAGCGAACTGCGACAAGTTCACGCACCATACCCCATATTGAGTTCTTGAGCTTGCGCGGCGAGATCATCCAACGATTGAAGTCGACGTTCTTCAATCTGCTTTTTGTAGTTCACTATGTCTTCAAGCCTCACGCGACGATGTCGCCCAACTGTGCGAAAACCGATCTCGCCTCTCTCGAGCAGACCGATCAGAAATGGACGTGATACGTTCAAAAAATCCGCGGCTTGTTGCGTCGTTAGCTCGGCATGAATTGGCACCACCATAATTCCATTTCCCTTCGCCATCTCACTCAATATTTTCACCAGCAGGGAGAACGCGCCTTCCGACAATTCAAATTGAACGCCGCTTTTGCTCGTAGCCATCACAAAAGTTTCACCACTGGACTTTGCCGCATCCAGTTGCGTCAATGCTTGGCACGCAGCTTCAACGTCATGCTCTGAGGGCACCACTGCTTCATCAGCTAGTACTGGCATTCCATTCTCCTCAATGTGGGACTACGAGAAATCATAGCACACAATCGAAACATTCGCAGCTGTCGAAACAGTCGAAATAATCGCAATATTATCTGCCGTGGAAGTTCAAGTCCGCAAAAGCCTAGCCTGTAACCAATGGCGACCGTCTGCTGTCTTTTCAGCTACGAACCATGAGGTCGGAGTTTCGAGTCTTCCCGGGCAGGCCAATTAAAACACTGATGAGGAGCGGCTGTCGAGATGACGAGCCGTTTTTTGTTTTGGTTCTTCAGGCGGCGCGTTGGCCCCCTATTGGCCCCTTTTGCCGGAATCTGGCGGAAACTGAATAGACCATAGCGAATCAGCAGGAAAATTGGCATTCAATTGGTGAGTGGCACAGAAAGCCCAATCAGAGCGACAGTCGAAATCGGAATTCTCTTAAGACAGCATTGCCCAATTGCCTACAGACCATCAAAACGCTTACAGTGCCATTTGCGCAAAGCCTAGGGGATGATGAGATAATTAGATTTGCACTCATGAGAACAACAAATGGCACGCAAGACGGAAAAAGCTACCAAACATAATCTTCCAGCGGGATGGTTCATTTCTGGAAGCAAGCCCGATCACTACGAAACTGGTGTGGATACATCATCGATATTCCAGAAGCGAGCGATAATATCTATTTTGGTGGCACCCTTGATGGCAGTGGCACGGTTTGGTTCAGAAGCTTCAAACTTGAAGAGGTCACAAAGAAGACGGCTACGATTGGTGAGCATGGGGCTCTGGCAGAGAGAAAGAAAAACTCGTCACCAACAACCGCGAAGAAGTTTGTGAACTCATCGCCTGTTAACCTCACGTTCGACGCTACAAAAGGCTCAGAAATGCCGCACGGATAGATGCCAAGCGGAAGTCATCCACAAAAATACAAAATGTGCGTTGATCCGGAGACAGTTTTGGACGGCTCTAAATGCGCATTAATCCAGGCTCTCAAGGATGACGATACAGGTTTTGGAACTCTGATGCAACAGGTAGACGCTGGTTCATACAAGGGCAAACGTGTTCGCTTGAGCGCGCGTATCAAGACTGAAAATGCAGGCTGGGCAGCGCTGTGGATGCGGGTTGATGGAGCCAACAAAGAGGTTCTTGGTTTTGATAACATGCAGCATAATCCGATCAACGACACCACGGATTGGAACTACTACGAATGCGTGCTGGACGTTCCCGACACCAGCGAGAAAGTAGCATTCGGTGTGCTATTGCACGGCAGAGGAAAGGCGTGGTTCTCCAAGACGTCTCTAGAGGAAGTGTCATGTGAAGTCCAGACCACAGACATCAAAAGCATTTTGTCCGAGCATAAAAAGCCAGTAAATCTCAGCTTTGAGGACGGCTGATTCGTCGAGCAAATTCGATTCTTCTACAATGTGGGAAGAATTGGGCAAGCAAAGAATATGATGGTAATTACCAGCCAGTTATTGGAGAAAGAAGATAGTGTCGAAACCACAGCGGAAAACGAAAAACGCGAGTCAGAGAATTGTGGGTGAGCCGCTGGGCTGGACGTATGGCGCTAATCATAAAGCCGATTTCGAAACAGGGTTAGACTCTTGCACCACTTATAGTGGCACTCGATCCGCATATCTGCGTTCGAAAGTAAATCAGCCAGAGTCATTTGGTTATCTAAGACAATGTTTTTGTCCGCCAGAGAACTATCTTGGAAAGCGCCTGCGCATGTCGGCATGGATGAAAACAAGGAACGTCACGGAAGGATGCCAGCTTTGGCTGCGCGTAGACGTCGAGGGTCGCAATACAAACAGAACCGGCCAGTGCCATGACAACATGTACGATCGTCGCGTTACAGGAACAACGGACTGGACGCGATATGATCTTGTCGTTGATGTCCCCCAAAACAGCTACAACATCGATTTTGGAATTATGCTGATGGCAGCAGGCGAGGCTTGGCTAGACAACGTTTCCTTTGAGCCTGTAGGTTTTGACGTGCCTTTGACCTCGACGACAGTGATACCACGAAACCTTGACTTTGAAAGTTGATTCGTTTCAATTCCTCCACCGCTTCCTGGAGTACCTGGCGATTTTGAATCATGCGGCCATGAACAGCGAGCAAGACGTGGAAACAGCCCTGGAACTCCTCCTCGAACAAGAGCAACAGCCGCTTTTTGAGTCAGTGCGAGAGCTGGCGAAGAAGTCTCCGC
>JAIERK010000192.1 GCA_019746975.1 Candidatus Obscuribacterales bacterium
ACGGGTGCTTGCCGTCGATGATCAGCACACCAATCGGGTAATCTTGGCGCGCCAACTGGAAAGCCAGGACATGATCGTCAAAAGCGCCGCGTCGGCACGAGAAGCGCTCGTCGACTTGGCGATCAAACATCGATTCCCAGGTGAAGTGAAGCCGCTCAGGCGTTTGCTCAACCTGCTCAGTCACCAGCAATGGTGGCGTGCACTTACTAGAACCTGAAAGGGGACAACATGAGCAGCACCAAATCTTGTACTGTGATCACTGGTGGTGGTCGCGGCATCGGCAAGGCATGCGCCTTGCGCATGTCGCAGGAAGCCGGTCCGGTGTTCCTCGTCGGGCTGACCGAGGCGCACCTTCAATCGGTCTGTGACGAGATCCGAAAAGCCGGTCGCGAGGCGGAGTTCCTTGTTGGCGACGTGGGCGATCCTGCGGTCGCAACCAGCGCTGTGGCGAAGGTCAAGGAGCTCGGCTGGACGATTCGACACCTCGTCTGCAACGCCGGCATCGGCGGCGCGGGGGCCGTCACGAAGCTCGATCACAAGAAGTGGTTGCGTGTCTTCGACGTCAATGTCCACGGCACGTTCTATTTCATTCAGGCGTGCGTGCCTGACATGCGCGAGCAGAAGACTGGCACCATCAGCGTGATTAGCAGCACTCTCGGCGTGCGTGGTTACAAGTACGACACTCTGTATGCTGCGACCAAGCACGCGCAGGTGGGCATGGCACGCAGTCTCGGCATGGAGCTCGCGAAGGGCGGCATCGTCGTTGTGCCAATCTGTCCGTCATTTGTCGAGACCGACATGGTCGCGCGGATGGTCGCCAATATCCAGAAACACAATGGCATCACCGAAGCGGAAGCCCGGCAGCGGCTGTTGGACACGAGTCCACAGAAGCGCATCATCACCCCGGAAGAGGTGGCCGAGGCTGTCGCGCTCGTTGCGTCCGGCAAGCTCCGCTGTCTCAACGGCGAGCCGCTGATCCTGGACGGTGGCGCCGAATAGCGCTTGCTAAGCCGGTTTGCTTCGAGGTCCAGCGGTAAAAAGACCGTTCGACTGATTCGTTAAAACCCGACAAGCACAGCTGATGCGCTGAGCCTATTGGGTTTTAACGTCTGAACCGAGGAGATACTAGGCGAAGTCGTAAAAAAGGGGGGGTGTTTGTTATACTAAATGTGGTAGGAGGAGCTGTTTCAGGAAAGAAGCGGAGGCGCTCGGTGGCGTCTCCACTTCTCGGAAAGCACTTCGAGGTCAGGACTGATGCGGCTCTTGGAAAAGGACATGATGCATTAATCATGGTTTCCAAAATGCATTCAGCCTCAGACAGCGGCCGTCGCCCTTATCTGGGCTTTGGCGTCCGAACCGGTCGGCGACAGGGTTTGACCGGGGCAGGTACCCTTGATGACACCGAGAAGCAGTTGCTCGAAAGCCTTCGTAACCGGGGCTCGTCTGTCGGTCAATCCTCGCCATGCGCCTTCCGCGGTCTCCGCCGCTAACTGGTATTCGGCGACCACGTCGTTGGCGTACTTTTCGTTGGCCTTCTCGACCTTCGAGTCGTACGTCTTGAACAACGCTACCATCTTGCGATCCGTCCACCAGCCCTTCGCGTATGCGCCGATCAAGGCGATACTGAGGGTGGTGGCAAGTGAGAGGTAGTGCATGTCGGCGCCTTCTGTTTTGGCCTGCACTTGCGGCAGCCCGAAGATGATGCGCGCCATGAGGAAGATGAAACCGCCGATGAGGAGAATCTTGAACCCCGCCTGAAGCAGCCCACCGCGACGGGTGTCGCGAGTGTTGCGGCGTAACGCGGAATCCTTCTCCTCCCTCGCGGCCTCCAGAGAATCGTGTCGCGACTTCTTGCGTCGCTCCACTCCCTGCGCGAAGCTGTTGGCCGCTACACGCAGGTTGTTCATATACCAGCGTTCGCGTCCACCTACAGGGAAGGTGTCCGCCATCGCTTCCAGCTCCTGGACAGCTTTGAGAGCCGATGCTCGCGTTTCGGAAGTCGGCTCCAGTGCCGAGACCAGGTAGAGGCTATAGCCCCACTCGATCGCCATGTTAGGGGTCACGAGTAGAATGCGGTCATCAAGGGGTGCTCTGGCCAGAGGCGGGGCTGCAAGAGACATAAGTCCTCCTAAGTCTACGCAGGCTTGGTACGCGGCTCGATCTCGACCGAGTCCACGAACCAGCCGGATTCGGTGAAGTGACCTGACACAATCAGGTTCACTGGGCCAAAGTCAGGTTTGGCCAACATCTGTTGGATTGCGAGGGCCGAGCCTTCACTGTTGCCGTGAAGGCGGCCGGACGAGACGCCGTCGATGTACAGGTCCGACAAGTCGCGGATCGAGGTTTCGACGTACTCCGGCTCGGTGAACCATCGCAGGAAATGGTTGCGCTTGGGGTTGCGCATCAACCCCGAGCGGTACCGCGCCTGCACGTAGAGTCCGTAGACGTTGAGCATGCGAAATCGCATGTTACTGAAGGTGCGCCGGCCGCCCTTCTTTTCGAGTTGTTCGTAGGCTGCCTTGAACCCGATGGGCAGTTCTTGGGGTTCGCCACCATTGGTGGTGCTCATTATCGGCCTCGGTTTGTTACTTGCATAGTTGCAAGAAGTTAAACAGGAAGCCGGAAAGTCGGCTTCCTGATGAACCAAGAATCGTACAGTCGGCCCTCGCACAAGGGCCGACTGTACGATGTGAGCTCAGATTAGCTATCCCAGGGACAACTCTCCGGATCGCACGGTTGCACGATTTCAGAGATTGTCACCGTCACATCGCCGATGTCCTTGCTCAGACCGGTTATGGTCAGGCAAGGGAAGCCGGCGCAGAACAGTGTTTTCCCAAGGGATTCTTCAGCGAGCTCGAAGGTCTGGGTCTCGTACCGGCTCCCGTTGATGGTCACCGTGCACTCGATCGCCAGCCTCGAGCCTGGGGAGGCGAACGGCATGGTCCATGGACGCGCATTCTTGACCGTCACGACTGTGTGAAAGTGGCTCAAGTAGATGTGCTGTTCCCGTCCCATGATGATCTCCATGCCGCTGCATAGAGGCTCTCCAGGCTGTGGAAGCTGTAGTTGCAGGATCTTCTTCGCCATGTTACTTGCCTCCTTCCTCGCTTCCGCGGGAGGCAGACCCATCCTCGGTCTGCACGTCAGAATCCGCCGCCGCGTCGGTCGCGGTGGTCGTCTTCGGTGCATCGCTGTCGGACGCCTCGGACTTCGGGGCGTTGGCATTCCAGAGCTTGCGGAACTCGTCGCCGGTCAGAGTCTCTTCGTCGTACAGGACCTTGGCGCAAGCCTCGACCTGTGCGCGGTGAGTCGTGATCAGCTCGTCCGTCGCTTTCTCCGTGGTGTCGATGATTTCGCCCCACGCGTTGTTGAACTTGTCGAGCAGGATCTCGCCCACCTTGGAGGTCGGGAAGCCGTGCTGATCGAGAGGCAACGACTTGACGCCGAATGCCTTCGACATGCCGTACATGCCGACCATGCTGCGAGCCAGTTGGCTGGCGCGCTCGAAGTCGTTGCTCGCGCCGGTCGAGATCTTGCCGAGCAAGATCTTCTCCGCTGCGCGACCGGCAAGCATGGTCTCGAGACGCACGCCGAACTGGACGTCCGTCCAGTCGTAGCGCTCGCCTTCTTCCGGAGAGCTGTCCATGAGACCGAGCGACTTGTCCGTCATGACGATCGTGATCCGGTTGACCGGGTCACCACCGCGCACGGTCGGAACAGCCGCGTGGCCGATCTCGTGAACCGCAGTCGCCCAGCGCTCCTTGTCGGTGCGCACGCGCGACTTGATCTGAGTACCGTACGCCATCTTGTCCACACCTTCGTGCAGGTCCTTCATGGTGATGATGGCTTTGTCCTTGTACTCCTCGACCTCGTCCTCCGTGAGGTCTTCCGTGACGTTGCCGAACTGGCGTTCGACCGCGATGGTGGCACCATTCTTGATGGCACCTTCGATCTCGGCGCCCGAGAAGTCGTGGCTCCGGCGAGCTAGGTCTTCCAATAGCTTGGCGTGTGCTTCCTGTAGCTTCTCGGGGGTGTCCCCTTCGAGGACGACCTTGAGCTTCTTCAGGTAGATGCTGTAGATCTGAGCGCGGCCCTTCTTGTCGGGCTTGGGCACCTTGACCTTGATGTCGAAACGACCCGGACGAAGAATGGCTTCGTCGAGGATGTCCAGACGGTTGGTTGCCGCCATGGTCAGAACCAGACCGTGGTTGCCGAAGCCGTTCATCTGGACGAGCAGCTCGTTGAGCGTCTGTTCGTATTCCTTGTCGCCGCCGCTTTCGCCCTGGCCGCGCCGCTTCGCGATAGCATCGATTTCGTCGATGAAGACGATCGAGATGCGACCGCTCCGCCGCGCTGCCGTGCGGGCTCGAGTGTACGCTTCGCGGACGCGCTTGGCGCCCACGCCGACGTACATTTCGACGAACTGCGAACCGGACAACGCTTCGAAGTAACCGCCGATCTCGCCGGAGAGAGCTCGAGCCAACAGCGTCTTGCCGGTACCCGGAGGACCGTAGAGGATGACACCGCTCGGGACGGGAGCGCCGAACACCTTGTAGAGCCGCGGTCGACGAATCTTCTTCTCGACGACGCGCAACTCGTCAATCGCTTCCTGGCAGCCGGCTACGTCCTGGAAGGTCTTGCGATCTTCATCACGCACCTCCACGTCGGAAGCGGCGTAGTGAACGCGGCCACCGCCTGCGCCCACGGCCCGGTTCTGGCCCTTCGGCGCTTCCGCGTCGCTCCACTCTTGCCAGTTGTGCATCATCACGCCGCCGATGATCACGGTGATGAGCAGCAAGCCGAGCGTGACCCACTGACCGGTCACAGAGATGCTGGTCAAGTAGTTCTTGTCGGTGATCGCCGGAACCGACTTGGTCTCGATCTTCTTGCCTTTGAGCAAGGCCATGAAGTCGTTGAATTCCTTCTTGCCATCGGCATCCTGCTTGAAGATCGTTGTGCGCTCTACCGGTACGACTTTAGGGGCCTCGGGGGCAGCCGATTTGGCTGGTGCCGAGGCCCCTACGGTCGTAGTTGTGACCGGCGTGCTGCCGCCGCCGACCGGAGTCGGATCCGGAGCCTTGAGCGTATTGATCACCAGGTAAGCCGTGTTGAGCTCTTCCACCACGGTGACGCGGAGGAATTCGTCCGGGTGCTTCTCTAGGTGGCGGGCAGCCTGCCACCCTGGAATCTTCTGGACACTTGAGATTTCGGGCGGGAGTGTCTTGAGGTGGTCGTTGTGAAAGACGCGCGAGAAGAAGAGTGCGGCATTGAGCAAGAGCAAGCTTACGACCACGATCATGTAGAACTTGGTCTTCTTGATCTTGTAGTGTGCAACGATTCCCTCAATCGCCATCGGCACCTGGGCGCACAGCACGCTGAAGCGGCTATCCTCTTCGCCGTTCTCACGTCGCTTGAACATGAGCACGCCGAACCAGATGATGAAGCCGATCACAGCGAACATGAACCAGCCTGGGAGAAGGGTGCCTTCCTCGGCCGCCGACGGCTTCTCGACGATGAGAAGCTTGTTGGCCCTTGCCAACTTCAGCATCTCTTCGGTGTCGGCGTGGATGACGAGGCGGTCTTTCTCGAAGCCATTGCCCATCACGACAATGCTCTTCAGTCCGTCGAAGAAGACCAGCCCTTCGACCTCTTTGCTCTGGGACCGCAGCGCCTGTTCGAGGTCGACCGCAGCCATTGTCTTGTTTTGAGCCGCCAGGAAAGCGTATTCCCGCGGCACCACGCGCTCCGGAGTACGGGTGACGACGTGGCTCGTAATCAGGATGTAAAACAAACCCAATGCCGCGAAGAAGGCGGCGAAGTTGATGACGGTCTTGCGGAAGAGCAGGCTCGACCACAAGTTCATCAGAAACGTGATGAGCTTCTTCATATCAGTGTCCTGTTAGAAGGTCGTTTCGTTTCGCCCACAGCGCGGGCGGTTAAGAAATCAAGGAAAGCAATCCGCGAATGTGCGCGACGGTACGCTCGACTTGAGCGGTCGTGCACTGGTCCAGCCACAGAGTGCCAATCCATCCGGGACTGGTGATGCTCTGTATAAGCCTCACTCCACCATCCGGAGGGTTCCGGCGAATGAATTGATGAGGAAATTAGTGGAGTTGGCTTTGCTTTCGGCTAAACGGCGGTTAAAGGACTGAGTTGTAAGTACTCATAGTAAATATCAAAAAGAGATCTCCAAGATCTGTAAGTCTGGAAACCCTTAACAACAACTGATGTAAAGAGATTTGGTTTGCATTTTTCACTTTACATCATCTCACAGCGAAGATATTGTTTGTGTTCTCGAATTTTTACGGAGATGCTGATGACATCCGAGGTTGCAAATAAGAGCATCTTCGATAACACTCGCGCAACTTGCGCGCGGAGCCTTAAAGCTACATAAGGCATTGTGATGCTACCGCATTGCGTTGACTGTTTCGGGTCAACACCCAGAAAGATGGTGTAATTGAACAGATGATACCGGTTTAAAACGTAGACCAATACTGACTCTTGAAGCATATGGACATCTCTCTTGCATGCCAATCGAAAGGGTGGTTACTTCCCTTTCACAATCATTCTCAACTCGATAATCCCCTGTCTGATCTCATTTTCCTTGAGGTTGCCATAACCGAGGATGAATTCTCCGGCCACGGAACTCCGCGTATAGCAAGCACGGGTGCTGCTTAAGGCGATACCTCGTTCGCGAGCACGTCTGAGAATCTCATCGTCATCCATATCGCACTTAATGCGAATCAGCGTGCTCAGTCCGGCGTGGTCACCATGGGTGGTGGCGCAATCTTCTAAATGATCCTCGATTGCTTCCATAAGCGCCTTTCTGCGAAGTGCGTAGGTAGTCCGCATGCGTCTGACATGGCGCTCCAGTAGTCCGGAAGAGATAAACTCCGCCAGCGCTTCTTGCACTTGCAGAGACACTTGATCGGAAGCGAGCCAGCGTGCTCTGGCGTAATATGGTACTAATTTTGGTGGCACTACCATATAGGCTATCGCGAGCGATGGATAGAATACTTTCGTGAACGAGCTGATGTAGATGACCTGCTCGTCTTTATCCAGTGTTTTCATGGCTGGAATCGGACTGCCGCGATAACGAAATTCACTGTCGAAGTCATCTTCGATGAGCAAGGCACCGCATTCGGTGCCCCACTTGAGCAGCTCGAGGCGCCGGGCCAGGGTTAGGACAACTCCGGTGGGGAATTGGTGTGAGGGTGTGACATACACTATTCGAACGCTGTGAGTCGGTAACTTAGCCAGTTTTTCCGTTTTAAGACCGCCCTGGTCCACATCAATACTTCTGACCTGGGCCCCGTAGGTTCGAAAGACGTCTCGCACCGGGCGATATGATGGGTTTTCCACCAGAAGCTCCGTGCCATCTTGGGCATGCAGTCTGGCGATCATGTCCAGAGCTTGCGACAGTCCGCAGGTGATAACGACTTGTTCCGGGCGGCAGTCTAGACCGCGGGTATTGCGAAGTCTCTCGGCGATAGCTTTCCGAAGCGGCATGTGTCCGAGCGGATCTGTGGCATAGTCGACGAGGTAGGCATCCTGTCTGCGAAATGTTTTCGAGACGATTCTTGCCCACTCGGTCACAGGCAGTTCGTCGAAAGCGGGCTGCCAATTGAAAAATGGAAATCGAGCCTGCTCCATATGGAAAGACATCAAGTCAACGTTGGTCAAACGCCGCCCGTAGTCTGAAAAGACACGAAGTCCTTGATCGTCATCATCTTCTTCGGGTGCGCGCGGATCTCTTTGTTTATACGACTCCGCTGGCGACAGATCCATATCGACAGTCTCCGCCCGGGACGGGGGGAGCTTCTTTTCTGGTCGAGGACTGGGAAAAGCCACTTCGGCGCGCGATACATTGATGCGAGTTTGGAATGAACCATCTCCTCGAGGCTCTTTGTATGTATCCTCGGATATCTCTTTTGGAGATGACGCATCGTCTGCTGTTTCTTCGGGAGCGCTCTGATTCGTGTCCTGGTCAGGAAGATTTGGCGAGACGTAAGTCCCGGATCCAAGCTGGCTTGTGACATATCCTTCGGCTAGAAGCTGATCGTAAGCGCTGACCACTGTTTTTCTCGAAATTCTAAGAAGGTCAGCCAATTTGCGGGACGGAGGTAGGCGCACTCCGGGCAATAACTCGCCTTTTAGGATTAATTCTCGAAGCTGCATATAGACCTGTTTCTGCAGCTGAAGCGGCCCCTCGTCGTCGAGCTTGAGATTGAAAATATCCGTTTCCATGATCAGCACCGGGTTTTCGGCTATTTGCCGCTAAAAAAATTGGTTCCAATTTCCCTATAAATGTTGGAATTGCCCACAGAGCTTTAGATATTGGGTTTTTGCTTACCAAATCTTGCAACAATTCTTCGTTAATTCTTCCCAGGACAGGATACCAATAAACCCGGGCTCATCTATTGAAAAGCCCAACGGGTGGGGGTTCTTCGGGGAGAAAGATTAGAAGGGTCCAATTTTTGAAATTGGTATCCTCTATATCGCAAATTATTAATTGTCGGGCGAGCCAATTGTTAACCTTGACAATCACCCGTATATTTTTCCACACACAGCTTCGCCACTCCCCAGAGGTGTACATGACTTATTCTCCCGACCCTGCCCAAAATCAGGAATCTGTGTCCTCATTGGAAGGTTTCAAATCGAACTTGAGCAGCCAGTCTATGGCAGCTCACACTCAAAGAGCATATGTATCACGCGTAAGAAAGTTTCTCTCTTATGTAAGTGAACAAGGCGCTGATCCAACACAGATGGACGGTGCGCAATGGCATGAGCAAATTGTTGGTTATATCAATTTCTTGAAGAATGTCGAGGAATCAAGCCAAAACACGGTCAACAATGTAATTACAGCCGTCGAGAAGTATGTTGAATTCCTTGGAATAGACATGCCGAGAGTGGCTCGCGAATCATGGCCGAAATCTACACCCAGACCCCTGTCTGATGAAGAAGAGCGACGTTTTGTGGAAGCAATTTATCGCCATCGGTCCGCAAAAGACCGTGCCATCTCATTCTTGTTGTTGTACACGGGAATGAAGATCGGAGAGTGCGTCGGTCTCAACATGGACGATGTACTTCTGGCTGCCGACACCGGACGCGTCATGGTGAAAGGCAGTCGCGTAATTCCGCTGAATGCTCCAACTAGAAGAGCGCTTTATGACTGGATGACCGAACGGCGGCGCCGTTTTGGTGAGACAGAAGAAAAAGCAGTATTTCTCAACCCTATGGGTAGACGTATCTCAACAGTAGGTGTCGATTGCATCGTAAGAAAAATCGGTCACCGCGCGCATCTCAACCTGTCGGCTCAGGTGCTGAGAGATACATGTCTCACCAACCTGGTTCGCAACGGCAACGATCTGATGCTGGTTGCGGCCATCGGCGGACACCGGACTTTGGAAACCACCAAGCGTTACACCAATAACGCTGCGGCACCGCAAGTTTCGTCCGAAGTGATGGAGAGCCTCACTAGAGTGCCAGGTTATACACAGCACTGATCGCAGAAAAAGCTTATTCAGTAGATGAGTGGTAGAGAAGACCCAGTCGTAAGACCGGGTCTTTTCGTTTTGTAGAGAAAGTTGTTTGCGATCTTGTACAAATTTCGCTGGCGAAACGGTTAAGCAAGGGATTCTCGATTACATGGAAAAACAGCGCATTCCCGCAGGTGTGGCTGAAAAGACGCATGAATAGTGATTTTTGCCAATGTAGTGATTAAGGTCGAATCTCTGTGTATCATTCAATATCAATAGCGAGAGCATGGCTATTTGCTAGGCGTTGGAAATAGCGTTGCGATTGGTCCTTGCTTTTGACGATTCGGATGCCGAAAACCATTGGCTGCTAAGGGTTTTCGGCACTCGCCTGTCTGGGGCGTTTTTGATGAACGGCGCTTGCCTTCATAAGCCGCGTCTTATTAAGCCCGTTTAAAAGGCAATAAGAGGGCAGGATCGATCAAAAGTATTTTTCGAAAAAAGTTGCCAGGTTGATATCACAGTTTCGAACTCATCTGCCTTTGAGACGGAGAAGGAGAGAAGGAGTTACCGGCGCACATCTTCGATTTTGGAATTCCTCCTTAGCGAAATGCAGAAAGTCGCTCCAGAAGATGTCAATTTGATGCCAGGCGTCCCCGCGTTATGGAAAGAATGGTATCGAGAGGAAAAACTGCTTGGTGGCAATGCTTCCGATGGTGATTGGAGAAAAAACCGCGCTAATTCAGTGAGTCTGATGACGGCGATTGGAATTGATGAGTCTGATGATGGTGGAACTTTTGAAAGGTGGCGGCGCCATGAACGAACATCCGTCAAAACGTATTTGGCTGTGTCAAATTCAAGAGAGTTGAGAAGCTTTGGAGAAACGAAGTTCTTATCGACACGTGTGTCCTCTGTGAAGTGGCTGTTAATGCGGTTCTCGAACGTGGCTTGAGTTTTTGGCGCTTGCGTCTAATTTGTGGTGACCTGCGTCTTGTTTTGGGGTGGTATCGCAGATGGTGTGCCTTGGGTTTTGGCGAGTGGTCGGTTGAATGGGCTTGTTCAGTTTGTCGAAAATCGCGTCGATCAGGACCGTGAGGAGGCTAGTCTTAAAGAATTCAAGATATTGGTTTGAACGTCAGTATTGAGATCGGGGAACTGCGCATGCTAAGTGGTTTTCGCGATATTGAACAATAGTTGAGAAACATTTGGATTTGGAGAAGTTCTTTCCAGTTGAGATTAATAGGAAACGAGTCTGCACGGGCTTTTATCGAGGAGCGATTTGAAACTCTTCGTAAAGGTCGGGCTTGGATTGAGTTATAGCTGTCAGGTAGATTCGGCTATCCCTCTGACCTGATTCTTCGGACCTAGCAATAACCGTAAAATCGCAAAGTAAGTAGTTTCTGACGAAAAGTGACGGGCCTCCTGGAGGTTGGTTGCAGCTCGTCCACTCAGGCGTGTCCCGCTATTCGCGGCTAGTAATCAGGAGGCGGAACTCCTCACGATTTCCGCCAATCCGGAAGAAACAGAATACAGGGCGACGCGTCAACCTTACGCTCCGCCTGCCACCCCGCCATCTCGTCGATGGCGCTGGTTGACGTGGTTGAAGGAGCAACTCAGGCGCCTCTTTCGATAGAGAGGCAAATCCGATTCTCACAGGAACCCATGTATGGACCCTATTCTTGTCGCCGCTGGTGTAGCGATCTTCATCGCTCTGGTGTTCGATTTTATCAACGGTTTTCACGATACGGCCAACGCCGTGACGACCGTGATCTACTCGAAGGCCATGAAGGCTGAGCGCGCCATTCTGATGAGCGCGATCCTCAACTTCATCGGAGCGGTCACCGTCGGTACCTCGGTCGCGCTGTTCGTCGTGGACATCGTGTCGATCGAGCACTGCTCGCTGCAGTTGATTTACGCAGTGCTCATCGCTGGCGTGATCTGGAACCTGGCGACCTGGTACCTCGGTCTGCCGGTAAGTAGCTCGCACTGCCTGATCGGCAGCCTCGTCGGCGGCGGCTTCGCCGCGGCCGGGTTCGAGGGGATCCACCTGCACAAGCTGTACGAGGCGCTATTCGCATTGCTCGTGTCGCCTCTGGTCGGCTTCGTGGTGGCACTGCTCCTCGCGCTGCTGCTCAAGCGCCTGCTTGGTTCTGACGAAGAGCAGCGTGGTCCGAGGGCGAAGCGGTGGCTGCCCTGGATCCAGATCGCTTCGTCCGGCGCAGTCAGTTACTCCCACGGTGCCAACGATGGCCAGAAGACGATGGGTATCATCACCCTGATTCTGGCCACGCAGTTCGGAAAGTACGGCTTCACGCTCGACCATGTGCCCTTCTTGGTGGTGGTCAGTGCGGCACTCGCGATCGGGCTTGGTACCAGATTCGGTGGCTGGCGCGTGATCAAGACCGTGGGCGAGCGTCTGTCGATGAAGAAGATCGACCCGCTGCACGGCTGCATCGCAGAGACCACGACGGCTGTGACTGTTCTGGCCGCCACCTGTGCGTCTGTTCCGGTCAGCACGACCCACGTCCTGACGTCCACCGTCATCGGTGGTACCCGCGGTCTCCACGGACCCGGTCAAACCGACCCGAGCACGATGAAGAAGATCGTGTATGCCTGGGTGTTGACGCTGCCCGTCATGGTTTTTTCTTGCGGGCCATTTTTTAGCAGTGCCTGGCGCGACCTGCGTCTGC